>CALMYE010000266.1 GCA_937873425.1 uncultured Sphingopyxis sp. | reverse complement strand
TCAGCCGCGCTCGATGAAGGCGCGCCAGCCCGGCGTGCCGCCGCGCAGCGAATAGGCGATGCGCGCGCAGGCCCAGGGCCGGCCCGCACCATTGTCGGCCTCGGCGGCGGTGCGCGGCCACGCGAGATCGCCCCGCTCCGCCGACCAGCAGACGAGCGCCTCCGCCTCGGGCCGCGACGCGATCTCGGCGCGGGCGGCGGCGCTGTAGGATGCAGGGAGGCTCCAGCCGAAGATGCGGCGCTCGACCGGGCCGGACGCCGCGAGCAGCGGCGCGAAGGCGGCGCAGCGGTCGGCGAGCAGGTCGGCGACCGCCTGCCGGTCGGCCTCGCCCAGCCAGCGCCCGCCGAGCAACGGCTGCCAGTCGCCCGAACGGAGCGCGGGCAGCAGTTCGTCCGCCGCCGCCTCGAACCGCGCGCGCCACGGCGAATCCGCCGCGAGCGGGGCAAGGCGCGACGGCTCGGTCGGATTTTCGGGGGGCAACGGCACGAGCGGAATGCTCGCGGGAGCGGGAGGCGAGGATGCCGGGCAACCGCCATCGGCGGCCGCCGGTGTTGCGGCGAAGGCGGCGACCAGCACCGACGGAATCAGCAAAGCGCGCATGAGGGGATCATAACAGGCGCGGCGGCATCTGTCATGAACCGGCGGCCAGCATGGTGACGAAGTTTGACTGTGACCGGTTCGATTTCCCTTTGCGTCACCCCGGACTTGATCCGGGGTCCAGCTTTCGGACGGCGTAGAGCGGGACCCCGGATCAAGTCCGGGGTGACGAAGAAAGTAAGATCACGCTCCGCTTTTCAAACCACGTCATTATCCGGCCAGCGCGTCGCGCATCCACGCCGGCGCCGTCGCGGCGTCGATAGTCTCCACCCGCCGATGCTCGACCGAGAGGCCGAGGTCGGGCCAGGCCACCACCTGCCGCTTCGCATCGGCTTCGGCGATCGGCACCACCACCAGCCGCCGGTTCACTTTCTGCCGCCAGTTCATCCGCGCGGTATTCTCCTGCCCGACATAGCAGCCCTTGGTGAAGCTGACCCCGTTGAGTTCGGCGGCATTGCATTCGAGCCACAGCGTCGTGCCGTCGCCCAGTTCGGCGCGGCCTTCTGTAACGCCGAGCGACAGGCGATGCGTGCGCCATTCGGCATCGGCGCCAGCCTCGCCGCCCGCAGGCGCGAGCCAGCGGCGGCCGAGAGCGGGGAGGCGCGGGTCGGCGACGCCCGCCGTGCCTTCGCGCGACCAGTGGACGCACAGGCCGGGCTCCCGCGCGATCGTGATCGGCCGGCGCAGGCGATAGAGAGTCAGCCGCTTCGCCAGATCGCCCGCCGCGTCGCGTTCGCAATCGATCAGCAGGTCGTCGCCGTCGCCCCAGATCAGGAAATCGAACAGCGCCTTGCCCTGCGGGGTCAGCAGCGCCGCCCAGACCGGCAAGCCGCCCGACACGTCATTGGTGACCAGCCCCTGCAGGAAGCCGCGGACGTCCTCGCCCGAGAGACGGATGAGCGCGCGGTCGATCAGGGTTGTGTTGGCCATGCAGCGACAATAGGGAGCGCGGGAGCCAACTTAAAGCCCCTCCCCCTTCAGGGACAGCCATGACCGACCGCCTGACCATCCGCCGCCCCGACGACTGGCACGTCCATCTGCGCGACGGCGCGATGCTCGATCATGTCGCGCCCTACACGGCGCGCCAGTTCGCGCGGGCGATCATCATGCCGAACCTGTCGCCGCCGGTGACGACGGCAAAGGAGGGCGCCGCCTATCGCGACCGCATCCGCGCCGCGACGCGGGACATGGATTTCACCCCGCTGATCGTCGCCTATCTGACCGATCACAGCGATGCGGACGAGCTGGCGCGCGGCCATGCCGAGGGAGTGTTCACCGCGGCGAAGCTCTATCCCGCCCATGCGACGACGGGCAGCGCGCACGGCGTCACCGACATCGCCGCCATCATGCCCGTGCTCGAACGCATGGCGGACATCGGCATGCCGCTGCTGATCCACGGCGAGGTGACCGATGCGGACGTCGACATCTTTGACCGCGAGGCGGTGTTCATCGAACGTACGCTCGCCGGCCTCGTCCGCGACCTGCCCGAGCTCAGGATCGTCTTCGAACATATCACGACGGCGGAGGCGGTCGATTTCGTGCGGGACGCATCCGCCAATGTCGCGGCGACGATCACGCCGCAGCATCTGCACATCAACCGCAACGCGATGCTCGTCGGCGGCATCCGCCCGCACGCCTATTGCCTGCCCGTCGCGAAGCGCGAGCAGCATCGCCTCGCGGTGCGCGCCGCCGCCGTGTCGGGTTCGCCCAAATATTTCCTCGGCACCGACAGCGCCCCGCATGCGGTGCACACCAAGGAAACCGCCTGCGGCTGCGCCGGCATCTTCAACGCCCCCTTCGCGCTCGAATCCTATGTCAGCGTGTTCGACGAGGAAGGCGCGCTCGACCGGTTCGAGGGCTTCGCAAGCGAGCATGGCCCGCGCTTCTACGGCCTGCCACTCAACGGCGGCACGGTGACGCTGGAACGCGGAAAAACCGTCGTGCCGGACCGGATCGGCGAGGTCGTGCCATTCCATGCGGGCGAAACGCTGGGGTGGCGGCTGGTCTGAACCGGCCCCGGCTCACGCCACCGCGATCATCCGCTCGGCGCGCATCTTGCGCCACATGTCGAAGCTGAACACCGCGATGCTCGTCCAGATCAGGATGAAGCAGGCGAGCTGCGCGGGCTTGAGCGGCTCGCGGAAGACGAACAGGCTGAGCAGGAAGGCGATGCTCGGCGCGAGATATTGCACGAAGCCGAGCGAGGCATAGCTCATCCGCCGCGCGGCGGTCGCAAAGAGCAGCAGCGGCACCGCGGTCACCACGCCGCCGGCGGCGAGCAGCCAGCTGATCCCCGCATCCGAACCAAAACCGCGCCCGTCGCCGATCCACAGGAACCAGACCCCCGCCGCGAGCGACAGCGGAAACAGCAGGGTCGTCTCGATCGCCAGGCCGGGAAGCGAGCCCACCGGCGCGACCTTGCGGATCAGGCCGTAGATGCCGAAGCTGAAGGCGAGCGTCAGGCTGATCCACAGCGTGTCGAGCGCGCCCGCGAGCAGGATGGCGACGCCGACGCCGGCGATGACCACCGCCACCGCCTGCAGCCGGCTCAGCCGCTCGCCGAGGAAGATCATCCCCAGCATCACGTTGACGAGCGGGTTGAGATAATAGCCGAGGCTCGCCGCGAGCACATGGTCGGTGAAGATCGCATGGATATAGACGAGCCAGTTGAGTGCGATCAGCACCGCGCTCGCGAGCAGCAGCCGCAGCACGCGCCAGTCGCGCAGCGCTGCTGCATATTCCCCGATCTGGCGGCGGAACGCCATGATCAGGAAGCATAAAGGCAGCGACCAGAGGATGCGCTGCGCCAGCACCTCGACCGGCGGAACGCTGTCCAGCAGCTTGAAGAAGAGCGGCACGAAGCCCCAGATGGCATAGGCGCCGAGCGCATAGGGCAGACCGCCCTTGTTGCTGCCGGCCGAAACCGCCGGATTGTTCATACCATGTCTGCCAACTGGATCGAGGGGGATGGTGTCGGGCCTTGCGACGCGGGCATGGGCCTGTGGCATGCGCCGCCGAACCCGGCAAGCCCACTTTCGCTTCATCGACGGAAAGCCTCGCTTCGTCTTGTTGCCCGAGGTTCATGCAACAGAGGCGCGGATCGGCCCGTTCTTCATCCGTAGCGCCCGGTGCCGCCGCGCGGGCCGGGACGCCGGAACCAGGAAAGGATGGAAACATGCATATGTTCAACAAGGGCCTTGCGGGCGCCGCCGCCGCGATCGCGCTGACCGCGACCACGCCGCTCCATGCGGGCGTTTCGACGGCGGTCCCGGCGCAAGGCCAGGGCCTTGCCAACGTCGACCAGGACACTGGCTTCCAGCGCAAGAGGGACAAGCGCGACCGCTATTATGCGCGCGACCAGCGGATCAACAAGAACACCCGCGTCTGGCGCGGCAACGACGGCCGCTATTACTGCCGCAAGGACAATGGCACGACCGGCCTGCTGATCGGCGGCGCGGTCGGCGGCCTCGCGGGCCACGAGATCGCGGGCAGCGGCGACAAGCTGCTCGGCACGATCATCGGCGCCGGCGCCGGCGCGCTGATCGGCCGCGAGATCGACCGCGACAAATATCGCTGCCGCTAAGCGGCGAACGAGCCGTTGCGGTTGCGGGTCCGAGACCCCTCCACCCGCAGCCTGTGATGGAGAGGGCGTCGGTCGCAAGACCGGCGCCCTCGTCCTGTCCGTTCCGATCCTCCCCGCTCGCGGGGAGGGGGACCACCCGAAGGGTGGTGGAGGGGGCTGGCGTCCTGACGCAACCTTGCGTCAGGACGCCAACCCCCTCCGTCAGTGCTTCGCACTGCCACCTCCCCACAAGTGGGGAGGATTAGCGTCCGCCCGTGTCTCCCTCGGTTTCGGTTTCGCTTGCCCTTCCCCCCGTCCTGCCGCAGAAACACCGTCTTCGCTGGGGAGGATCATCATGCTCAACGGACCTTTGCTCGTCACCGAGCGCCTGATCCTGCGTCCGCCCGCGGCGGAGGATTTCGACGCCTTTGCCGAGATGAGCGCCGAAGAGGAGACGATGCGCTTCATCGGCGGCACCGCGCCGCGCGCATCGGCGTGGCGGCTGTGGTGCACGCTGGCGGGGGCGTGGCACATTCGCGGCTTTTCGATGTTCTCGGTCATCGAACGCGCGACCGGCGAATGGGTGGGCCGGCTCGGCCCGTGGGAGCCCGACGGCTGGCCGGGGCTCGAGATCGGCTATGGCGTGCGCGCGAAATTCGCCGGCAAGGGCTATGCCTTCGAGGGCACGGTCGCCGCATGCGACTTCGCGGTCGAGTTCCTGAAATGGCCCTCGCTGCTCCACACGATCGACCCGGCGAACATCCGGTCGCAGGCGCTGGCGAAGCGTCTCGGCGCGCGCAACAGCGGCCCGACCCGCCTGCCCGAGCCCTTCCACGAAGCGCCGGTCGATGCCTGGACGCAGAGCGCCGACGAATGGCGCATCAACCGCAAGGCGTTCCTGCCATGACCGACCATCATATCGACCCCGAACGCGCGCAGTTCGACGCCTTCAAGGCGCTGCCCCGCGACACCGCCATCCACATGCTCAACCTCGTGCGATTCAAGGAAAGGGCGGCCTATGCCGACGAGCATCCGCTCGCGGCGCAGAGGCTGAGCGGCGCCGAAGCCTATGCCCATTACGGCCGGGACAGCGGCCCGGTCTTCCAGCGCGTCGGCGGCCGGATCGTCTGGCGCGGCACGATGGAGGCGATGGTGATCGGCCCTGCGGACGAGCATTGGGACGCGGTGTTCATCGCCGAATATCCGAACAGCGGCGCCTTCATGGAAATGGTCACCGATCCCGTCTATCGCGAGGCGGTGAAGCACCGTCAGGCGGCGGTCGAAACCTCGCGCCTGATCCGCTGTTCACCGAATCCGTCTCGCTCCGAGACAGTTTTCGGCTAACAAAGCCTTACCCGTTAACGCTCTTTGATCATGCCTTCTTAACCAGGATCGGGCATTCCCTGTGATAGATTAAGGGAGTGTTAGCGATGATCCTGCGCGGAAAATGGCTGGTCGCGGGCCTGATGATAGCGACGGCGCCGCTCGCCGGGTGCCGGGACAATCCGGCGGCCAAGGCCGAGCTGTCGCCGCTCGACGACGGGCTCACCAACGCCGACCCGGCGGTGAAGGGCGCGCTCGAAGACAAGATCATGGTCGATCCCAAGCTAACCGGCCAGGCCAACCAGAATGCGGTCACCCCCGGCAACAAGCCGGTCGACGGCGGCGTCCCCGCCGTGGCGGGCGGCAAGGCGGCGACCGCGGCCGAGGCGGCGGCGGCGCTCAAGGCGGGCAAGCTGCTCGCCGCGCCCAAGGCGCTGCCGCTCGAAGCGGGCTGCGACGGCTGCGAGGCCAAGCGCCCCGTCACCATCGGCGCGCTGGCGCGCGAGCAGGCCGGCGGCGCGACCGGCTGCGGCAAGCTGACCTACGGCAACGACTGGGCGAACCGCCTGCCCGAGGCGTTCAAGGTCTATCCGCGCGCGACGCTGCGCGAGGCGGCGGGCATCGCGGGCGGCAAGTGCAACATCCGCGTCGTCAATTTCCAGACCGCGGCGTCGCTGCAGGCCGTGCTCGACTATTATCACACGATGGCGGTGCGCGCGGGCTATTCGAGCGACCACCGGGTGGGCGGCAACGAGCATATGCTCGGCGGCACCAAGGGCGACCTCGCCTATGTCGTGATGGCGCGCCGCGACGGCGGTATGACCGACGTCGATCTGGTGGCGTCGGGGGGAAGGTAGAGATCGCCCCTCCTCTTCAGAGGAGGGGCAGCGAGACTTAGGCGCTTGCGCCTTAGTCGCAGCGGGGTGGTGTTCCGCACCGGCCTCCACCACCCCAAACCCCTCCTCTAAAGAGGAGGGGCTTAAGCGGAAAAAGGCCCAGGATCGCTCCGGGGCCTTTTCCTTGCGTGACGCACCAAGAAGCGCGTCAGATCTTGTCGCCGAGCGCGCCCTTGACCTTGCCTTTCAGGTTCTGGGCTTCGCCCTTGCGCTCCTGAAGCTCGCCTTCGGCGCGCAGGCGCTCATTGTCGGTCGCCTTGCCGACCGCCTGCTTCACATTGCCGGCAGCTTCGTTCGCGAGGCCCTTGGCCTTGTCCTTCAGTTCACCCACGGGGAATCTCCTTGTCGAAGAGGCGGGAGTGCCTCTTGCCGGATCAACCAGCGAGGCTGCGGACAAGTTGCCGATCCTTGCGACCAACCGCTTGCCGCGAAACGGCTTTTCGGGCCGGAACGCGGCGCGGCGCCGTGCGTTGGTGTCAGATCAGCCCGGCGAGCGGGCTCGACGGATCGGCGTAGCGCCGCTGCCCCATGCGCCCCGCCAGATAGGCGTCGCGCCCGGCCTCTACCGCCAGTTTCATCGCGCGCGCCATGCGCACCGGGTCCTTCGCCTCGGCGATCGCGGTGTTCATCAGCACGCCGTCGCAGCCGAGTTCCATCGCCACCGCCGCGTCGCTCGCCGTGCCGACGCCCGCATCGACGAGCACCGGCACCGACGCGCCCTCGACGATCAGGCGGATCGTCACGCGGTTCTGGATGCCGAGCCCCGACCCGATCGGCGCGCCGAGCGGCATGACCGCGACCGCGCCCGCATCCTCGAGCTGCTTCGCGGCGATCGGATCGTCGACGCAATAGACCATCGGCAGGAAGCCCTCTTTCGCGAGCACTTCGGTCGCCTCCAGCGTCTCGCGCATGTTGGGATAGAGCGTCTTCGCCTCGCCGAGCACTTCGAGCTTCACCAGATCCCAGCCCCCCGCCTCGCGCGCGAGGCGCAGCGTGCGGATCGCATCATCGGCGTTGAAACAGCCCGCGGTGTTGGGCAGGTAGGTGATCTTCTTCGGGTCGATATAGTCGGTCAGCATCGGCGCCGTCGGGTCCGACACATTGACGCGCCGCACCGCGACGGTGACGATCTCCGCCCCCGACGCCGCGACCGCCGCGGCATTCTGCTCGAAATCCTTATACTTGCCGGTGCCGACAATCAGCCGCGACATGAACGTCCGTCCGGCCACACTCCACTGGTCGGTCAACAACCGCCTCCTACGAAATGAACAATCTCCAGCGCATCGCCCTCGGCGAGCGCGACGTCGGCCAGCGTCGAGCGCGGGACGATCTCGCGGTTGCGCTCGACCGCGACCTTCTTCACGTCGAGCCCGAGCGAGGCGACGAGATCGGCGATGCTGCCCTCGCGCACCTGCCGCGGATCGCCGTTGAGGATGATGGTGATGGACATGCGGAGTTCGCTTACCGGCTTCGCGGGAAAACACCATATCCGCGATGGGTTTTTTGCCCTAATATGCGCGCATGACGTCGCTCGAAAAGTTCATCTCCTTCGCGCAAGCGCTGTCCGCCGACCAGCTGGAGTCGGTCGAAGCCTCCTTGTCCGCACTGATGGAGTCGCTGTCCGAGCGGTTCGAATTCTCGCCGGAAGAACTGGCCGAAATCGACCGCCGCGTTGCGAACCCCGATCCGGAATTTTCGAGCAAAGCGGATATCGCCGGGATTTTCGGACAGCCCTTCTCGGCATGAGGACGATCCTGTTCCGCAAGGAAGCGGAAGCCGATCTGCGATCCATCATCGCCTATTATGAAGATGTTGCGCCGGAGGCGATCCCGAACATCCTCTCGGACATCTATCGCTCCATCGATCAGCTTGTGCGCTATCCTCATTCGGGCATGCGCGTGACCGGCCGCCCGTTCCGCCGCATCGTCACCATCAAATATCATTTCAAGCTGGCTTATGAGGTCGGCGAAGACCGGATCGTCATCCTGGGCGTCTTCCGCTATCAGGACCGCGAAGCATAGCCCGCATCCCGCAACCGAAAGCCTGCCCCTTGACCGACCGTCCCGTCGTCTTCGTCCTCTCCGGCCCCAACCTCAACCTGCTCGGCACGCGCGAGCCGGACATCTACGGGCACGACACGCTGGAGGACATCCACGGGCGGCTGGTGGAGCAGGCCGCAACGCTCGGCCTGCGCGTCGATTGCCGCCAGTCGAACCATGAGGGTGTGCTGATCGACTGGCTGCACGAGGCGCATTTCGCGGGGGCGAAGGCGGTGCTGCTCAACGCGGGCGGCTATACGCACACCTCGGTCGCGCTCCACGACGCGATCAAGTCGATCCGGGTGCCGGTGATCGAGGTGCATCTGTCGGACCCGATGAAGCGCGAAAACTTCCGTCATATCAGCTATATCGGCATGGCGGCGGCCGCCCATTTCGCGGGGCATGGCGCGGCGAGCTATACGCTGGCGCTGGACGCCGCCGCGCGTCTCTGACAAGAGGGCGCCATCAAAACAGGGGTCGGAGTGGCCGCGCGCCACCCAAACAGCAGGAAATATCACATGGGTGACCATAAAGAGCAGGGCATCAACATCGATCCGTCCTTCGTCCGCGCGCTCGCGGAACTGCTCGACGACACGCAGCTTTCGGAGATCGAGGTCGAGGACGGCGACCGCAAGGTGCGCGTCGCACGCACGCTGACCACCGCCGCGGCGCCCGTCGCCTATGCGCCCGCGCCGGTCGCCGCGCCCGCCCCCCCGGCCACAGCGGCGCCTGCCGCCGCGGCTCTCGCCGCACCCGCCGCCGATGCCTTCGCCGATGCGGTGAAGTCGCCGATGGTCGGCACCGTCTATCTCGCGCCCGAACCCGGCGCGCCCAATTTCGCCGCCGTCGGCTCGGCGGTGAAGGCCGGCGACACCATCCTGATCATCGAGGCGATGAAGGTGATGAACCCGATCACCGCGCCCGCCGCCGGCACGCTGAAGGCCGTCCATGTCGAGAACAGCCAGCCGGTCGAGTATGACCAGCCGCTGTTCACCATCGGCTGAGCAATCGCATGACGATCGAGAAACTGCTGATCGCCAACCGCGGCGAGATTGCGCTGCGCATTCACCGCGCCTGTCACGAGATGGGCATCAAGACGGTCGCGGTCCATTCGACCGCCGACGCCGACGCGATGCACGTCCGCCTCGCCGACGAGGCGGTGTGCATCGGGCCGCCCGCCGCGAAGGACAGCTATCTCAACATCCCCGCGATCATCTCGGCGGCCGAGGTCACCAACGCCAATGCGATCCACCCCGGCTATGGCTTCCTGTCGGAGAATGCCCGCTTCGCCGAGATCATCGAGGCGCATAACCTGATCTTCGTCGGGCCGAAGCCCGAGCATATCCGCACGATGGGCGACAAGGTCGAGGCGAAGCGCACCGCGGTCGCGCTGGGCCTGCCCGTCGTTCCCGGCTCGCCCGGCGCCGTCACGTTCAGCGAGGAAACCAAGAAGCTGGCCGAGGCGATCGGCTATCCGGTGCTGATCAAGGCCGCATCGGGCGGCGGCGGACGCGGGATGAAGGTCGTCCCCGACGAGGAGAGCCTCGAAAGCCTGATGGGCCAGGCGTCGAGCGAGGCAGCGGCCGCCTTCGGCGATCCGACCGTCTATATGGAGAAATATCTCGGCAACCCGCGCCATATCGAATTTCAGGTGTTCGGCGACGGCAGGGGCAATGCCATCCATCTGGGCGAGCGCGACTGCTCGCTCCAGCGCCGCCACCAGAAGGTGCTGGAAGAGGCCCCCTCGCCCGTCATTTCCGCCGACGAGCGCGCGCGCATGGGCAAGGTCTGCGCCGACGCGATGGCGAAGATGGGCTATCGCGGCGCGGGCACGATCGAGTTCCTGTGGGAAAACGGCGAATTCTTCTTCATCGAGATGAACACGCGCATCCAGGTCGAGCATCCGGTGACCGAGATGATCACCGGCTTCGACCTCGTCCGCGAACAGATCCGCATCGCGGGCGGCGCGGGCCTGTCGGTGAAGCAGGACGACCTCGAATTCCGCGGCCATGCGATGGAATGCCGCATCAATGCCGAGGACCCGCGCAGCTTCCTGCCCTCGCCCGGCAAGGTGACCGCCTATCATCCGGCGGGCGGCATGCATGTCCGCGTCGATAGCGGCCTTTACGCCGGCTATGCGATCCCGCCCTATTACGACAGCATGATCGGCAAGCTGATCGTCTATGGCCGCACGCGCGAAAGCTGCATGATGCGCATGCGCCGCGCGCTGGAGGAAATGGTCGTCGGCGGCGTGAAGACCAACATCCCGCTGCACCAGGCGCTGCTCGCCGACCCCGACGTCATCCACGGCGATTATACGATCAAGTGGCTGGAGGAATGGCTGGCGCGGCAGGATGCGGAGGCGGCGGCCTAACCACCCCTCCCCTTCAGGGGAGGGGCAGCGAGACTTGGTCCGGCGCAGTCGGACCTAGTCGCAGCGGGGTGGGGCCATCGGCCTTGCGCTACGCCGCAGGCCCCCACCCCAACCCCTCCCCTGAAGGGGAGGGGCTTAACGCCTGTGCGCCGCCTCACTTTCCCAACCTCCGCTTTTTGGCTATGGGCCTTCGCCTATGGTCAAAATCTCTCCCCTTTCCGCCCGTCCCGCCGCCCTGCTGCTCCCGCTGGCGCTGATCGCCGCGCCCGCGCTCGCGCAGACGACCAACGTCAAGGAGGATTCGGTCATCCTCCAGCCCGACAAGGTCGCCGACGACGCGCCGGTGGTCGAAAGCGGGGCCGACGCCAATATGCCGAGCTGGTCGCAGACCAATGCCGAAGCGCTGCTGCGCTCGATCGAGGGCATCGAGGCCGACGGGCTGTTCCCGAAGGATTATAATCCCGAAGGCCTGGCCGCCGCGATCCTGTCGGGCGATCAGGCACGGCTCGACCGCACCGCAACCGACAGCTTCCTGCTGCTCGCGACGCATCTGCGCGACGGGCGCACGCCGAATGCGGCACGGCGGCAGTGGTTCATGGTCGACAGCGACGCCGATCATATGCCGCTCGTCTCGATGCTGACCTCGGCGCTGCTCGCCGGCACGGTCGCCGAAACGCTCGCCGGCTTCGAGCCGGCGCACCCCAGTTTCGCGGCGCTCAAGGCGGCGCTCGCGACGGCAAAGAACCCCGCCGACGCCAATGCGATCCGCGTCAACATGGAACGCTGGCGCTGGATGCCGCGCGACCTGGGCGCGCGCTATGTCGTCAGCAACGTGCCCGAATATATGACGCGCGTGGTCCACGGCGGAGTGACCATCGCGACGCACAAGGCCGTCGTCGGCAAGGCATCGACCCCGACGCCGCAGCTCAACCCGATGGCGACCGGCGTGATCGTCAATCCCGACTGGACGCTGCCGCGTAGCATCATCAACGAGGGCATCGGCGCGACCATCGCCAACAATCCTGCTTCCGCGCGCGCGCAGGGCTATACCTGGACGGGCAGCGGCAACAGCCTGCGCGTCGTGCAGAAACCGGGCGCCAACAACGCGCTGGGCAAGATGAAGCTGGAAATGCTGAACCCGCACGCCATCTATCTCCACGACACGCCGTCGAAGGGCGCGTTCAATGCCGCGGCGCGCGCCTTCAGCCACGGCTGCATCCGCACCGAGCGCGCGCTGCATTTCTCCGGCCTGATGGCGGTGATGTTCGCCGGCAAGTCGGCCGAGGAATTCGGCCAAGCGATTGCCAGCGGCAAGACGACGCGCTTCGGCTTCGACGAGCCCTTCCCCGTCTATGTCGCCTATTGGACGGTGATTCCGGACGACAAGGGCGGGGTGAAGAAGCTCGCCGACCTCTATGGCCGCGACGCGCCGGTGGTGGCGAGCTTCGCCAAACCCGGCCGCCCCGCCGCGACGATCATCGCGCCGACGGTGGTGCCGACGGTGGCGAGCGCGGCGGCGCAGGTGAGCGGGGGACGGTAAAACGAAAACCCCTCCCCTTCAGGGGAGGGGCAGCGAGACTTGGTTCGGCGCAGCCGGACCTAGTCGCAGCGGGGTGGGCACGGCGACGTTGCGCGACCCTGCGGCCCCCACCCCTCCCCTGAAGGGGAGGGGCTTGAAGCATCAATCCGCCGTGGTCGGAAACTGTCCCTGCTGCGCCCCGGCGCGCACCACATTCTCCGTCCCCGGCAGCGGCTCGGCGGGCAGTTCGAAGCGCGGCGGCGGCACGCTCAGCTTGTCGGCGAACAGCAGCCGCCCCGGCCCCAGCCTGTAGAGGATCTGCGGCAGCAATTCCTCGCCGAACACGAAACAGCCTTCGCTGCGCCCCAGCTTGCCCTGCGTCGCGATCAGCGACGGGTCGGCATACCAGGCGCCGTGGACGACGATCGCGCGGACGTCGGCATTGTTGTTGTCCGCCTCCAGCCCGGCGAGCCGCATCGACGACCCGTTGGCGCCCCAATAATAGTCGCTGGTGCGATAGGCGCCGCGCGAGGTCGCGAGGCTGCCGACGCGGTTCGAGAAATTCTTGAGCCAGCCGTCGTGCTGCGGGTCCGACCCGCGGCCGTGGGTGACGGGAAACAGGTCGATCGTCCCCGCGACCATGTCGACCAGCGCGAAACGCGGCCGCGACGAAGGAAGCCCGAAATCGACGATACCGACACGGTCGGTCTGCGGAATCTGGCGCGCCTGCATCGCAAGCTGTTGACGCGCGACGGCGAGGTAATCGACCGGCACCGGCGCGGGCGGCAGCGACTGCTGCACCCAGTCGGGCATCTGCGCGCGCAGCGGCATGGCGGTGAGCGCGCCAACCCCGGCGGCCAGCGCCCCCATCATCGACCTGCGATCGATCGTCTCTGTCACGTGCAACCCAACCCCGTCTGCCGCCCGCGGCGGCCCCTCAGCGGGTCATTAGCCGCAGCTTCGCCCCGAAAGGCAAGCAGCTTGTGTCTCGTCATGCCGCGAAATGTGGCATAATCGCCATGAACAGCGGGTTTACATG
>CALMYE010000265.1 GCA_937873425.1 uncultured Sphingopyxis sp. | reverse complement strand
TGCACAAGGCGGTGATGCGCGAACTCGCCGCCAACGGCGGCAAGGTGCCGGCCGATCTGACGGACTAAATTCATCCTACACCCCTCCCCTTCAGGGGAGGGGCAGCGAGCCCCGGACTTGATCCGGGGCGCAGCGGGGTGGGCCATTGAGCCTTGCGCAAGGCCGATGGCCCCACCCCAACACCTCCCCTGAAGGGGAGGGGCTTTTCTTATGCGGCCATTGACCGCGCCGCGCCGCCCCCTAGACAGGTTTCACAAGAAACCACGTCGCAGGGAGCCCGCCAGTGCATCATCCGCTTTCCACCGCCCTCACCCGCCGCCAGACGCTCGCCGTGCTGGGGGGCGGAGCCGCGGGCATCGCCATCGCCGGGCCGGCATCCGCGCTGGAAACCGCACCGCCGAGCGGCGCCGAAGCGCTGCTCGATTCGATCGCCGACAATCTGCTTGCCCATTCGCCCGAGAGCGCGACCGGACTCGGCATCGACACCGGCGCGCGCGCGGCGATGCGCGGCCAGCTCGGCGACCGGTCGGCGGCGGGGGTGCAGGCGCTCGCCGACACGCTGAAGGCCGATCTCGCGCGCGTGCGCGCCTTCGACACCGCCGGTCTCGATCATGGAACGCGCACCAGCCTGGCGGTCGTCGACAGCGCCTATGACGTCGCGCTCGCCGGTTTCGCCCTGCCGCACGGCGATGTCGCGGTCGGCGGGTGGCGCAACACGCCCTATGTCGTGATCCAGAATGTCGGCGCCTATATCGACGTGCCGCGCCTGCTGACCAGCGACCAGCCGGTGAAGACCGGCGCCGATGCCGAAGCCTGGCTCGCGCGCCTCGCCGCCTTTCCCGCCATTCTCGACGGCGAGACCGAACGGCTGAAGGCCGCGGGCGCCGACGGGCTGATCGCCCCCGCCTTCCTGATCGACAAGGCGCTGCCGCAGATCGAGGCGGTGATCGCCGACGCGAAGAGCGGCGGCAGCCTGACCGAAGCGTTGACGACCAAGGCGCGCGAGGCGGGCCTGTCCGGCGACTGGGGCGCCCGCGCCACCGCCATCGCCGCGGGGCCCGTCGCCGCGGCGCTCGAACGCCAGCTCGCCGAACTGCGCGCGCAGCGGCCGAAGGCGACGATGGACGCGGGGATGTGGGCGCGGCCGGGCGGCGACGAATGGTATGCCTGGGGGCTGCGCGCCTCCACCACCACGCGGATGACGCCCGAGGAGGTCCACCGGATGGGCCGCGAGGAACTGGCCGAACTGCACGGCCAGATGGACCCGATCCTGAAGAAGCTGGGCTATACGACAGGATCGGTCGGCGACCGGATGAACGCGCTGGCGAAGGACCCGGCCTATAAATTCCCCGACAACGACCAGGGCCGCGCCGAGATCGTCGCCTATATCCAGACCTGGCTCGGCAAGATCCGCGCCGAGCTTCCCCGCGCCTTCCGCACTTTGGTGAAGGGCAATGTCGAGGTGAAGCGGCTGCCGCTGGCCGAGGAACCCGGCGCGCCCGCGGCCTATGGCGGCGCGGGGGCGCTCGACGGCAGCATCCCGGGGCGTTTCTGGATCAATCTGCGCACCACCGAGCTGCACAGCAGATATTCGCTGCCCGACCTGACGATGCACGAGGCGATTCCCGGCCATGCCTGGCAGGGCGAATATACCCACGGCCTGCCGCTGATCCGCACGATGCTGGCGTTCAACGCCTATTCGGAAGGCTGGGCGCTCTATGCCGAACAGCTGGCCGACGAGCTCGGCCTCTATGAGGATTTCGAGGTCGGGCGGCTCGGCTATCTCCAGTCGCTCGCCTTCCGCGCCTGCCGGCTGGTGGTGGATACCGGGCTGCACGCCAAGCGCTGGACGCGCGAAGAGGGCGTGCGCTTCTTCGTCGAGGAGAACGGCTCGAACCCGCTCGAGGTGGCGAGCGAGGTCGACCGCTATTGCAGCTGGGCGGCGCAGGCGTGCGGCTACAAGGTCGGCCACAGCGAGATCGTCCGCCAGCGGGGCCTCGCGCAGAAGGCGCTGGGTGCGCGATACGACCTGCGCGATTTCAACGACACGGTCGTGAAGGGCGGCAACGTCCCGCTCGACGTGCTGGCGAAGAATGTTGCCGAATATGTCGCGGGGGCGAAGGGGTGATACATTCATTCCTGTGTCCCCGCGAAGGCGGGGACCCATCTCCGGTCGGTGCAAGATGGCGCCGGCAGGAGATGGGTCCCCGCCTTCGCGGGAGCACAGGCTTTTATATCGCAGCCGCAGGCAAGGGCGCCAGATCCGGCTCGACGAACCCCCGCCGCGCCGCCACCGAAAACAGCCGCTCGGGGCTGTAGAAGCGCAGCGGCCAGTCGCGCCGCCCCATCGGTGACAGCAACAGCGCATTGACGCGCGCGGTCAGGCCCGTCTCGCTCGTCTGCGACAGGAACAGCCGCACGCCCGCGACATAGGCGTGCGTGATCGTGTCGTGATAGCCCTGCGCGTCGTCGTTCACGCCGCCGACGCTTTCGTTGAAGCGACTGATGATCGTCGCGATCTCGGCATCCACATTGACGTTCGGCCGCTCGGTCAACAGCCACAGGCAGGCGGCAAGATGCGCCTCGTGCGTCCAGGCTTCGCGCGGCAGCGCGCAGGCGAGCAACCCCTCGCCGAGCGCTCTTATGTCGGAGTCGCGCGCGAACAGGCGCGGCGGAAATTCGGTGGTCATCGTCTCCGGTCCTTCCGGGTGATCCTGCCACCCGGAGGAGCCGGGTGCGCTATGCCGCGACGGCGGCCTGCGGCGCGGCCTGGCGGACGCCTTCGTCGACATGGTCCGCGAATTGCTCGAAATTGTCGATGAATTGCTGGACGAGCGCCTGCGCGGTGCGGTCATAGGCCGCCTTGTCGGACCACGCCCCGCGCGGGTCGAGGATCGCGGGATCGACGCCCGGCACCGCGACCGGATACTCGAAACCGAAATTCGGGTCCTTGCGGAATTCGGCGTCGTTCAGGCTGCCGTCGAGCGCGGCGTTGAGCAAAGCGCGCGTGGCCTTGATCGGCATGCGGCTGATCCCGTCCATCGTCGCCATGCCGCCGGTCCAGCCGGTGTTGACCAGCCAGCACTGCACCCCGCCCTTCGCGATGCGTTCCTTGAGCAGATTGCCGTAGACCGACGGGTGGCGCGGCATGAAGGGCGCGCCGAAGCAGGTGGAGAAGGTCGCCTCGGGCTCGGTCACGCCGATCTCGGTCCCCGCCACGCGCGCGGTATAGCCCGAGAGGAAGTGATACATCGCCTGGTCGGGGGTCAGCTTCGCGATCGGCGGCAGCACGCCATAGGCATCGGCCGTCAGCATGATGATCGTCTTGGGCACCGGGCCCATATTCTTTTCCGACGCGTTCGGGATGAAGTCGATCGGATAGGAGCCGCGACTGTTCTCCGCGAGGCTCGCGTCGTCGAAGTCGAGGGTGCGCGTTTCGGGATCGATCACGACATTTTCGAGCACCGTGCCGAAGCGCCTGGTCGTGGCGTAGATTTCGGGCTCCGCCTCTTCCGACAGGCGGATCATCTTGGCATAGCAGCCGCCCTCGAAATTGAAGACTGCGGTGTCCGACCAGCCATGCTCGTCGTCGCCGATCAGCGTCCGCGACGCATCGGCCGACAGCGTCGTCTTGCCGGTGCCACTGAGGCCGAAGAAGACCGCCGTGTCGCCGTTCGCGCCGATGTTCGCCGAGCAGTGCATCGGCATCACGCCCTTCACGGGAAGCAGATAGTTGAGGATGCCGAACACCGACTTCTTCATCTCGCCGGCATAGGCGGTGCCGCCGATCAGCACGAGCTTCTCGGTAAAGTTCACCGCGACCACGGTTTCGGTGCGCGTGCCGTGCTTCGCCGGATCGGCGCGGAAGCTCGGCAGGTCGATGATCGTATATTCGGCCGCGAACGCCGCCAGCTCCTCGGCGGTCGGGCGGCAGAGCAGGGTGCGGATGAACTGGCTGTGCCAGGCATATTCGGTCAGCACCTGCACCGCGACGCGATGCTCGGGCTGCGAGCCGCCGAACAGCTGCTGGCGATAGAGGCGCGGGCGCGCGGCGAGATGTGCAAGGAAATCTTCCTTCAGCGCCGCGAAATGCTCCGGGGTCATCGCCACATTGGTCTTGCCCCACCAGATGGTGTCGCGGGTCTCTTCATCCTGAACGATGAACTTGTCCTTGGCACTGCGCCCGGTGTGCTTGCCTGTCGCGACGACGAGCGGGCCGTCCTTCGCCAGCAGGCCCTCGCCGTTGCGAATCGCATCCTCGACGAGCTGCGCCGTGCCCCGGTTTTCCGCCACGTCCGCCGCGGTTTCCACGGTCCGGTTGCCGATCCTTAGCTGAGTCATCGCCTTCGCCTTTCCCAAATTTTTCGGGCATCTTTGCATACCTATGCAAGACTGGCCATGCCAAAGGGCAGGCCCGCATGAACATGGGTGCCGACGCCGCGTCGATTCCGTAAATCCCATTCGCGTTAGCGAGGGCGCGGGGCGAGGTCAAAAGATTAAAGCGGGGTTGTGGCGGCCATGCGGGCAATGGCGCCGCAAGGGAAACGGTGGCAGGCGCAGCTTCCCTTCCCCCTCGATGGGGGAAGGATACGCAGCCTTGCCGCTGCAAGCGGCTAGGCGGAGTTGGATGGGGGTGACGGCGCGTCCTTGCACCCATCGCGTCAGGGCGAGAGCGCACCCCCACCGCTGCGACTAGCGAACAAGTTCGCAAGTCTCGCTGCCTCCCCCATGAAGGGGGAGGGGGAGGAGTGCCCGCTGTTGTCGCTGGGCAGCGGATCGGCTAATCGGGCCGCGGGTCCGCCCAATGGAAAGAGCATGACGGCAACCATCGCGCTGGTCGACGACGACCGCAACATCCTGCAATCCCTGTCGATCGCGCTGCAGGCCGAGGGCTTCGTCACGCGCGTCTATTCGGACGGCGAGGCGGCGCTGAAGCCGCTGATCGACAATCCCCCCGACCTCGCCGTCTTCGACATCAAGATGCCGCGTATGGACGGGCTCGAACTGCTCCGCCGGCTGCGCGAGAAGAGCCAGCTTCCCGTCATCTTCCTGACCAGCAAGGACGACGAGATCGACGAGGCGCTCGGCCTCGCGATGGGCGCCGACGACTATATCGCCAAGCCCTTTTCGCAGCGGCTGGTGATCGCGCGCATCCGCGCCATCCTGCGCCGCGTCGACCTGAACCGCAGCGCTCCGGGCGACGAGGACGAACCCGTGGCCGAGCCGATCGCACGCGGCCGCCTGCGCATGGACCCGGCGCGCCACAAGGTCAGCTGGGACGGCAGGGACGTCACGCTGACCGTCACCGAATTCCTGATCCTCGAGACGCTGGCGAGCCGCCCCGGCATCGTGCGCAGCCGCAACCAGCTGATGGACGCGGCCTATCAGGACGACGTCTATATCGACGACCGCACGATCGACAGCCACATCAAGCGCCTGCGCCGCAAGTTCCGCGAGGTCGATCCCGACTTCGACGCGATCGCCACGCTTTACGGTGCGGGATACCGCTTTGCCGACGAAGGCTGACCCGGCGCACGACGGCGAGGAGCCGCCGCTCGTCTGGTCGGCGCGCTGGTCGCTGACCACCCGCATCCTCGCGGTCAACATCCTCGCCGTCGCGCTGCTCGCGGGCGGCTTCTTCTATCTCGACACCTATCGCAGCCGGCTCGTCGACACGCGCATCGACGCGATGGAGGAACAGCTCGCGCTGTTCGACAGCGCGCTGGAGGCAGCGCGGCCTGAAGAGCGGCAGCGGCTGATCGACGAGTTCACCGCGGCGACCGAATCGCGGCTGCGCTTCTACGGTGCCGATGGTGCGCGGATTTCCGACAGTTTCGAGACCGGGCCGCCGACCTTTACGCTGCGCGATCCCGACCTCCAGCCGTGGCAGCGCGACGCCGCGCGCGCGATGGACCGCGGCATCGACTGGATCGTCGGCGCGCCCTCCTATCCCGATTTCGAGGAGCCGCTGATCGACCGCGGTCCGTCCTGGCCCGAAGTCGCCGAAACGATGCGCACCGGCGAGGGCGCGACGCGTTTCCGCTACGCCCCCGAACGCACCCCGCTGCTCAGCGCGACGCGCGTCGTCGATCTCGACACGCCGCAGATCGTGCTGATGACGCTGAACGCGCGCGACATCACCCGCACCGTGCGCGCCGAGCGCTTCCGGCTGGGCGTGGTGCTGGCGCTGGTGCTGACCGCCTCGGTGCTGCTGTCGCTGTTCCTCGCGCGCACCATCGTCCGTCCTTTGCGCAAGCTCGCGCGCGCGGCGGTGCGCGTGCGGCTGGGGCGCGCGCGCGAGGTCGTCGTGCCGCGCCTGCCGAGCCGCCGCGACGAGATCGGCACCCTCGCCCGCGCACTCAGCGACATGACGCAAGCCCTTCGTGAACGCATCGACGCGGGCGAGCATTTCGCCGCCGACGTCACCCACGAACTCAAGAATCCGATCGCCTCGGTGCGCTCGGCGATCGAGGGGCTGGGGCGGGTCAGAACCGACGAGCATCGCGCGCAGCTGCTCGCCATTGCCGAGGAGGATGTGCGGCGGCTCGACCGGCTGGTCACCGACATCAGCGACGCGAGCCGCATCGACGCGCAATTGTCGCGCGCTAGCTTCGAGCCGGTCGATGTCGGGCTGATGATCGAATCGATGCTCGCGAGCCGCGCCGCGCGGGCGGAAACCGCCGGCCCGCCGCAGCCGCGCATCGCCTATGCCCGCCCGCGCCGTGGCACCGCACTGGTGATGGGCGACGGCCACCGGCTCGAACGCGTCATCGACAATCTGATCGACAATGCGATCAGCTTCTCGCCGCCCGGCGGTCTCGTCTGCGTGCGCGCGACGCGGCTGGGGAGCGACGTGCATATCGGCGTCGACGACGACGGCCCCGGCATCGAGCCCGCGCAGCGCGAGGCGATCTTCCGCCGCTTTCACAGCGAGCGCCCCGAGGGCGAGGCGTTCGGCAAGCACAGCGGCCTGGGCCTCGCCATCGCGCGCACGATCGTCGAGGGCCACGGCGGCCACATCGCCGCGCGCGACCGCGACGACGGCAAACCCGGCGCGAGCCTGCTGGTGACGCTGCCCGCGGCGGAGGTAGAGGGGGTGGGGTAAAGCCCTCCCCCTTGATGGGGGAGGCAGTGAGACTTGGCAGCTTGCTGCCTAGTCGCAGCGGTGGGGGTGCGGCCTCGGCCTGAAACGAAGGTGCAAGGACGCGCCATCACCCTCATCCAACTCCGCCTAGTCGCTTCGCGACAAGGCTTCGTATCCTTCTCCCATCAAGGGAGAAGGAACGGTTTGGCGCCTTGCCCCGCCGCCAGCACACCGGTAAGTCCGGACGCCATGTTGCCGCGCCGGACCGCACCCCAGATTGTCAATGTTCATGCGAGCTGCGTCGCCGCGGGCAACTGCGGCATATTGATCCTCGGCGCGTCGGGGCAGGGCAAGTCCGACCTTGCGCTCCGCCTGATCGATCGCGGCGCGCGGCTGGTCGCCGATGACCGCTGCGACATCTGGCACGAGCGCGGCCGGCTGTGGTGCCGTCCGCCCGAAAGCCTCGCGGGCAAGATCGAGGTGCGCGGGATCGGCATCGTCGAACAGCCCTTCGTCGCGCCGGTGCCGCTCGCGCTCGCGGTGCGGCTGTCCGAGCGGCCCGAGCGCATGCCGCCCGCCAACCAGGCCGAGACGGTCGCGGGCCATGCGCTGCCCGCGATCCTGCTGTCGGGCTTCGAGGCGTCGGCGCCGATCAAGGTCATGCTCGCGCTCGACCGGCTGGGCATGGGACAATGAGCGAGGAGGGTCAGCGCCTGCTGCTCGTCACCGGCCTGTCGGGCGCGGGCAAGTCGACCGTGCTCAAGGTGCTGGAGGATCTGGGGTGGGAGGTGGTCGACAATCTGCCGCCCGCATTGCTCGACGCGCTGCTCGACGCGCCGGCCGGCGGCGGGCAGGCGGGCCGCCCCCTCGCGGTCGGCATCGACAGCCGCAGCCGCGGCTTCAAGCCCGCGCCGCTGGTCAAGCGGATGAAGGCGCTGCGCGAGGCGGGCGGGCGCGATATCGACACGCTGTTCCTCGACTGCGCCGGCGCCGAACTCGAACGCCGCTTTTCCGAAACCCGCCGACGCCATCCGCTCGCCGAGGACCGCCCCGCCGCCGACGGCATCGCGCGCGAGCGCGAGATGATGGAGCCGCTGCGCCGCTGGGCCGACCAGGTCATCGACACCACCAATTACTCGAGCAACGACCTGCAGCAGGAAATGCGCCAGCGCTTCGCCGACGCCGCCGACGGCGAGCCGGTGCTGAACATATTGAGCTTCGGCTTCGCGCGCGGGCTGCCGCGCAACGCCGACCTGGTGTTCGACATGCGCTATCTGCGCAATCCGCACTGGGACCCGAAGCTGAAGCCCGGCACCGGGCTCGACGCCGACGTCGCCGCTTATGTCGTCGCCGACCCCGCCTATGCGGACAGCGTCGCGCAGATCGAGCGGCTGCTGCTCACCCTGCTGCCGCGCTACCGCGCCGAGGGGAAAAGCTATGTCACCATCGCCTTCGGCTGCACCGGGGGGCGCCACCGCTCGGTCCATGTCGCCGAACGCGTGGCCCGGACGCTTCGCGAAGCGGGCCATAATCCCGCGGTGACCCACCGCAACCTTGACTCCGCGCCGCAAGACGGGCTTGAGGGCAAGCCTCCGCCCGCATCTCCCACCAGCGGCGGCGAACAAAGATAAGGGTTCTGCACCTCATGCCCAGCGACAAAGCGTTACCGCTGCTCGGAATGGTCCTCGTCACCCACGGCCGGCTCGCCGAGGAGATGGTCACCGCGATGGAGCATGTCGTCGGCCCGCAGCGCGGCATCGGCACGGTGTGCATCGGCCCCAACGACAATATGGAGATGCGGCGCAAGGAAATCGCCGAGGCGATCCGCAAGGTCGACGAGGGCCGCGGCGTCATCATGCTGACCGACCTGTTCGGCGGCACCCCGTCGAACCTCGCGATCAGCCTGCTCGAAGCCGGGCGGACCGAGGTGATCGCGGGGGTCAACCTGCCGATGCTGATCCGGCTGGAAAGCGCCCGCAAGACGATGGACCTGCGCGCCGCGGTGATCGCGGCCAAGGAAGCGGGCCAGAAATATATCTCCGTCGCGTCGGAGATGCTGGGAGTGGGGCCATGAGCACATCGTCGGAAACGGTCGAGATCACCAATGTCCGCGGGCTGCACGCGCGCGCGAGCGCCAAGTTCGTCACCTTCGTCAGCCGCCTGCCCGAAACCGTGTCGGTCGAGGTCGAAAAGGGCGGGTCGCGCGTTTCCGGCACCTCGATCATGGGACTGATGATGCTGGGCGCCGCGAAGGGCGACAGCATCACCATCCACACCAGCGGCGCCGGCGCCGATGCCGCGCTGCTCAAGCTGGTCGGGCTGGTCAAGGACAGCTTCGGCGAGGACTGAGAGTGCGCAGGTTTTTCTCGCGCTCCGTGCCCCTGCGAAAGCAGGGGCCCATCACCTGCCCTCTCCTTTTCCGCCAGCGCCTGCTGCATTTCGGTAGCATCGGTGATGGGCCCCTGCCTTCGCAGGGGCACGAAGAAGCGGAAGCATGACCGGCCGCCGCTCCCGCATCGAAAGCCTGTCCAATCCGCTGGTCAAGCGGATGCGCCTGCTGCGCGAGAAGCGCCACCGGCGCGCCGAGGGGCTGTTCCTCGCCGAAGGGCTGCGCATCGCGACCGAGGCGCGCGAGGCGGGGGTGCTGCCCCAATGGCTGTTCCTCGCCGAAGAGGGCGCGGGACATCCGCTGGCGAAAGCGCTCGCCGATGCGACGCTCGCGGCGGGCGGCGAGGTGATCGACACCACGCCCGCGATCCTGTCGAAACTGTCGGGCAAGGACAATGCGCAGGCGATCGTCGCCATCTACGCCGAGCCGAAGACGGCGCTCGCCGACCTCGACCGCAGCGCAGCGCCGATCTGGCTGGTCGCCGAGCGGCTGCGCGATCCGGGCAATCTCGGCACGATGCTGCGCACCGGCGACGCGGTCGGCGCGGGCGGGCTGATCCTGCTCGACGAGAGCACCGACCCCTATGCCGTCGAAGCCGTGCGCGCGAGCATGGGGGCGATCTTCACGCAAAGACTGGTGCAGGCGCGCTGGGAGGAATTCCTGCCCTGGCTGCGCGGCGGGCCGGGGCAGCTGGTCGCGACCTGGCTGGGCGACGATACGCAGGATTATCAGGCGGTGCGCTACGAAGCGCCGACCTTCATCCTCATCGGCAATGAATCGCAGGGGATGCCGGCCGACTATGCCGCCGCCGCCGACGTGCGGGTCAAGATGCCGATGCTGGGCAAGGCCGACAGTCTGAATGCCGCGGTCGCGGCGGCGGTGATGGCCTATGAGGTGCTGAACCAGCGGCGCGGCGGGTAGCGGCGGTTCATCGCGGCGACAGCGGTCCTTGCATAGAGACGCCCCCAAGGAACCCTGTCACCCTGAACTTGTTTCAGGGTCCATGACCGGACCTGTCCACCAGCGCCGTGCTGGCCGAGAAGGCAGGTCGTGGATGCTGAAACAAGTTCAGCATGACGAAATCAGGAGACGACCCGATGCTTCGATTTGCGCCCCTGCTCGCCCTGCCCGCTCTCGCCGCCTGCGTTCCCGCCGCCGAGGCGCCGCCGCAGACGCCCGGCGGTGCGGCGGCCTATTTCGCGCTCGGCACCGAGCCCGGCTGGACGCTGGAGATCACGCCCGACCGCCTCACCTACAACGGCGACTATGGCGAGACGAAAATCGCGGTCGCCAACCCCGGCGCCGAGCCGCTGATCCGCGGCAGCCGCTACGACGCCAGGCGGCTGGTCGTCGACGTCGTCAGCGCCGAATGCAGCGACGGGATGAGCGACCGCCGCTATGCCGACAGGGTGACGGTCATCGCCGACGGCAAGACGGTGCAGGGCTGCGGCGGCGCGATCCTGCCGCCGAACGAGCTGGCGGGCACGAGCTGGACCTTCGTGTCGATCGGCGGCGTCGCGGTGGCGGCCGACCGGCCGGCGTCGCTGCGCTTCGACGAGACGCGCATCATGGGCAGCGCGGGCTGCAACCGCTTTTCGGGCGGCTATGGCGTGGAGGAGGGCGTGCTGACCGCCGGCCCGCTCGCCGCGACCAAGATGGCCTGTCCGGGGCCGGGCATGGAGCAGGAGAATGCCTTCTTCGCGCTGATGGCGGGTCCGGTCAGCCTGACCTTCGCCGATGACGGAACGCTGACGCTGACCGGCACAGAGGGGCGGACGGCGGTGCTGAAACGGGCGATCTGACAACAGCCGAGCAGAAACAAACGTCGTGCTCCCGCGAAGGCGGGAGCCCATCTCCTGCCGGCGCTATGTGGAACCGGCGGGAGATGGGTCCCCGCCTTCGCGGGGACACAGATTCTTCGTCGCCCTACTCCCCGTCGTTCACCGCGCTCGGAGCCGCCGCCAGCTTGGCGAGCGGGCGCGCCGATTGCTCGGCGACCGGCAACACCGGAATCTCCTTGCCGCCCGTTTCGACATCGAGCGCCTCGAACCGCTTGGCCTGCGTCAGCACCTGCGATTCGAAGCTGCCGACGAAGGCGTTGTAAGCCCCCGTCGCCTGATCGAGGTTCCGCCCCACCTTCGCGATATGCGCGCCCATCGTCGCCATGCGCGCATAAAGCTCCTTGCCCAGCGCCGCGATCTCGCGTGCCTGCCCGGCAAGCTTTTCCTGCCGCCACACCGCCGCGACGGTGCGCGCGATGGCGATCAGATTGGTCGGCGTCGCGAGCAGCACCTTGCGCTCGAAGGCATAGTCCCAGAGGTCATGGTCGTGGTCGAGCGCCGCGGCGAGGAAATGCTCGCCGGGAACGAACATCACGACATAGTCGGGCATGTCGTCGAACTGGTTCCAGTAGGATTTGGCGCCAAGCGCGTTGACGTGATTCTTCATCGCCGCCGCATGCGCCGCGAGATGCGCCGTCCGCTCGCCCTCATCGACCGCGCCGAACGCGTCCTGATAGGCGTTGAGCGACACCTTGGCGTCGATGACCAGGCTCTGCCCGCCCGGCACCGTCACCACGACGTCGGGGCGCAGCCGCCCGCCCTCGCCGTCGGCGACGCTGACCTCGGTCTGGAAATCGGCATGTTCCGAAAGCCCGCAGCTTTCGAGCACGTTGCGCAATTGCTGCTCGCCCCAGCGCCCGCGCGCCTTGGGCGCATTGCGCAGCGCATTGACCAGCTTCGCCGCCTCGCTCGACACGCGCTCGGTGCCCGCGCGCATCGATTCGATCTGACCGTTCAGCAGCCCGAAGGCCGACTGGCGTTCGGCCTCGACCTTCTTCACTTCCTGCTCATAGCGTTCGAGGCGTTCGTGCACCGGCTGGAGCAGCGATTTGAGATTCTTCCCCGCGCTCTCCTCGCTCTCGCGGAAGCGCTGGTCGGCGCGTTCGAGAAAGGCTTTCTGCGCGCCGTCGAGCATCGCCTGCCCCACCTCGCGGAATTGCGCGGTCAGCGCCGCCTGTGCATCCTGAAGCTGTTTGATCTGCGCGTCGTGCGCCGCGTCGCGCGCCTGCTGCGTGGTCAGCAGGCGGGTGATTTCGAGGTCCGCCGCCTTGCGCGCCTCGGCCTCCGCCGCAAGGTCGGTCACCGCCGCCCTGAACCGGTCCGACAGCCCGTCGCGCTCGGCCTTGAGCGCTCCCGCCTGCCGTCCGGCGAATAGCCAGCCGATCAGCGCGCCGAGCGCGAGGGCGACGAAAGCGACGAGCAGCGAGATGGCGTCCATGCGCGGAACATAGGACGAACGCGGATGGCTTGGCTAGTGGTTTCGGTGGCGGTCCGGCCCTCGACCTACGGCTTGCCCGCCAGGTTCGCCGCAATCAGCCGTTCGAGCGAGCGCCGCGCGCCCTCGATATACATATCGTCGCTCTTGCCCCGGTGATCGAAGCACTGGCTGACGACATGCGCCTGCGTGCCTTCGACGTTCGCCGGACCCAGCAGCGTTTCGCAGCGGAATCCGGTGGTGCCGTCGTCCATGCGGATCTGCCATTCGATCCGGCCCTCGTTGACCGAGCGCGGGGTGATATTGTGGTTGGAGAAGCCCTTGATCGAGCCTTTTTCATAGGTGCCGTTGACGAGCCGTTCCTGCGCCTCGGCGACGGAAAGCTCATAGGTGCTCTGTGCCGCCGAGCAGCCGGCGAGCGCCGCGGCGCCGAAAGCGGCGAATATGATCCTGTGCATGATATAGGCCCCCTGATGATCGGGCCGATATTAACGCGGCCGCGGTTACGGCGGGGGTAAAAAGGGACGTGCGGCGGCAGCGGAAAGTCGCTGGTACCGCCCACCCACGCACCCCCCCCCTCTTCCGCGCCCCCATGCCCCGACCCCG
>CALMYE010000264.1 GCA_937873425.1 uncultured Sphingopyxis sp. | reverse complement strand
CGCACGACGCCGAGCCGCGCACGATCCAGACTCCCTTCGGCGACCGCGGCGGCGTCGTGATCGAACCCTGGCTGACCGACCAATGGTATGTCGACGCCGAAACCCTCGCGCAGCCGCCGATCCAGGCGGTGCGCGACGGGCGCATCAACATCGTCCCTAAGACTTGGGAAAAGACCTTCTTCAACTGGATGGAGAATATCCAGCCCTGGTGCGTCTCGCGGCAATTGTGGTGGGGACACCGGATACCGGCATGGTATGCCGAGGACGGCCGCATCTTCGTTGCCGAAACCGAAGAGGAAGCGCAGGCTGAAGCGGGTGAAGGCGTCACCCTGACCCGCGACGAAGACGTCCTCGACACCTGGTTCTCCTCCGCGCTCTGGCCCTTCGCAACCCTCGGCTGGCCGGAGAATACCGATCTTCTCAAGCGCCACTACCCCAACGATGTCCTCGTCTCGGGCTTCGACATCCTCTTCTTCTGGGATGCGCGCATGGCGATGCAGGGGATGCACTTCATGAACGAGGTGCCGTGGAAGACGCTCTATCTCCACGGTCTCGTCCGCGCGCCCGACGGCGCGAA
The DNA here is from genome assembly GCA_937873425.1 of uncultured Sphingopyxis sp. Taxonomy (GTDB): domain Bacteria; phylum Pseudomonadota; class Alphaproteobacteria; order Sphingomonadales; family Sphingomonadaceae; genus Sphingopyxis. Next base: position 12,787 of record CALMYE010000264.1, on the reverse strand, counting down.
GATGTCGAAGTCGAAGGGCAATGTCGTCGATCCGCTCGGCCTGATCGACCAGTACGGCGCCGACGCGCTGCGCTTCTTCATGGCCGCGATGGAAAGCCAGGGCCGCGACATCAAGATGGACGACGCGCGCCTCGCGGGCTATCGCAATTTCGCAACCAAGCTGTGGAATGCCGCGCGCTTCTGCGAAGCCAATGGCATTTCGGCCTCGACCAGCCTCGCCGCCCCCGCAGCGACGTTGCCGGTCAACCGCTGGATCATCGGCGAGGTGGCTGACACCGTCGCCGCGATCGACAAGGCCTTTGCCGCCTATCGTTTCGACGAGGCCGCGAACGCGATCTACAGCTTCGCGTGGGATCGTTTCTGCGACTGGTATCTGGAGCTGATCAAGCCTGTTCTTTCTCCCCTCCCGCTTGCGGGAGGGGTCGGGGGAGGGCCTGTTTCGGAGGACGGGATGGCTGATGACATGCCCTCCCCTAACCCCTCCCGCAAGCGGGAGGGGGACGAGATCGCCGAAACCCGCGCGGTCGCCGGCTGGGTGCTCGACCAGATTCTCGTCATGCTCCACCCCTTCATGCCGTTTATCACCGAAGAGCTGTGGACCGGCCTCGGCGACCGCGCGAACTATCCGCTGATCACCGCCAAATGGCCCGAGCCGCAGGCGGAGCGCGACGCGGAAGCTAGCGAAAGCGTTGATTGGCTGATCAAACTTATCACAGAAATCCGGTCTGCTCGTTCGGAGATGAATATTCCGCCTGCCGCCAAAACCGAGATTGTTGTTCACAACGACCACGCGATCGACGGCCTTCAAGTAAAATCTGTTCCTCGGCTCGACATTGAATCTGCGATGCGTGGGTGGAGCAAAGTTCTGCTTAGGATGGCGAGGATTAGCTCGGTGCATTTTGCGCTCAGCGGCGCGGCGTTCGACACTGAAAACGAGGAGGCAATCGACCGAACGCAATATAGTTTTGAAGGTAAACGGGCCATCCAGGTCGTGGCCAACGATGTAACCTTCTCAATTCCGGTCGAAGGGCTTGTCGATTTCGAGGCTGAAAAGGTCCGCTTGGCTAAGGCATTGGAAGCGGCGACGAAGGAACGCGACGGTCTCGCCGGTCGCCTCAACAATCCGTCATTCGTCGAGCGCGCCAAGCCGGAAGCGGTCGAAAAGGCCCGCGCCGACCATGCCGCCAAGGCGGCCGAGGCCGATCGCCTGTCCGCCGCGCTCGCGCGGCTGGGGTGAAGGAAGAGACCAAATCCTCCCCGCTTGCGGGGAGGTGGCAGCCGGAACGGCTGACGGAGGGGGTTCGCGCCCTTGCGCAACGCCGCTTGCGAACGCCAACCCCCTCCACCACCCTTCGGGTGGTCCCCCTCCCCGCGAGCGGGGAGGATTGGTTGTGAGCGACCTGCCGACCCCGGTCGCCGCGGCGGCAGACCCCGCCGCGAGTCCCGCCCCGCCGCGCCAGACCGCACGCGGGGGCGGCGGGCTGGACCTGACCAACGGCCCGATCGCCAAGACGCTGATCCTCTTCGCGCTGCCGACGCTTGCGTCGAACATCCTCCAGACGCTTTCGGGGTCGGTCAACGCGATGTGGGTCGGCCAGTTCCTCGGCGAGAGCGCGCTCGCCGCGACGGCGAATGCGAACATCATCATGTTCCTGATGTTCGCGACCTTCTTCGGCTTCGGCATGGCCGCGACCGTGCTGATCGGTCAGGCGATCGGGCGCGGCGATGTCGATGCGGCGCGCCGCGCAACCGGCGGCGTCACCGGCCTCGCACTTCTCTTCTCCGCCGCCATCGCGATTGCCGGCTGGTTCGCCTCCGATACCATATTGCGCTGGCTCGACACACCCGCCGAAGCCTTCGGCTATGCGCACGACTATCTGCGCGTCACCTTCGTCGCGGTGCCCGCGTCGATGCTGATGGTGACGCTGATGATGGCGTCGCGCGGCGCGGGCGATGCGGTGACGCCGCTGCGTTTCATGATCCTGTCGGTCGTGCTCGACATCCTGCTCAATCCGCTGCTGATCCTCGGCATCGGCCCCTTCCCGCGCCTCGGCATCGCGGGCAGTGCGCTCGCGACCGCGATCGCCGGGACGGTCAGCCTCGCCGGGATGATCGGCTGGTTCTATGCGAAGGACCATGTGCTGCGCCTGCGCGGCCGCGAACTCGCCTATCTCGCCCCCAAGTGGAGCGAGCTGCGCTTCGTCGTCGGGCGCGGCCTGCCGATGGGGGCGCAGATGCTCGTCATCTCGGGTGCGGGGATCGTGATGATCGGCCTCGTCAACCGCGAGGGGCTCGTCACCGCCGCCGCCTATGGCGCGACGCTGCAGCTGTGGAACTATATCCAGATGCCCGCGCTCGCGGTCGGCGCGGCGGTCAGCGCGATGGCGGCGCAGAATATCGGCGCGAACCGCTGGGACCGCGTCTCGGCGATCACCAACGGCGGCATCGCGATCAACCTCGCGATGACCGGGGTGCTGATCGCCCTGCTGCTCGCTTTCGACCGCGCGGCGCTCGCCCTCTTCCTCGGCGCCGACAGCCCGGCGATCGAGGTGTCGCGCCATATCCAATATGTCGCGACCTGGACCTTCCTGCCCTTCGGCACCACGATCGTCCTCATCGGCACGCTGCGCGCCAACGGGTCGGTGGTGCCGCCGCTGATCATCCTGTTCCTGTCGATGTTCCCGATCCGCTTCGGCATCTACTGGTTCGCCTATCCGGCGCTCGCCGCCGATGCGATCTGGTGGAGCTTTCCGCTGTCCTCGCTCGCCTCGCTGGCGATGGCCTGGGCAGTCTACCGCCACGGCGGCTGGCGCGGCGCGATGCGCGGGGCGGGCGGCTGACCGGCGCCGTTCATCCAGGCTTCAGCTTTCGACCAACTCCCGCCCGCCTTCGACTGGCGTTCCAGTGCCGACTCGCAACCCGCACGGGCTTGCGATAGGAGGGCGCCGATGAACATGTCCGACCGCAAGCTGGCCCAGAGCGACCGCCGCGCCCGTTTTCTCGCCGCCGCGCCCGACTGGCGCGCCTCCGACGCCCGTGTCAATCCGCGTGTCGCGATCGGATCGATCGTCGCGATGTGGATGCTCTATTTCCTCATCACCACCGGCCTCGCGATGCTCGCGGGGGCGAGCGAGCAATGGTCCTATATCGGCCGCCGCGCGATCGTCGTCGTCGCAGGCATCCTCTGCACCTTCGTGCTCTATCAGCTGTTGCAGCGCGTCCAGCCCAAGAGCTTCGGCGCCCGCCTCGCGGCTGCGATGGGAACCGCGGTCCCGCTCGTGATCGTCTACGCCGCGATCAACATGTATGTCTTCTTCTACTGGTTCCCCGCCCCGGACACCGGCAAGATCATCACGGAGGTGCAGGCGAAATATCCCGTCGCGTGGGAACTGGTGCTGATCCTCGACAGCTCGATCCGCTGGTATTTCTTTTTCGCGGTGTGGGCCGCGCTCTATGTCGCCTTCGGCTATGCGAACGAGATGCGCGCGGTCGAGCGGCGCGCGAACACCTATCGCATCGAGGCGCAAAACGCCCAGCTCCGCGCGCTCCACTATCAGGTCAATCCGCACTTCCTGTTCAACACGCTCAATTCGCTGTCGACGCTCGTCATGCGCGGGTCGAAGGCGGAGGCGGAGACGATGATCATGAATCTCTCTTCCTTCCTGCGCTCGAGCCTCGCGATCGACCCCGAGCAGTTCGTCAGCCTCGACGAGGAGATCGCGCTGCAGCGCCTCTATCTGCAGATCGAGCAGACGCGCTTCCCCGACCGGCTGCAGGTCGAGGTGACGATGCCGGCGGAACTGGAACATGCCTGCGTCCCGGTGCTGATCCTTCAGCCGATCATCGAGAATGCGATCAAATATGGCGTCGCGCCCAGCAAGGGGACGATCGCGATCCGCCTGGCCGCCAGCGCCGAATATGGCCTGCTGGTGCTCCGCATCGAAAACGACATCGACCCCAATGCCCCGACGCCCGAACCCGGCACGGGACTCGGCCTGCGCAACGTCCGCGAGCGGCTGCTGACGCGCTACGGCCCGGCGGCGGGCTGCGAATGGGGCGAATCCGAAGAGGGGCGCTTCGTCGTCTCATTGTGGCTGCCGCTGACGCAACAAAGGGGCTGATGCGATGATGCAGACCTTGCGCACCCTGATCGTCGACGACGAGCCGCTCGCCATCGAGCGGCTCCAGATCCTCGCCGGCCAGCAGGACGGCGTGTCACTCGTCGGCACCGCCAGCGACGGCGCCTCGGCGCTGCGCATGGTCGATGCGCTGGCGCCCGACCTGCTGCTGTGCGACATCGCGATGCCCGGCCTCGACGGGCTGCAGGTCGCGGCCGCGATCGACCGGCTCGACAATCCGCCGGCGGTAATCTTCGTGACCGCCTTCGACCAATATGCCGTCGCCGCCTTCGACGTCGCCGCGGTCGACTATCTGCTCAAGCCCGTCTCGTCCGAGCGGCTCGAAAAAGCGCTCGGGCGGGTGCGCGAATGGCGCTCGACCGAACGCGGGCGCAGCCGCAAGAGCGAATGGATCAGCGAATTCTGGGTCCAGAACCGCGGCGAGATGCTGCGCATCGATGCGGCGCAGGTCGACCTGATCGAGGCCGAGCGCGACTATATGCGCCTGCACGTCGGCGCGCGCAGCTGGCTGATCCATCAGACGATCAAGTCATTGGAGGCGCGCATGGACCCCGACCGGTTCATGCGCATCCATAGGTCGAAGATGGTGCGCCGTGACGGCATCACCGGGCTGAAGCATCATGGCGACGGCGCGTGGAGCGTCGATCTGGGCGAAGGCGGCGTCCACCGCATCGGTCGCACCTATCTCCACGACGTCAAGGCGATCATGCAGGGCTGACGAAAAAGGCGGCCATGCCCGAAGGCACGGCCGCCCGTCGCTTCCGCCCGTTCGGGCGGTGGTGCTCAGGGCGCCGCGACGACGATCTGTCCGCGGCCGGCGAGCGCGGTGCCGTCGCCGCTGAACAGGCCGGCGAGCTTGACGTCGGCGTCGCGCCGCGCCGCTGCCTCGCATTCGAGCGCCTGCGCGCGCTGAGTCAGCGTCTGGCGGTAATGCGGGCGGCTGTCGCACACGCTCCGGATCGCCGAAGCGACGCGCCACTGCAGCCGCTCGCGGCCCGGCGCGGTCGAAAGATTGAGGTCGTCGTAGCGGACGACAACGCTTTTCTCTTCCTGCGCTGCGGCAGGAACGGAAAAGCCGGTCAGCGCAAGCGGCGCCGCCAGCAGGATCAGGGTCAGTTTCGCCATGGGGGAGTCCTCTCTTTGGGGGATGCGGGACACGAAGGTCCGGACCGGGGAGACCGCGACCTCCGCATCCCGCATTCGAGGAAATAAAAGGATTCCCCCGCCCGCGCAGTCGCCCTTCGACCGGGCGGAACGCGTGGTCGATTTCCGGATGAAAGTCCTTCGTGGATCGACGAATGGTCAAAAGGCCGCTGCAAAACCGGATGCAACCTCGCCCGGCGTGCGGCGTTCGACACCCATGACAGGCAAAGGGGTTCCGCGAAAGGCGCTGATCTGGTCCGGCATCGCCGGGATCGGCGCGCTCGCGGGGTTGCTGCTCGGCCAGTTTGTCGTCGGCAGCGAGGTCGGGGGATCGGACGCCGGCGCTTCCTATGCCGATCTCGGCGGAAATCCCGACGCTCTGGGCGTCGATAGCGCGCCTGTCGATCCCTGCTACGGCTGCCCCGACGCCTATTCCGCCGCGATGCGCGCGCGGGCATCCCGCGAGACGCGGATGGACGATGCCTTCCGCGAACTCGGCGCGGTGGCGGGGGAAGATGCCGGGTCGCGAAACCAGGAGTATGCCCTCGGCGGGCGCCACGACGAACCCGCAGCGGCGCCCGACATCGTCATGCGGCTGCCGGTGCCTGTCGAAACCGACGCGACCGACGCACCGCCTGCTCCTGCGCCCGCCCCGCCCGTCGTCCCGACATTGCCGCCGCCCCCGGCCGACAGCACGAACAGCGGAGGCGACACGGCGCGATAGCAGCGCCGGTCGCCGCCGCGGGCTCAGGGCTGCGGCGGCACCGGCGGCGGTGCGCAGCGCGTGGTGTCGCCGGCCTCGCAGGCAGCGACATCGGCTTCCCATTTGAGCCGCCGCTCGGCGGCCAGCGCCGCGACGCGCGCCTTTTCCTCCTCATAGGCGGCGGTCGCCTGCGAATAGCTCGCCTCCGCGCTGGCCTTCGCCTGCGCGTTCGCGGCGACCTGCTGCTCGTAGGCGGCGGTCTCGGCCTCGGCCTTGGCGCGCTGCTCCGCATTGAGCCGCGCGGTATTCGCGCGCTCCTCGGCCGTCGTGCCGTCGGGCAGCGGCCCGGACGCCGCGACCGGCACAGCGGCGATCAGCGCCAGGCCGGTGGCGCCGGCAAACAACATCCTGGTCATCGAACTTCTCCTTGCAATCGCATGTTGCACGCATCCGGAACGCGCGCCATCGCGAGCCGTTCCGGCAGGGCCGCGCCACGGTCGACAATCGCCGGGCAGGAGCCGCATATATCCTCTTTGTCAGTCCCGCGAGGCGCACCGATAGCGGGGTGCTTGTATCGGTCTAGCTTCATCCCTAGCTTCGCGACGAGCGCCCCCTTGCGCGACTAGAACAAATCTGGAACATACTCCTCCCATGAGTCTCACCCACATATCGGTGCGCGGTGCGCGCGAGCATAATCTGAAGGGCGTCGATGTCGATCTGCCGCGCGACAGCCTGATCGTCATCACCGGCCTGTCGGGCTCGGGAAAATCGTCGCTGGCGTTCGACACCATCTATGCCGAGGGGCAGCGGCGCTATGTCGAGAGCCTCTCCGCCTATGCCCGCCAGTTCCTCGAGATGATGCAGAAGCCCGACGTCGAGCATATCGACGGCCTGTCGCCCGCGATCAGCATCGAGCAGAAGACGACCAGCCGCAACCCGCGCTCGACCGTCGCGACCGTCACCGAAATCTACGATTATATGCGCCTGCTCTGGGCGCGCGTCGGCATCCCCTATTCGCCCGCGACGGGCGAGCCGATCAGCGCGCAGACGGTCAGCCAGATGGTCGACCGGGTGATGGAACTGCCCGAAGGCACACGCGCCTATCTGCTCGCGCCCGTCGTGCGCGGGCGCAAGGGCGAGTATCGCAAGGAACTCGCCCAGTGGCAGAAGGACGGCTTCACCCGCGTCCGCATCGACGGGGAATTCCACGCGATCGAGGAGGCGCCGGCGCTCGACAAGAAATACAAGCACGACATCGAGGTCGTCGTCGACCGCATCGCGGTGCGCAAGGGCATCGAGACGCGGCTCGCCGACAGTTTCGAGACCGCGCTGAAGCTGGCCGAGGGGCTGGCCTATGTCGATCTTGCGGATACGACGGTGGCGGCCCTTCTTCACCCCTCCCCTTCAGGGGAGGGGACGGGGGTGGGGTCCATCGGCCTGACGCCGCCTCAGAACGCGAAACCCCACCCCAACCCCTCCCCTGAAGGGGAGGGGCTTAAAGGAGGAATGAAAAATGTTGGCATCCCCGCCAACCGCCTCATCTTCTCCGAGAAATTCGCCTGCCCCGTCTCGGGCTTCACCATCGCCGAGATCGAGCCGCGGCTGTTCAGCTTCAACGCGCCACAGGGCGCCTGCCCCGCATGCGACGGGCTCGGCGAGCGGCTCGAGTTCGACCCCGAACTCGTCGTCCCCAACCATGCGCTCAGCCTGAAAAAGGGCGCGGTCGTGCCGTGGGCGAAATCCAACCCGCCCTCGCCTTATTATATGCAGGTGCTCGAAAGCCTCGGCAAAGCCTATGATTTCGATCTGAACACGCCGTGGCAGGACCTGCCCGGCGGGGTGCGGGAGATCATCCTGCACGGCACCGGCGGCATGCCCGTCGAGCTGACCTTCAAGGACGGCAAGCGCACCTATACCACGCACAAAGCGTTCGAGGGCGTCATCGGCAACCTCAATCGCCGCATGCTGCAGACCGAAAGCGCGTGGATGCGCGAGGAGCTGGGCAAATACCAGACCGCGCAGCCGTGCGAGACGTGCCACGGCGCGCGCCTGCGCCCCGAACCGCTGGCGGTGAAGATCGCGGGCGAGGATATCAGCCAGTCGGCGCGGCGGTCCGTGGCGGACGCCCTCCATTGGTTCGGCACGCTCGAAGACAGGCTCAATGACACGCAGAAGCAGATCGCCAAGGCGATATTGAAGGAAATCAACGAGCGGCTCGGCTTCCTCAACAATGTCGGGCTCGATTACCTCAATCTCAACCGCACGTCGGGCACGCTCTCCGGCGGTGAGAGCCAGCGCATCCGCCTCGCCAGCCAGATCGGCAGCGGCCTGTCGGGCGTGCTCTACGTCCTCGACGAACCGAGCATCGGCCTCCACCAGCGCGACAACGACCGGCTGCTCGCGACGCTCAAGCGGCTGCGCGACCTCGGCAACACGGTGATCGTCGTCGAGCATGATGAGGATGCGATCCGCAGCGCCGACCATATCGTCGACATGGGGCCCGGCGCCGGCGTCCACGGCGGCGAGATCGTCGCGCAGGGGACGCTGAAACAGGTGCTGGCGAACAGAAAGAGCCTGACCGCCGCCTATCTGACCGGCGCTAAGAAGATCGAGGTGCCGCCGCGCCGCCGCCCCGGCAACGGCTTCGACCTGGTGCTGAAGGGCGCGCGCGCGAACAATCTGAACAATGTCACCGCGAAAATCCCGCTCGGCACCTTCACCTGCGTCACCGGCCTGTCGGGCAGCGGCAAGTCGAGCCTGATCATCGACACGCTTTACGCCGCCGCGGCGCGCACGCTCAACGGCGCGCGGCTCGTCGCGGGGCCGCACGACAGCCTGACCGGCCTCGAACATTGCGACAAGGTCATCGACATCGACCAGTCGCCGATCGGGCGCACCCCGCGCTCGAACCCCGCCACTTACACGGGCGCCTTCACCGTCATCCGCGACTGGTTCGCGGGGCTGCCCGAAAGCCAGGCGCGCGGCTACAAGCCCGGCCGCTTCAGCTTCAACGTCAAGGGCGGGCGGTGCGAGACCTGCACCGGCGACGGGCTGATCAAGATCGAGATGCACTTCCTGCCCGACGTCTATGTGACCTGCGAGACGTGCCACGGCAAACGCTACAACCGCGAGACCCTCGAAGTGAAGTTCAAGGGGATGAGCATCGCCGACGTGCTCGACATGACGGTCGAGGATGCGGCCGACTTCTTCAAGGCGGTGCCCGCGATCCGCGACAAGATGGCGATGCTGTGCCGCGTCGGCCTCGGCTATATCAAGGTCGGGCAGCAGGCGACGACGCTGTCGGGCGGCGAGGCGCAGCGGGTGAAGCTGGCCAAGGAACTGTCGCGCCGCTCGACCGGACAGACGCTCTACATCCTCGACGAGCCGACCACGGGGCTGCATTTCGAGGATGTGCGCAAGCTGCTCGAGGTGCTGCAGGCGCTGGTCGACCAGGGCAACAGCGTGGTGGTGATCGAGCACAACCTCGACGTCATCAAGACCGCCGACTGGATCGTCGATCTGGGCCCGGAGGGCGGCGTCAAGGGCGGCGAAATCGTCGCGGCGGGAACGCCGGAGCAGGTGGTGAAGGAAAAGCGAAGCTTCACCGGGCAGTATCTGTCGCCGCTGCTGGAAAAATAAGATCCTCCCCGCTCGCGGGGAGGGGGACCGCCGAAGGTGGTGGAGAGGGCTCGCAGCATGGCGCGAAGCTGATAGGCTAGCTCTGTTTCAATCTCACGCAAAGGCGCAAAGGCGCGAAGAAAAAGGGTAGAAAGGGATATCTCACACAAAGCCTGTCCTGAGCGCCTGCAAGGCAGTCGAAGGGACACGAAGAGGTCTGTTTACGGCACAACCGTCCCGCGACAAACCACCACCGGCTCCCGTCAATGCCGGACAAAGTCCGGCCATAGGATTGCCACCGCCGGATCGACACGCAGGCGCAACCGCCCTGCGCCGCCCTCTTTGTGTCTTTGTGTGAGATTTCTTCTTCTTCGCGCCTTTGCGTGAGATATATCGTCACCCCATCAGCGTCGCGGTCACATCCTCGGCGGACCAGACGCGGATCACCGGCGGCGCGGGCGACAGCGCGCGCATTTCGGCAACGACGGCGCGCGATGCGAGCCACGGCGGCGGGCCGGTTGCCGCGTCATTCCGCTTCCAAAGTTCAGGAAAGTTCATGCTCTCCGCAGCCCCGGCTTGTTGCCGTCCGCTTGCGGGACGCGACCGGCGCGTCCGACGACTGCCTCACCCATAGGCCGGGCAGCGACCGCTTTTGCCACGATTTGAAAGAGCAGGAATCGAGGCTGACACAGCGGGATAATTTAGGACAGCGGTTTTTTCGGCTCATTGTCGCAGCTCGCCGTCACCCTCGAACGAGGCACGTGACTCGGCCGACTTGATCCGGGGTCCATTCCCGCGCGGTAGCAAGCTGGACCCCGGATCAAGTCCGGGGTGACGAAGGGGTTATCCCATCAACGTCGCGGTCACGTCCTCGGCGGTGTGGATGCGGATCGTCGGCGGCTGCGGCGAGAGGGCGCGCATTTCGGCGACGAAAGCGCGCGACGCGGGCAGCGCGAAATGCGCCCGCACCGCCTCGACGCTCTCCCATGCCTCGACGAAGACGAGCCGGTCGGGGTTTTCGACATCAATATGGCAGTTATGCGCCAGGCACCCCGCCTCGCCCCGCGACCGCGCGCTATGCTCGACGCCGAGCGCGATCATACGCTCGCGATGCTCGGGGTTCAGGATGACGTGGCCGGTGACGAGGATCATGGAGTTCCATCCGCTTTTGGCGCTTCACCGTCACCACTTACCAATGATGATAGCACTGACTTTCGCAGCTGATCAAAAATCTGATCCGCGCCCCAAGCTTGAGCGGCCGAAAATGCGACTTGCCGTTCTTCCAAAGGAGTCAACGGGCGTGGGGCCTTATATCCCAGATCGTGATGCGCTTCGGACCAAGCATGCTGAAAAAGCGTCTTTATTTGAAGTTCGAAGAACTCTGGACATCTATCTGCTTGATTATCCTTTATTATATCATCAGGCAATTTCAGAATCATGTGCTCGCCAAAATATCCAAACTCAGAGTTATTTTCAGGATACTTAGACTGAAACTCTATATAGTTAAAATACCTCTCAATTATCTTTCGAGCATTTTTCACATCTGGAAGATAGAATACAGTAATACGAGCACCAATCTGATCCTGTATTTCGTTTATCGGATCGGTGTATTTCGGCTTACCATCACTCGTCAACTTTGATGCTTTTACGAAAAACCTGTCCGGAGCTTTCGCTCTAGCAGTTATGGCATCTACTCGCTCAATGTCGGCGAAGATTTCTGCGATATACTCTCTAAGCCTCTTTGAAGTTTCTACCAAAACCTCGGAATAAAGGTCCTTATATTGGCGCTCAAGGCTCACCTCTTTTCTATTCTCTGATCTGAAATTCGGCCCTCAGTTGCATATTCCACTTTCCCCTCCCCCTTTTGGCGTACTTCGAAAATCTGCTCGAATTTACCACTTGGAGCCGTCAGGATGGCTCCATTCTCTAGTTCCACCGTTCTATACGGAATCTTGTTTTTAAATTCCTGATTGCTAAATAAAAATTTCTTACTCGAAAGAGAAGGCTTACTTAGCTGATTAACAATTGTCTGCCTTGTGGCTTCGCTGAAACCGAAATGATTGCAGAACTCATCGATCGATATGACTTTTTCTGAAAAAACGCTCGGGGCTAGAGATACGGCAGCGGCAATTTCACTCTTCACCTGAAGACTCGGATTTTTTTTGATTGCATTTTTTAGAGCTTCTGCGAGGCGCCGAGTGCCCGCAGCAGCGGTCTCGGAAAAATCGGCCGTCAAGAAATCGGAAATCCAATAATTGGAGATATTTTCTGCCTCGCCTCCCGCTTGTCGATCGGTGGCCATACCACTCCAGAAACCCGCAGACGGGTTTTGATGTTCCAACATGAGCGCCTTGTAGGCGGTCATGCGCCGAATGAAGACCTGTTCAAGGAATTCAACTCCTAGGCCCTTTTCGTTTACCTCGGCGAGAATCGCTTGATTCGCTGGAAATCGCGATATCACGAGCCTCTGATATGGCCCGTGCTGACCAGAGATCAGGAATAGTAGTCCAATTCCCGAACGATTATCTGTGACTAGTCGAAGTCTTTCTGCAATCTTTCGTCCCGCTTCGAGGCTGGGCGCCTTGTGATAGGCAATCAGAAGATCGCGGCAGTCGTTCTGCTGAACTCCATTAGGCAATGGCTTGAAAGTTACTTCGAAATCCCTGCCTTCGGGATTTGCCGAAAATATGCTTTCGAGCATCTCATAAACTTTGCCCACCAAGGCAACGTTGTTTCCGGAAATTGCCGCGCCAGGGTTGTTTCGCCCCGGATGAACAAGATATGCATGGACAGCAACAATTGGCATAACTGATGATAAGCAAATCTAACGCGAACTGGCAAGATTTGAACAATCCCCAGATTGGATGAGCTTCAAACTCCATGACACTTCCATGACACTCCCTGTCACAAACACGTCACACAAAACCCCCATTGGCGCGTCAGCGAGTCGCTGCGGGGGTGGCGGCTTGGTTCGGTAGCGACCCCCGACAGGATCATGTCATGATCAAGAAATTCGCCCGTCCGGCCGGCCTGCTCGCCTGCGCCGCGACAGCCGCGCTGGCGCTGTCCGCCTGTCAGGATCAGGCCTCTTCGGGCGGCGGGGCGCGCGATTTCATCAGTGCTGTCGGGTCGTCGACCGTCTATCCCTTCGCCACCACCGCGGGCGAACGCTTCGCCGAGGCGA
>CALMYE010000263.1 GCA_937873425.1 uncultured Sphingopyxis sp. | reverse complement strand
CTGCTGATGATCGTCGCGGTGATCATCGGGCCGCTGCCCGGGCCCGGCTTCACCATCCTCTTCCCCATCGGCCTGATGATCTGCCTGCAGAACAGCGCCTGGGCGAAGCGGCGCTACGTCCGCTTCAAGCAGCGGCACCCGCGCTACGGCGACTGGGCCGACCGGATCATGCGCCGGGTGAGCGCCGCGCGGCGGCGTGCGCGCGAGCGGATCGAACGGGCGCTGGATGACGATTGACTTTCGCCCGAATCCTGCCTATTCGCGCCCCCACTGGCGGCCGCCCGCGTTTGGCGGCCCTTTTTCGTTGCAACGATTGAAGAGATTTTGGGGATACCGCGATGAAGCGCACCTATCAACCGAGCCGCCTCGTGCGCAAGCGCCGTCACGGCTTCCGCGCCCGCAAGGCGACCGTCGGCGGCCGCAAGGTCCTCGCCGCCCGCCGCGCGCGCGGCCGCAAGAAGCTGTCGGCCTGACCGCAGCCGGTGCGCAGGCGATGCGCACCCTCAGCAAGCGCAGCGAGTTTCTGGCCGCGAATCGCGGCCTTCGCTTTCCCATGCCCGGTTTCGTCCTGCTCGTCCGCCCGCGCGGCGACGGCGACGACGCGCCGGGCATCGGCTTTACCGTCAGCAAGAAGGTCGGCAATGCCGTCACCCGCAACCGGATGAAGCGCCGGTTGCGCGCGCTGGCGCGGCAGATCCTGCCCGAATCGGGAATCGCGGGCGCCGACCATGTGCTGATCGGCCGGCCGGGGGGCAACGACATCGTCTTTGCCGAGCTGGGTGAACATCTCGAATCGGCACTGGCGCGCGCGGCGAAGAAGCTGGCGCGATGACTTGCGGTCTGGCGCCCCTCCTCCCCCGTCACCCCGGACTTGATCCGGGGCCCCGCTTGGCAACCTCGCTGAGCGGGACCCCGGATCAAGTCGGCGTATATATCCTCGGAACAAGGAGGGAGGCTGTTCCCCGGCGAAAGCCGGGGTCCACGAGGAATGGCGCTGTCCTTCTGGACCCCGGCTTTCGCCGGGGAACGCTTGCTTGTCGCAAGGGCATAATCGCCGATCAAGTCCGGGGTGACGAAGAGGGGCAGATGCGAATCGCGCGTGAAGTTGCGCAGTTTCGCGGGCTTCCCCGATGATCACGAAGTTGCTCATCCTGATCGCGCGCGCTTGGCAGATCGGCCCGTCGCGTATCCTGCCCCCGACCTGCCGCTATGCCCCGTCGTGCAGCGCCTATGCGATCACCGCGCTGCAACGCTATGGTGCGATCAAGGGTGGCTGGATGGCGACAAAGCGGCTATTGCGCTGCCACCCTTGGGGTGGGCATGGACATGACCCGGTTCCGTAGAACCGCATTCACCCGACAGTTTTGACGAAGAGAGACCAACGAGCGTGGACGACAAGCGTAACCTGATCGCGGCAATCCTGTTGTCGGTGGCGATTTTGCTGGGCTGGAACTTCGTCGCGGAGAAATTCCTTCCGACGCCCGCCAAGCCCGACGTAACCACGACGGTCGCGGGAAGCGAAGGCGCCGCGCCCGCCACCGCGCCTGCGCCCGCGCTGCCGGGCCAGCCCGACGCGCTGCCCGGCGCCCCGGCCGCGCCCGCACCGTCCGCGGCGCCCGCCCCCGCCGCGATGGCCGCGATCCGCCCGGTCGAGGCGGTGCTGGCCGAGGGCAACCGCATCCCGATCGAAACGCCGGCGTTGAAGGGGTCGATCAACCTCGTCGGCGCGCGCATCGACGACATCACGCTGAACAAGTATCGCCAGACGATCGACAAGGATTCGCCGCCGGTCCGCCTGTTCGCGCCCGCCGGCACCAGAGGCGCCTATTATGCGACGCTCGGCTGGTCGGCCGAGGGCATCGCGGTGCCGGGACCGGCAACGCTGTGGACGGCGTCGGGCGCCAGCCTGACCCCGGCAACCCCCGTGACGCTGAGCTGGGCGAACGGTGGCGGACAGACATTCCGCATCGAATACAGCATCGACGAAAATTATCTGATCACCGCGAAGCAGACGATCGCCAACACCGGCGACGCGCCGGTGGTGGTGCGCAGCGGCACCTATATCGACCGCACCGGCATTCCGACCGACCCGCACGAGGCCGACAGCTGGACGATCCATGTCGGCCCGACCGGCTATCTCGACGGCAAGTCGAACTTCACCGACTATGACGATCTGGACGAGGCGGCGAACCGGACCATGTCCTACGGCTCGGCCGGCTGGCTGGGCTTCACCGACAAATATTGGCTCGCCGCCGTGATCCCCGCGCGGGGCGAGAAGGTGTCGGCGGCGTTCAATGCGCTGGGCGGCGAAAGCTATCGCGCCGCCTTCGCCCGCGACCTGACCGAGGTCGCGCCGGGCCGCCAGGTCACGACGACCAGCCGCATCTTTGCCGGCGCCAAGGAAATGGATACGCTGTCGGCCTATCAGGACGACCTCGGCATCACCCGCCTGTCGAACGCGATCGACTGGGGCTGGTTCGAATTCTTCGCGGTGCCGATCTTCAAGCTGCTGCACTGGCTGTTCCTGCAGGTCGGCAATTTCGGCGTCGCGATCATGACGCTGACGCTGATCATCCGCCTGCTGATGTTCCCGATCGCCAACAAGCAGTTCGCGTCGATGGCCCAGATGCGCGTCGTGCAGCCGAAGATGAAGGCGTTGCAGGACCGCTACAAGGACGACAAGCCGAAGATGCAGCAGGAGCTGATGAAGCTCTACAAGGACGAGAAGATCAATCCGCTCGCCGGCTGCCTGCCGATCCTGATCCAGATCCCGATCTTCTATGCGCTCTACAAGGTGCTGATGCTGGCGATCGAGATGCGCCACCAGCCCTTTGCCCTGTGGATCAGGGACCTGTCGGCGCAGGACCCGGCGATGATCCTCAACCTGTTCGGATATCTGGACTTCACCCCGCCCGCGCTGCTCAGCATCGGCGTGATGGCGGTGGTGCTGGGCGTCACCATGTGGCTGCAGTTCCGCCTGAACCCCGCCCCCGCCGACCCGGTGCAGGCGCAGGTGTTCAAGATCATGCCCTGGCTGTTCATGTTCATCATGGCGCCCTTCGCGGCGGGTCTGCTGCTCTACTGGATCACCAACAATGTCCTGTCGATCGCGCAGCAGCAGTGGATGTACCGCAAGTTTCCGGCGCTGAGGGCAGCGGCGGCGACGGCGAAGTGAGCGACACCGATCCGGGGGCTGCCGACAGGGAGGAGCGCGCGCGCAAACTGTTCGCGGGGCCGATCGCCTTTTTGAAGTCGGCCCCCGCGCTCCAGCATCTGCCGACGCCGACCGTGCCCGAGATCGCCTTCGCCGGCCGCTCGAACGTCGGCAAGTCGTCGCTGCTCAACGCGCTGACGAACCGCAATGGCCTCGCGCGCACCTCGGTGACGCCGGGGCGAACGCAGGAGCTCAACTATTTCGACGTCGGCAATCCCTTGGTGTTCCGGCTGGTCGACATGCCCGGCTACGGCTTCGCCAAGGCGCCCAAGGACGTCGTGAAGAAATGGCGCTTCCTGGTGAACGACTATCTGCGCGGGCGGCAGGTGCTGAAGCGGACTTTGGTGCTGATCGACAGCCGCCACGGCATCAAGGAGGTCGACCGCGAGGTGCTGGAGATGCTCGACACGGCGGCGGTGAGTTACCGGCTGGTGCTGACCAAGGCCGACAAGGTGAAGGCGAGCGCGCTCGCCGAGGTGCAGGCGGCGACCGAGGCGGAAGCGCGCAAACACCCCGCCGCGCACCCGGAGGTCATCGCGACGAGCAGCGAAAAGAGCATGGGAATCGCCGAGCTGCGCACCGCGGTGCTGGAAGCGGTGGAGAGCTAATCTTCTCCCCTCCCGCTTGCGGGAGGGGTCGGGGGAGGGCATGTCTAGGAACGTTCGGGCCGAAACAGGCCCTCCCCTAGCCCCTCCCGCAAGCGGGAGGGGAATATGGAGACCCCATGAAAATCTTCATCGGCAACAAGGCCTATTCGAGCTGGAGCCTGCGCGGCTGGCTCGCGGCGAAGCACAGCGGTCTGCCCTTCGAGGAGATCACCGTCCCGCTCTATGACGAGGACTGGTCGAACCGCCGCGAGGGCGACGAGTTCGCGCCGTCGGGCGGCAAGGTGCCGATATTGTGGGACGGCGACGACATCGTCGTGTGGGACAGCCTGGCGATCGTCGATTATCTCAACGAAAAGACCGGCGGCACACGCGGATACTGGCCCGATGACCTCGCCGCGCGCGCGATGGCGCGGTCGATGGCGGCGGAAATGCACAGTTCGTTCGCGGCGCTGCGCCGCAATCACAGCATGAACATCCGCCGCATCTATCCCGCCGCGCCGCTGGCCCCCGAGGTCGAGGCCGACGTGCTGCGCATCCTGCAGATCTGGGCCGAGGCGCGGGCGCGCTTCGGCGGCGAGGGCGACTATCTGTTCGGCGACTGGTCGGCGGCCGATATGATGTTCGCACCGGTGGTCACGCGCTTCGTCACTTACTCGATCCCGGTGCCGCGTTTCGCCGTCCCCTATTGCCAGGCGGTGATCGGCCACCCGCACATGCAGGAATGGATCGGCGGCGCGCAGGCCGAGGATTGGGTGATCGAGCAGTTCGAGATGGCGGAGGGGTAGGGCGGATCACGTCGGACACGGTGAATGGCCGGGTCCGACCGATTGCGGGCATGAAGATCCTCCCCGCTTGCGGGGAGGGGGACCACCGAAGGTGGTGGAGGGGGTGGGCGGCCTGAAGCCGCGCTGCGTGAGAACGCGAACCCCCTCCGTCAGCGCTTCGCGCTGCCACCTCCCCGCGAGCGGGGAGGATCTGGATGTCCGTTCCCCACCTCTAAGCAGACATCCGCAGACAACGGCCTATGGCAGCCGCTCCGTCGGATAGGGCGTGCCGTCCTTGTGGAAATAGCCGTCGGGCGTGAACATCATGTCGATGTCCGAATAGCCACCGCCGGTGTCGCAGCGCTTGCCGCCGCCCAGCGCAACGAAGACGCAGTCGGCGTCCGATTCATTGATCAGATGATGGCCGTTGGTGCTGCCCTTGGGCCAGACGGCGATATCGCCGGGGCGCATCGGCCAGCGCCCGTCGTCCTCGATCAGCACCGCCTCCCCGGCGATCATCACCAGCATCTCGTCCTCGCCGTCGTGCCAGTGGCGCTGCGACGACATGGCGCCGGGTTTGAGCACGACATGGCTGGCGGCGAAATCGGTGAGACCGGTCGCGGGCGCGAGGCGGCGGTACCAGCGGCCCTGCACCACTTGATCATAGGGCGCCGGGTAGCCGGTGGCGTTGGTCTGCGGGATGGCGTCGAGGTCGAGCTTGGGCATGGTGCGGTCCTCCGCCCTCTCTCTTGCCGTTCACATCGAGCGAAGTCGAGGTGCCCATCGGCCGTGCACGCCTTCACGGTGTCTCGACTTCGCTCGACACGAACGGGTAAGGGGAGTTCATGACTGCCCATATCGACCCCCTCGACCTCGCCAAGGCGCTGATCGCCGCGCCCAGCGTCACCCCCGCGACCGGCGCGGTGTTCGATGTGCTGGAGGGCGCGCTGACCCCGCTCGGCTTCACGGTCGAGCGCTTCATCGACGGGATCGAGCCCGACGGGCCGGTCGAGAATCTGCTCGCGGTGCGCAAGGGCGCGGGGCCGAAGCATTTCGGCTTTGCCGGACATCTCGACGTGGTGCCGCCCGGCGTCGGCTGGACCGGCGACGCCTTCGTCCCCGAGGTGCGCGGCGACCTGCTCTACGGGCGCGGGGCGGTCGATATGAAGGGGGCGATCGCCGCCTTCGTCGCGGCGGCGGCAGCGACGCCCTCCGACGCCGGAACGCTGAGCCTGATCGTCACCGGCGACGAGGAAGGCCCCGCCGTGTTCGGCACCCGCGCGCTGATGGAGCATATGGACGCGCGCGGCATCCGCCCCGACATGATCCTGGTCGGCGAGCCGACCTCGGTGAACCGGCTGGGCGACATGGTGAAGATCGGCCGGCGCGGATCGGTCAATATCTGGATCGACGTGCCGGGGACGCAGGGCCATGTCGCCTATCCGCATTTGGCCGACAATCCGATCCCCAAGCTGGTCAGGATATTGTCCGCGATCGATTCGGTCAGCCTCGACGCCGGGACCGACTGGTTCCAGCCGTCGAACATCGAATTCACCGATATCGAGGTCGGCAACGGCGCGACCAACGTCATCCCGGCGTCGGCGCGGGCGCGGCTGTCGATCCGCTTCAACGACAGGCACCGGGGCGCCGAGCTGGTGGCAATGGTCGAGCGGATCGCGCAGGACGTCGAGCCGCGCGCGAAGGTGGTGGGGAAGATTTCAGGCGAAGCCTTTCTGACCCCGCCGGGCGAATTGTCGGAGCTGGTCGCGGAGGCGATCGCGGCCGAAACCGGGCTGACGCCCGAAATGTCGACGACGGGCGGCACGTCCGACGCGCGCTTCCTGCACGCGCTGTGCCCGGTGGTCGA
>CALMYE010000262.1 GCA_937873425.1 uncultured Sphingopyxis sp. | reverse complement strand
CGATGCACCTTCGACACCAGCGGACAGGTCGCGTCGATATAGTCGAGCCCGCGCGCCTCGGCCTTGGCGGGCACCGCCTTGGGGACGCCGTGCGCGCTGAACACCACCGGCACGCCGTCGGGCACCTGGCCGAGCGATTCGACGAAAATCGCGCCCTTGGCCTTCAGCGATTCCACGACATAGCGGTTGTGGACGATCTCGTGTCGGACATAGACGGGCGCCCCGAAACGCTCCAGCGCCAGCTCGACGATGCGGATCGCCCGGTCGACCCCGGCGCAGAAACCGCGCGGCGCGGCCACCAAAACCCGCAGTTCCGGGCCTTGTTCCGCCGCTTCGCCGCCGCTCGCGGGCGCGATGTGATGGGGTGCGTTCATCTCGCGCGGGCTCTAGCGCAGCCGCCGCCATGCGGTAAAGCCACTTCGCACCGTTGCGCCCCGTTCATCGCGCCGATAAGAAGCGGCGCGCATGGAGTGGCGCTTGTTCGCTTTTTCGCTCCGCAAACTGGAAAGCCTGACCGTCATGACCCCCATCCCGTTTCCGTCCCGCAAGATTCTGGCCGTGCTGTGCGGCACGGCGGCCATCGCGACGGTGGCGGGATGCGCGAAGGATAACGAGATCGAGATTTCGGGCGGCGTCGGCATCACCGCGACGCGCACCGCCTGCCCGGCGGTCGCGGTGCCGCTGCACACCGGCGACGTCACTTTGTTCGACCCCGCCGCCAGCCGCGACGCGGCGGCGATCGACGTGGTCGCGGCGATCACCAACCTGACGCCGCAGTGCAACGACGGCGGCGAGAAAGTCTATCAGCTCGCGAATTTCGACGTCGTCGCGACGCGCCGCGACGCCGGCCCGGCGCGCTCGGTCACCATCCCCTATTTCGCGACCGTGGTGCAGGGCGGAACGGCGGTCGTCTCGAAGCGGATCGGCAACGTCACCGTGACCTTCGCCGACGGGCAGACGCGCGGCAGTGGGCGCGCCCAGGCGTCGGCCTTCGTCGATCGCGCCGCGGCCACGCTGCCGCCCGACATCATGGAGCGCATCACCCGCCGCCGCAGGGCGGGCGACCAGGACGCGGCGGTCGATCCCCTGAGCATCCCCGAAGTGCGCGCCGCGGTGCAGCGCGCGAGCTTCGAGCTGCTCGTCGGCTTCCAGCTGACGCAGGAACAGCTCGAATATAACGTCCGACGATAAGGCCGGCGGCGGCGCGCTCCCGCGCCGTGCGCTTCCGCTTCGCCCTGCGGCGCCACCGGGCGGCGCAGGGCTTTTCGCGTTGCCCAAGCTGTTATAGGGCGCGCCAGCAGTTCCGATCATAGATAGGCCCAGCCCCGTGACCCTGTTCAGCCGCTTCTCCGCCCATATCGGCTCCGCACTCGATGCCCTCGCCCAGCGCGGCGCGATCCCCGCCGGCCTCGACCGCGCCGCGATCAGCGTCGAGCCGCCGCGCGACCCCGCGCATGGCGACGTTGCGACCAACGCCGCAATGGTGCTCGCCAAGCCCGCCGGCATGAACCCGCGCGCGCTCGCCGAACTGCTCGTCGCCGAACTCGGCGCGCTGGACGAAGTGACCGGGGCGAGCGTCGCCGGCCCCGGCTTCATCAACCTGCGCCTTGCCGACGACAGCTGGCGCGACGAACTCGCGGCGATCCATGCCGAGGGCGCCGATTACGGCCGCTCCACGATGGGGCAGGGGCGGCGCGTCAACGTCGAATATGTCTCGGCCAACCCCACGGGGCCGATGCACGTCGGCCATTGCCGCGGCGCGGTCGTCGGCGATGCGCTCGCCGCCTTGCTCGAATATGCCGGGCACGAGGTGATCCGCGAATATTATGTCAACGACGCCGGGGCGCAGGTCGACGTGCTCGCGCGCTCGGTCCATCTGCGCTACCGCGAGGCGCTGGGTCAGCATATCGGCGAGATTCCCGAGGGCCTCTATCCCGGCGACTATCTGAAGCCCGTCGCCGAACGGCTCGCGACCGAATATGGCACCCGTTTCGTCGACGCGCCCGAAAGCGCCTGGCTCGGCCTGTTCCGCGCCGAGGCGGTCAGCGCAATGATGGACATGATCCGCGCCGACCTCGCCAAGCTCGGCATCCATCACGACCTCTTCTCGTCGGAAGCCGAATTGCAGGCGGCCGGCAAGCCCGCCGCCGCCGAGGCATGGCTGCGCGAACAGGGCCTCGTCTATGACGGCCAGCTCGAAGCACCCAAGGGCGAGACGCCCGAAGATTGGGAACCGGTCGAACTGCCGCTGTTCCGCTCGACGCAATTCGGCGACGATCAGGATCGCCCGATCAGGAAATCGGACGGCAGCTGGACCTATTTCGGCGCCGACCTCGCCTATCATTACCAGAAGGCGCAGGACGCCGACGAACTGATCGACATCTGGGGCGCCGACCATGCCGGCACGGTCAAGCGGATCAAGGCCGCGGTCGCCGCGCTGACCGGCGGCAGGACGCGCTTCGACGTCAAGCTCGTCCAGATGGTCCGCCTGCTCAAGAATGGCGAGCCGTTCAAGATGTCGAAGCGCGCGGGCAATTTCGTCACCCTCGCCGATGTCGTCGAAGAGGTCGGCAAGGATGCGGTGCGCTTCACCATGCTGACGCGCAAGGCCGACGCGCAGATGGATTTCGACTTCGCGAAAGTGGTCGAGGCGTCGCGCGACAATCCCGTCTTCTACGTCCAATATGCCCACGCCCGCATCGCATCGCTCAAGCGCCGCCTCGCCGACGCGGGCGTCGCTCCGGCGCAGCCCAACCCGGCGCGCCTCGACGACCATGAACTCGGCCTCGTCAAGCTGCTCGCGCAATTCCCGCGAATCGTCGAATCGGCGGCCTCGGCGCGCGAGCCGCACCGCATCGCCTTTTATCTCGGAGAGGTCGCCGCGGCCTTCCACGCCTGGTGGAACATGGGCAACGACCGGCCGGAGGCGCGGGTGATCGTTGCCGACGATCCCGAACTGACCGCGACGCGCCTTTATTTGGCCGACGGAATCGGGCAGGTTATCCGCAACGGGCTCCGCTTGATGGGGGTGGACGCGCTCGAGGAGATGCATTGATGGCCGAAGAGAAGGACGCCGCGAAGGAAGACGCCGGGCTGGGCCTCGACAATGAGGACCGTCTGCCCTGGCTCGAGGCCGCCGACAGTTACGAGGACGACGGCGAGGTGTCGCCGACCCGGCTGCTCGCCATGGTGCTCGGGGGTCTGGTGCTGATCGGCGCGGTGCTCGGCGGTCTGTGGTGGGTGCAGAACGGCGGCGCGCGCGGGCAGGGCGAACTGATCGCCGCGCAGCAGGGCGATTACAAGGTGGCGCCGAAGAACGACGCCGCGCGGACCTTCGAGGGCGAGGGCGACGCGAGCTTTGCTGCCAGCGAAGGCGTGCCCGCGGCCGGCAAGGTCGATCCGTCGCGCATGCCCGAGGAACCCGCCGCGACCCCCGCCGAGCGCGAGGCCGCCGCCAAGGCCGCGAAAAAAGCCGAGGCCGACAAGGCCGCCGCGGCGAAGGCGGCAGCGGTCAGAACGGCGGACGCCGCGAAGGACAAGCCCGCCGCCACCTCGGTCAAGACCGCCGACGCCGCGCCCAAGGCGGCGCCCGCACCGGCGGGTTCGGCGATGATCCAGCTCGGCGCCTTCAGCAGCGAGGCCGCCGCCAACAAGGCGTGGAGCAATCTTTCCAAACGCTTCGCCTATCTCGCCGACCTCAACAAGTCGGTGTCGCCGGCGCAGGTCGAGAGCGGGCAGGTCTATCGCCTGCGCGCGGTGGCGGGGACCGCCGCCAATGCCCAGAGCCTGTGCGGGAAATTGCGCGTTGCCGGCGAAAATTGCGTCATCGTCCGCTGATTCGGCCCGGCCTGCCGCAGCGATCCTTGGTTTGCTGAACCCGCTATGCCATCTTTCCGCCATTGGCGGCCGTTCGAGGGGGCGCACGCCGATGGAGGTTGACGCATGATACCCGCGATCTTCGGCCTGTCCGGCCTGGCCCTCACCGACGACGAGCGCGCCTTCTTTCGCGACAGCGACCCCGCGGGCTATATCCTGTTCGGCCGCAACATCGAGAATCGCGGGCAGTTGCGGCGGCTCACCGACAGCCTGCGCGACCTCTCGGGCCGCGACTACCTGCCGATCCTGATCGATCAGGAGGGCGGACGCGTCGCGCGCATGAAGGCGCCCGAATGGCCGGATTTCCCGAGCGGGGCGGCGTTCGACGCGCTCTACGAGCGCGCGCCCGCCAGCGCGATCGAGGCGGCGCGGCTCAACGCGATGGCGCTCGCGTCGATGCTGTCGGAGGTCGGCATCACCGTCGACTGCCTGCCCTTGCTCGACGTGCGCCAGCCGGGCGCCAGCGACGTGATCGGCGACCGCGCGCTCGGCAGCGAGCCGATGCGCGTCGCGGCGCTCGGCCGCGCGATCCTGTCGGGGCTGCAGGACGGCGGCGTCGTCGGCGTCGTCAAGCATATCCCCGGCCACGGCCGCGCTTTGCTCGATTCGCACAAGGAACTGCCGGTCGTCACCGCCTCGGACCATGACCTCCAGACCGACCTCGCGCCCTTCGCGGCGCTGCGCGACGCGGCGATGGCGATGACCTGCCACGTCGTCTTCACCGCCTGGGACCCCGACCGCCCCGCGACGCTGTCGCCGCTGGTCATCGACGGCGTGATCCGCCAGCGCATCGGCTTCCACGGCCTGCTCCTCAGCGACGATCTCGACATGGAGGCGCTGTCGGGCGATGTCCCCTCGCGCGCCGCCGCCGCGATCGGGGCAGGATGCGACATCGCGCTCAACTGCTGGGCCAGAATGGACGACATGATCGGCATCGCGAACCGGCTCGATCCGATCGGCACCGTTTCGCGCGCCCGGCTCGAAGGCGCGATGGACCGCATCGCCGGCACCCACGACGATCGCCAGTTCGCGATGCTCGTCGATCAGCGCGACGCGCTGCTGGCGCTCGCCTGATGGAGGAACTGCCGCTCGATTTCGAGGCGGCGGCAGCGCCTTCCGAGCGCGAGGACGCGCTTCAGCTCAGCCTCGACAGCTGGGAAGGCCCGCTCGACCTGCTGCTGACTCTTGCGCGCGGGCAAAAGGTCGATCTCCGCCAGATCTCGATCCTCCAGCTCGTCGAGCAATATCTCGCCTTCATCGCCGAAATGCGCGCGAAGCTGGAGGTCGCGGCCGACTATCTGGTGATGGCGGCGTGGCTCGCCTATCTCAAATCGGCGCTCCTCCTGCCCAAGGACCCGCTCGAGGAGCCGTCGCCCGACGAACTCGCGCTGCGCCTGCAACTCCGCCTCCAGCGGCTCGCCGCGATGCGCGAGGCGGCGGCGCGGCTGCTCGCGCGCGACCGCATCGGCCGCGACGTCTTCCTGCGCCCGAAGCCGGAGGGTCTCCGCGACGTCCGGGTGCGCCGCTGGGACGCCAGCCTCTACGACCTGCTCTCCGCCTACGGCCAGGTGAAGCTGCGGACCGAGCCCGTCGTCCATATGATCGCGCGGCGCCCGGTCATCACCCTCGACGCGGCGCTCCACCATCTCGAACGGCTGATCGGGGTGCAGCTCGACTGGGCCGAGCTTTCCGCTTTCCTGCCGTCCGACTATGACGGCCCCTTGCGCCGCTCGGCGATCGCGTCCAGCTTCGTCGCGGCGCTCGAACTGGCGCGGCAGGGCCGCGTCGACCTGAAGCAGGAGGGCGCGTTCGAACCGCTTTATCTGAAGGCCGCGAAAGCATGACGACGATCGACGACCGCGAACGCGCGATAGAGGCGATGCTGTTCGCCAGCGACGAGCCGCTCGACGCGCGCCAGCTCGCCGCACGCTTCGCCGAGGAACTGTCGGTCGCCGAGGTCAAGGCCGTCATTCAGGCGATCGCCGCGCGCCACGCGGGCAGCGGCATCGAACTGGTCGAGCGCGGCGGCCACTGGCATTTCCAGACCCCCGCCGACCTCGCGCATCTGCTCCGCCGCGAGCGCGACGACCCGCGCAAGCTGTCGCGCGCGGCGTTGGAGGTGCTCGCGATCGTCGCCTATCACGAGCCGGTCAGCCGCGCCGAGATCGAGGCGATCCGCGGCGTTCAGACCTCGAAAGGCACGCTCGACGTGCTGATGGAGGCCGAATGGATCGCCCCCGCCGGCCGCCGCGAGGTGCCGGGGCGCCCGCTCATCTACAAGACCACCGACGCCTTCCTCCAGCATTTCGGCCTCGCCAGCCGCAAGGACCTGCCGGGAATCGAGGATCTGCGCGCGGCGGGTCTGCTCGATCCCGTCGATCTCGCCTTCGAGGAGGCGATGGACGAACGCGATCTGGTCAAGGACGGCGAAGAGGCATAGGGCGCTTTTCGACGCGCCGGACGTGCATTTGCCGCGCGATGCCCCTATATGAGGGCGCAAGGAGAATTTTAGATGGGTCTTTCTAGCATCTGGCACTGGCTGGTCCTGGGCCTCGTCGTCCTGCTGCTCTTCGGAAAGGGCCGCTTTTCGGACATGATGGGCGACGTCGCCAAGGGCATCAAAAGCTTCAAGAAGGGCATGTCGGAGGATGACGCGCCGCCTCCCGCGCCGAAGCAGATCGACGGACAGCGCGCGCCCGACGCCGCGCCGTCGCCGACCGCGACCGCCGACCGCGACCCGGTCTGACCGCGGCCTGGCTGCGGGGGAGCTTTTCATAGATGTTCGACGTCGCGCCCACCGAGTTGCTGCTCGTCGTGGTGGTGGCCCTGCTCGTCATCGGGCCGAAGGACCTGCCCAAGGCGATGCGCTTCGTCGGCAAGTGGATGGGCAAGGCGCGCGGCATGGCGCGCCATTTCCGCTCCGGGATCGACACGATGATGCGCGAGGCGGAGCTCGAAGAGCTGGAAAAACAGTGGCGGGCGCAGAATGAGGCGATCATGCGCGAATTTCCGCGCGTCGACGATCCGCCTCCGCCGCCGATGATCCCTGCGATCAGCGTGCCGCCCGAAACGGGCGAAGCCGATCCCGATCAGGCCGCGGCGGCGACCTCGCCCGGAGCCGCCGATCCGCCCGCGGCTCCCGAAACGCACGAAGTCCCGCCGAAGGACGGCCCGCTGCCATGAGCGCGGAAGGACCGGTGGCCGCCGAGGACGATGGCGCCGGCGGCAAGATGCCGCTGCTCGACCATCTGATCGAGTTGCGCTCGCGTCTGCTCAAGTCGCTGCTGGCGATCGGCGTCGCCTTCGGCGTCTGCCTCTATTTCGCCAAGCCGATCTTCGGCATCCTCGTCCAGCCGCTCGTCGCGGCGGGGCAGGGGAAGCTCATCTATACCCAGCTGTTCGAGGCCTTCTTCGTCGAGATCAAGGTCGCGCTTTTCTCGGCGATCATGATCGCCTTTCCGGTGATCGCCAACCAGCTATGGAAATTCGTCGCGCCGGGCCTCTACCGCAAGGAAAAGCGCGCACTGCTGCCCTTCCTGCTCGCGACGCCCCTGCTCTTCGCGCTCGGCGCCTGCGTCGCCTATTTCATCACCATCCCGATCGCGCTCAAATTCCTGCTCGGCTTCCAGGGCGAGGTCGGCGGGGTGACGCAGGAGGCGCTGCCCTCTGTCGGCAATTATCTCAGCTTCACCATGCAGTTCATCATGGCGTTCGGCATCGCCTTCCTGCTGCCGATCCTGATCATGCTGATCGAGCGCGCGGGCCTCGTCACGCGGGCGCAGCTCGTGTCGGCGCGCCGCTACATGATCGTCGCGGCCTTCGCCATCGCGGCCGTCTTCACCCCGCCCGACGTGGTCAGCCAGCTGCTGCTCGCGATCCCGCTGGTGCTGCTCTACGAAATGTCGCTGTTCGCCATCTGGTTCACCCAGCGCCGACGCAAGACAGGCGCCGAAGCGGCGCCTGTCGAGCCTCTCGAAGAGGTTTAGCTTGGGGCAAGTGATTGCCGCGATCAGTTGATCGCGTCGCTCCCGGCCTGACCGACCGACTCGATGTCGCGGCCGACGCCCTTCACCGTATTGCAGCCCGTGACCAGAACGGCGGCAAGCAGGGACAGAAGGATTGCGCGAAAACTCGTCATTGTTTCGACCTCGCTCAGGGGTTGGAGGCAAAATGGCCCGGCGCGCTTCGAGGGGGGGGGAGGGAATACGCACCGGGCCAATGTTGCTGAGCAGCGCTGCGGGGGGGCGATGACCGCTGCTCGAATGGGAAACGAGCCGAACGGTGGATAAGTTCCCGAAAAAATGCGGCGCTGCGAAATTTTTTTCGATTCATTTGAATCGCTTGCGATTCCAGCCGCTTGTCAGCCCATCGAAACCAGACCGCTGGCGACCGCGAGGCCCAGGAACGCCAGAAAGCCCATCGAATCGGTCACCATCGACACGAAGATCGAGCTCGAAACCGCCGGGTCCTGATCGAGCCGGTCGAGCAGCAGCGGGATGACGACCCCCGTGACGCCGGCGACGAAGATGTTGACCACCATCGCCGCCGCGATCACTCCGCCGAGCGCCGGATTGGCGAACCACAAGGCCGCGACGAGGCCCGAGATGACCGCGATCGTCCCGCCGTTGAGCAGTGCGATCTTCATCTCGCGCCACACCGCGCGCCAGCTGTTCGAATCGGTGAGCTGGTTCATCGCCAGCGCGCGCACCGTCACCGCCAGCGTCTGCATCGCCGCATTGCCGCCGACCGCCGCGACGATCGGCATCAGCACCGCGAGCGCGACCATCTGCTCGATCGCCCCGCCGAACAGCGCGACGACGGTCGAGGCGACGAGCGCGGTGGCGAGGTTGGCGATCAGCCAGCGCACCCGCGCGCTGTAGGTCTCGCGGATCGGCTCGTTGATGTCGCCGTCGCCCGCACCCGACAGGCGCAAAATATCCTCGCCCGCTTCTTCCTGAATGATATGGACGACGTCGTCGACGGTGATCATCCCGACCAGCCGCCCGGCCTTGTCGACCACGGCGGCGGAGATCAGCGCATATTTCTGAAAGCGCAGCGCGACCTCTTCCTGATCCATGTCGACCGGGATCAGCGTCTGCTCGCGCTTCATCACGTCGCCGATCGCGATGTCGCGCGGGGTGCGGAGCACCCACGAAAGCTGGCAGGTGCCGACCGGCTTGTGCATCGGATCGACGACGAAGATCTCCCAGAAATCGCTGGTCAGATGCTTGTCGTCGCGCAGCCGGTCGATGACGTCGCCGACCGTGACATGCTCGGGCACCGCAACCACCTCGCGCTGCATCAGGCGCCCGGCGGTCTCCTCGGGATAGGACAGCGCGTCCTCGATCGCCGCGCGGTCCTCGGGCTCCATCGCGTCGAGGACGGCCTGCTGCTCGTCGGCCTCCATGTCCTCGATGATCGCGACCGCGTCGTCGGTATCGAGTTCTGAGGCGATTTCCGCGACTTGCTCGGGCGCGAGCAGGTCGATCAGCTCCTCGCGCACATAATCGTTCATTTCCGCCAGCACGTCGGCCGACAGCATGTCGCCCAGCACCGCGGCGAGCATCGGCCGCTCGTCGGCGCTCGCCAGCTCGAACAGGTCGGCGATGTCGGCGGGGTGCAGGCGGCCGATCCGCTCGCGCGCCGCCTCGGCCTCGCCCGATTCGGCGAGTTCCAGCACGTCGCGCACGAAGGCGGGCTTCAGCCGGTCGTCTTCGTCCAGCTCGGTTTCGGGGGGGGCGTCCTGACGCGCCTCGTCGATCAGCACGTCGTCGGGGGGCAGGGAATCTTCGCGTTTGTCCATCGCGCGGTCCTCCCTGCTGGTGCGGCGTCCGTGCCATCCCCTAGTGCGGTCCCCGGCCCAAGGCAACGCCGCGCCGCGCCCGTGCGCAAATTATGCGTGGCATCGCTCCCGCGCATCGCTATGGCACCGCCAACCGCTTTTCAGGAGTTTCCCATGACCGACCAGACTCTCACCCTGTCGCTGTCGACCGGCGACGTCGTCATCCGCCTGCGCCCCGACCTCGCGCCGCTGCACGTCGAGCGCATCACGAGCCTCGCGAGCGAAGGCTTCTACGACGGCGTCGTCTTTCACCGTGTGATCCCCGGCTTCATGGCGCAGGGCGGCGATCCGACCGGCACCGGCATGGGCGGCAGCAAGCTCCCCGACCTGCCGCAGGAATTCAATTCCGAGCCGCATGTCCGCGGTGTCTGCTCGATGGCGCGCGCG
Source organism: uncultured Sphingopyxis sp. (assembly GCA_937873425.1). Taxonomy (GTDB): domain Bacteria; phylum Pseudomonadota; class Alphaproteobacteria; order Sphingomonadales; family Sphingomonadaceae; genus Sphingopyxis. The sequence goes on along the minus strand of CALMYE010000262.1, from coordinate 8,107 downwards.
CAGAATCCGAACAGCGCGAACAGCCAGTTCTTCATCTGCTTCGAGGACGCCCGCTTCCTCGACAACCAATATACCGTCTGGGGCGAGGTGATCGAAGGCATGGACAATGTCGACGCCCTGCCCAAGGGCGAACCGCCGCGCGAGCCGGGCAAGATCGTGAAAGCGACGGTTGGCTGAGCTTGATCCCTCTCCCGTCGGGAGAGGGTTGCGAAGCCTTGGCGGCTCTGCCGCCTAGGCGAAGCTGGGTGAGGGGATCAGAGGTGGCGTTCGCGCGCCGCGCCACATCCCCTCATCCAAGTTCGGCTAGCCGCTGAAGCGGCAAGCCTCCCTATCCTTCTCCCAATGGGAGAAGGAATGCTTCACTCCCCGATAAAGCCGTTCAACCTTTCGCACGCCGCGATCCAGTCCTCCTTGAACGCCTGCACCACTTGCGCGGCGCCCATCGCCTCGTTAATCAGACCGACGCCCTGGCCGACCCAATAGGTCGCCAGCGCCTTCGCCCCCTCGTGGCCGCCCTCGGACAATTTATCGACCTTGCGCAGCGCCGGCTCGCTGACCAGCGACTGGAGTGGCATCGGCAGTGGCTTCGGCGCACCCTCGGCCTCCCACGCGTCGGTCCACGGCGAGCGGAGCTGGCGCGACGGCTTGCCCGTGCGGCTCTTCGACCGCACCGTGTCGCGCGCCGATGCGGCGAGCATCTTTTCCTTCACCACCGGGTTGGTCTCGGCTTCGGCGGTGGTCAGCCATACCGACCCGGTCCAGGCGCCGTGCGCGCCCATCGCCATCGCCGCCGCCATCTGGCGCCCGGTGACGATGCCGCCCGCGGCGAGGATCGGCGTCGTCGCGCCCACCGCCTCCACCGCCGCCGCGACCTCGGGCACCAGCACCATCGTCGCGACCTCGCCGCAATGGCCGCCCGCCTCGCCGCCCGCGACGACCAGGATGTCGACTCCCGCGCGCACCTGCGTCAGCGCATGGTCGCGCGTGCCGACCAGCGCCGCGACCGGCACATTGTTGCGCTTGCCGAGCTCCAGCATCAGCGGCGGCGGCACGCCCAGCGCATTGGCGATCAGCGAAATGGGATGGCGGAACGCGACTTCGAGCAGCTTCGCCGCCCCGTCCTCGCGCATATTGTCGCCGAAGCTCTGGCGCGCTTCCATCGCGGCGGACATGTCGCCCGGCTCGATCCCGTGCTTTTCGAGCAGCCCGGCGGCGAAATTCAGATGGGTTTCGGGGATCGCGGGCGTGCCCGATGCAGGCGCCTCGCCCTTGCCGGCGAAGCTGTTGGGCACGATCAGGTCGACGCCATAGGGCTTTCCGCCGATATGATCGTCGATCCACGCCAGCTCCTCCTCCAGCCGCTCGGGCGGCAGCGCGGCGGCGCCGAACACGCCCATGCCGCCGGCCTTCGACACCGCGACCACGACGTCGCGGCAGTGCGAAAAGGCGAGCAGCGGAAATTCGATGCCGAGCATCGCGCAGATGGGGGATTGCATAAGGGCCTCTCCGTTTGTTGCTTGCACCCATGTCAGCGCCAGTTGACGTAAACGTCAAGTTGATTTGCGTGGACGTCGCTCTATCGCGGGCGCCATGAGCGATTTTTCCCTGCCGGGCTTCGACCTCGACGCCTTCGTCCGCGCCACGCTTGCCGAGGATCTGGGGGAGGGCGGCGACATCACGTCGCTGGCGACCATCCCCGCCGACGCGCGCTTTTCGGGCGCGATGGACAGCCGCGACGCGATCACCGTCGCGGGCCTCCCCATCGCCGAGCGTTTCTTCCGCGCGCTCGATCCGGCGATGGAGATCGAAATCCTCGTGGGCGAGGGCGAACAGGTCCCCGCCGGCACCGACCTGATGCGCCTGTCGGGCAACGCCCGCGCGATGCTCACCGCCGAGCGCTCTGCGCTCAACACGGTGCAGCATCTGTCGGGCATCGCGACGCTGACCCGCGAATATGTCGATGCGCTCGGCGGCGCGGCGACCCTGCTCGACACGCGCAAGACGATTCCCGGCCTGCGCCTCCTCGAAAAATATGCGACCCGCATGGGCGGCGCGACCAACCATCGCATGGGCCTGTGGGACGCGGCGATGATCAAGGACAATCATGTCGCGGTCGCAGGCTCGGTCGAGGAAGCGGTGCGCCGCGCGGTCGAAGCGGGCATCGCGAACATCATCGTCGAGGTCGATCGCGTCGATCAGGTCGAAGCCGCGCTCGGCGCGGGGGCGACGCATCTGCTGCTCGACAATATGGACCTCGCCTCCTTACGCGAATCGGTCGCCCTCGTCGCGGGCCGCGTGCCGGTGGAGGCGTCGGGCGGCGTCCGGCTCGACACGATCCATGCGATCGGTCAGACCGGCGTCACCTATGTCTCGGTCGGCCGCCTGACCCAGTCGGCCCCGGCGGCGGACATCGGCCTCGATTTTGCGCTGGCTTGAGCAAGTTGCGTGAAATCTGAATCAGTCCGTATCCCCGAGCGAAGACGAGGGGCCATGCCGAGCGAAGTCGAGGCAACGGCGGTGCGGGTTCTCGCTACGCTCGAACGAGCCCCTCGTCTTCGCTCGGGGAGGCGCGTCAGATTCAACGCATGATGCTCTGGATTTCGGCCCACCCCACAAAAACCGTTTGCCCTGAGCCTGTCGAAGGGCCGTCCTTTTCTTTTCGGACGTTGAAAGGAAGAACGGTGCTTCGACAAGCTCAGCACGAACGGAAGAGGGGATGGCTTGGTTTCGTGGGGCTTGTTCTGATTCTGGCCCCCACCATCGCCAACGCCCAGGCGCCCGCCTGCAAGACCCCCGACCGCGTGCCAGTCCCCCGTCTCGAACAGCCGCCGCGCGGCGAACCCGCGCGCACACCGCCTATCGCGGGCTATCTGCTCGCCCTCAGCTGGTCGCCGCAGCATTGCGCCGGCGTGCGCAATCCCCGCGATGCGCGCGACCGCTTCCAATGCTCGGGCGAGAACGGCCGCTTCGGCTGGGTGCTCCACGGCCTGTGGCCCGAAGCCTCGACCCCCGGCTATCCGCAATGGTGCCGCCCGGCGAAGATCGTGCCGCAGCCGGTGCTGCGCCGGAACATGTGCATGACGCCGTCGGCGCAGCTGCTCCAGCACGAATGGGCCAAGCACGGCACCTGCATGAGCCCGCACCCCGACGCCTATTTCCGCGCCGCGGCGATCCTGTTCCGCGCGGTGCGCTTCCCCGACATGAAGGCGCTCGCCGCGCGGCCGCAGACCGCGGGTTCGGTGCGCCGCGCCTTCGCCGACGCCAACAAGGGGATCGGGCCGGAGATGCTGGCGGTCACCACCGACCGCGACGGCTGGCTGAAGGAGGTGCGCTTCTGCCTTGGCCCGCGGATGAAGCCGCAGCGATGCCAGCCCTTCCAGCGCGGCGCCGCCGACAACCGCACGGTCCGCGTCCGCCCGATTCCGCGTTAATCGGACGCCGCCCGCCCGTCCCGCGACGGGACAGGCGGGCGTTAACGCTTTTTTAACCTTATCGACTCGTTAACGCCGTTCTAGTCTCGGGCGCATGGACGTCTTCGACCCCGATCTCCGCATCGACATCCGCGACCGCATCCGCGCCCACGGCGCGCGCCAGCTGACGGTCGCACGGCTTGCCGCGCCGGCGGATTGGGAAGGCGCCCTGCGCCACGCGATCGCGCAGCACCGCGAACCGGTGACGATCTTCCGCGGCTCGGACCTCAAGCTCTTCGTCCAGAGCTTCCTCGTCTTCTTCACCGCGACGATGGTGTTTCTGATCTAGGTCCGAATCCGGCCGGTTGCGGCCATCCCTCTCCCCTCCCGCAGGCGGGAGGGGCAGCGAGACTTACGAGCTTGCTCGTTAGTCGCAGCGGGGTGGGCAGATGCAACGTTGCTGGCCCACCCCCGACCCCTCCCGCTTGCGGGAGGGGAGATCAGCGCAGACCGCCCGCATCCGTCCCTAATCGCACGCCTTGTGCAGCCGCCACGCCAGCACCGACGACACCAGGCACATCGCCGCGACCATCAGCAGCGTGTCGTCGATCGTCAGGCCGATGCCGATCAGCAGGCTCAGGATCAGCGTCGCGGCGACCATGAAGCCCGAATTGACGATATTGTTCGCCGCGATCGTGCGCGCGGTCTGCGACTTGGCGACGGTGGTGGTCAGAAAGGCATAGAGCGGCACGACGAACATCCCGCCCGCGATCGCGATGCCGAGCAGGTCGACGATGATCCGGTCGCCCGCGGCGATCGACAGGAAATCGCGCCAGTTCAGAAGATCGTCGCCGCCCGCATGCTTCCACCCCTTCACCGACCACCACAGGTCGAGCACGAACAGCCCCATGACGATCACCGACCCCGGCGAATAGCGCGCCGAAACCTTGCCCTTCAGCAGCCGGTTGACGACGATCGAGCCGATCGCGACGCCGACCGAGAAGATGGCGGTGAACAAAGTCGCGACGGTGTTGTCGGCGCCGAGCGCATTCTTGACCAGCGGCGGGAATTGCGCGGCGAGGATCGCGCCGATCGCCCAGAAGAAGCTGATCGACACGATGGCGAGGAACAGCCGCGGGATGTGCATCGTCGAAATGACGAGCCGCCACGACGAGCGGAAGACATTATGGTCGATCACCAGCCCCTCCGCCTCCTTTTCCGGGGGGGCGGGCGGCACCTGCGTGGCGGTCAGCCGGCCGATGATGGCGACGACGATGATCCCTATCATGGCGATGTCGGACGGGATGAGGCCGCCGGCGATGGTGCCGCCGAGAATGGCGATATAGGTCCCCGCCTCGACCCAGCCGGTCCCGGCGAGCACCTCGTCCGGCTCCAGATGCTGGGGCAGGATCGCATATTTGATCGGCCCGAAGAAGGTCGAGTGGACGCCCATCGCGAACAATGCGAGCAGCATCAGCGGCACGAGGTGCAGCCAGATGCCGATCGCCCCGGCGATCATGATCACGATCTCGGCGCTCTTGACGATGCGGATGATCTTCGTCTTGTCGCCGCTGTCGGCGAGCTGCCCCGCCAGCGCGGAGAAGAGGAAGAAGGGCAGGATGAACAGCCCCGCGGCGATCGCGTTGAACTGCGCCTCGGTTTCCGGGTCCTTGTAGATAGTGAAGGTGACCAGAATCACCATCGCCATCTTGTAGAAATTGTCGTTGAAGGCGTTGAGGAACTGCGTCGCGAACAGGGGCAGGAACCGGCGTTGCCCCATCAGCGCAAAGGAACCGGTCATTCTGTGCCCATTCTGCTGGTCCGAAGATGCGGCGCGCGCCCGGCGAGGCAAGACGGTTGTCGCGCGGCGGGCTTATCGGCTAGGGGGTTCGGGGTCAAAGCCCATTTTGGAACGTCCAGGCAATCGCGGGTCATGCTCAGCCTTCCCAATCTCCTGACCTTGTCGCGGATTCTCGCGGTCCCCATCCTGCTGTTCCTCCTGTGGCCCGGCGTCCGCATCGGCGCGCCTTCGCCGCTGGCGATCGACTATGCGCTCGCTTTCGGCCTCTACTGCCTGATGGGCATTACCGACTATTTTGACGGCTATGTTGCACGCGCGCGCGGCACCGTGTCGCGGCTCGGCATCTTCCTTGATCCGATCGCCGACAAGATCATGATCGCCGCGGTCATCCTGCTGCTCGTCTTCACCCGCGACATCGACGGCTGGCACGTCATCGCCGCGCTGATCATCCTGCTGCGCGAGATCATCGTGTCGGGCCTGCGCGAATTCCTCGCGACGCTGCAGGTGTCGATGCCGGTCACCAAGCTCGCCAAGTGGAAGACGGCGTTCCAGCTCCTGGCCTTCGGCGCGCTGATCCTCGCGGGCGCGCTGCCGGGGCAGGAATGGATCAAGACCGTCGGCCTCGCCTCATTGTGGGGCGCGGCGGTGCTGACTTTGGTCACCGGCTGGGACTATCTGCGCGTCGGCCTCAAGCATATGGACTGACGCGCCATGCTGCGGATCTCCTATTTCGCCTGGGTGCGCGAGCGGATGGGGATCGCGGAGGAGGCGGTCGCGCTCCCCGACGCGGTCGCCAGCGTCGCCGACCTGATCGCCTGGCTCGCCGCGCGCGACGAAGCGGGCGCGCGGGCCTTCGCCGAACCGCAGCGCATCTGCGCCGCGGTGGACGGCCATATGGCCGGCCCCGAAGCGGCGGTGCCGCGCAGCGGCGAAGTCGCGCTCTTCCCCCCGGTGACCGGCGGATGATCCGCGTATCGGTCCAGCCCGAAGCTATCGACGCCGCGGCGGAGCAGACCGCGCACGACACCGGCGGCCACGGCGCCAGCGCCAGCTTCATCGGCCGGGTGCGCGGCGACGGCGGGCTGGTCGAACTGTTCCTCGATCATCATCCCGTGCTGACTGCCGCCGGGCTGGAGGCGCTCGCCGCCGATGCCGCCGCGCGCTGGAGCCTCGCCGCGCTGACCCTGATCCACCGCGTCGGCCCGATGGCGCCGGGCGACACCATCGTCCTCGTCCTCGCGAGCAGCCCGCACCGCGCCGAAGCGCTCGCGGCGGTCGAGTTCCTCATCGACCGGCTCAAGACCGACGTCATGCTGTGGAAGCGCGAGCGCTTTGCCGACGGCCGCGTCCAATGGGTCGAGCAGCGGGGCAGCGACCACGGCCGCGCGGAGCGGTGGGATTGATCGAAACCAAAGCCCGTTTGTCCTGAGGAGCCATTGAGCTTGTCGAAATGGCGTCTCGAAGGACGCCAGCGCGGTGTGCGGTCCTTCGAGACGGGTCTTCGCCAGGCTCAGCCCCTACTCTGGACAAACGGTCCTTTGGAGGGTCGGCGTTCGCTCAATCCCCCCGATGCTGCCGGAAGATATCCGCCAGCATCCGGAACTCCTCCGCGCGCGGGCTGCCCTTGCGCCACACCAGCGCGATCGTGCGCCAGTCATGCTCCGAATCGAGCGGCCGCGTGTCGATGTCGGTATGGTCGAGGATGCCCGCCTCGATCGCCATCTGCGGCAGCATGGTGATGCCCAGCCCATTGTCGACCATCTGCACCAGCGTGTGCAGCGACGTTCCCATCATCCGCGCCCCCGCGCGCAGCTCGGGCCGGTTGCACGCCGCGAGCGCATGGTCCTTCAGGCAATGCCCGTCCTCGAGCATCAGCATCTGCGCCGGGTCGATCTGCGCGGCGCTGACCGTCGCGGGCAGGTCGTCGGACTGATCGCCCGGAAAGGCGACGAACAGCGCGTCGTCGAACAGATTCTCCGCCTCAACGTCGCCGCACGCATAGGGAAGCGCGAGCAGCACGCAATCGACCGTTCCGTGGTGCAGCGATTCGCATGCCTGCGCGCTCGGCTCCTCGCGCAGGAACAGCTTGAGCGACGGCCGCTCCCTGCGCAGCCGCGGCAGCAGGCCCGGCAGCAGGAAGGGGGCGATCGTCGGGATCACGCTCATGCGCAGCTCGCCGACCAGCGGCGCGGCGGCCGCCGCCGCCATGCCGGCCAGTTCCTCGGCCTCGCGCAGCACCCGGTGCGCCTTCTCGACGATCTTGTCGCCCAGCGCGGTGAAGCGCACCACGCGCCGCGTGCGCTCGACCAGCGTCTGGCCGAGCAGGGTTTCCAGTTCGCGGATGCCGGCCGACAGCGTCGATTGCGTCACGTTGCAGGCGTCTGCGGCGCGGCCGAAATGGCCGTGCTCGTGCAGCGCGACCAGATATTGCATCTGCTTGAGCGAGGGCAGGTAATATTGCATTGATCGAATATAGCAATCATCGCGGCGAATTTGAACAAGTCATCCGATTATATTCTTCGACTCCAATGGTCCGCCGTCCGGTTGCCCCCGTCCCCCCGCTCATGATAGCTCTTTGGCGTTCGGGCAGGGGGACAGATATGGCGCTTTCGCGTTTCCTCGTCGGCGGCATCGCCAGCGCGCTGCTGCTCACCGGCGGCGTTTTCATGTGGAAGGGTTATACGCAGATCGCGGACGAAGAGGTGATCCCCGAACCGCCGCCCGATCCCGGTCCGATTCCCGTCGCCGGCCCCAATGCGCCGAAGCGCGGCCCCGCGCCGCCCGAACTGCCCGCCGCGACGCAGGCGTCGCGCGAGGAGCGGCGTTTCAACCGCTACGACCGCAACCGCGACGAGCGGATCAGCCGCATCGAGATGATGTCGACGCGCACCGCGGC
>CALMYE010000261.1 GCA_937873425.1 uncultured Sphingopyxis sp. | reverse complement strand
GACGATGGCCCACGGCCACAGCCGAAATTACACCACCTTGACGGACGCGACCCTTCCTGACCTTTTGGGGGCAGCCGTCTAGATGTTGATCCGTCGCCCGCTTGGCCGGATTTTTGGGTCTCGCAGGCATCAAAATCAAGCGCGATTTTAAGCCCTGCTGGAGAACCTAGCGACTCGCGGTTTCTTGGGTGATTCAGACCCGAAATCCGACCGGCTCAATCCTGACTTCTTGGGGGCTGCGGCCATCTCTTGATCCTGACCTGACTTGACTGATGAGGTCAGGTCAGGCAGCAATCAGCACATCAAGAATCAAGCTTTGATCGCAATATGGCATGGAAACGGATGTTAGCCCAATAGCCGAGGCTCCTGAAGAGAAGCCCGAGGAAGGATCCCCTGGCCGTGCGATGCGGGTTGCTGCCGCGTTGAAGGCAAAGGGCGGCGACGAGTTCGCCAAGCCAGGCAGCATCATCGAAATCAAGTTTGTCAAAGGCGAATCTCTCAGTCTGACAGCTTCGCGTCTACTCGCTCTCATGATCCTCACAGCTGGGGGTGACGCCTGGGAGGATCGCCCTCACCGCATACGTAAGGCGGACATTCGGCGAGGCCACAAGGGCAATGAGCGGATTACCGACATGCTTCAGGAACTGCACCGAACGCTGTTTGCCGTCGATGACAAATCCTGGCGGGGAAAGAAGGCGACGCTCCTGTTCTCCCTGATCTCGCGGTCGAAGGAGGAGACAGATGAGGAGGGCGGCGAGACTGGATGGATTGAGTGGGAATTCACCCCAGATGCTCGCAAGCTCATCCAGGCATCCGAAACCTATGCTGTGCTCAATCGGCAAGCGGTGCTTGGCTTTCGTTCGAACTACGCCTTGAAGCTGTATGAGCTGGGGGCACTTCGGCTTCATCGTCGACAAGCAACTTGGCGGGGAGACATGCAGGCGCTGCGCGCAGCATTGGGTATTCCACCAGATGTTTACACGGACTTCGCTCAACTTCGGCGCAAGGTTCTGGAGAAGGCGAAATCCGAAATTGACCAGCTTGCTCACTTCCGTGTTGAGTGGCGGGAGATCAGGCAGGGTCGAACAGTCACGGAGATCGAGTTCCGGTTCGAGCCCAAAGGCGCGCCGGAGGTGCTTGAGACCGTCGACGAGCTTGATCGTCATTCAGCTGGACGCCAGGCGAGGCGTGATGGGGCTGTAGAGAGCGTTACAGTGGGGCAGGGGGCTATTCCGGCATCGCGAGGAGCAGTCTCAGCCAAGAAGCTATCCGAGGCGACATTTCCAGTGGGAACGCTGCGCTTCGGTCATGACGACCTCCTTGAGATAGGCCGTAAGCATGGCGGTGGTTGGGATGTAGATCTGATCGCCAACGGTTTTCGCGAGCATATGGGCGAGCGTTTGGAGAAGCTTCGCGGTGCGAAGTTGATCGCCGCCTGGAAAGGGTTCTGTGAGGGGTGGTTCAATCGCCGGGGCCGACCCTGAACGGCAGAAATTGCACGCGTGCAATTTTCTAAGCCCCCACCGAGTCAGGATAGGGCGCGGCGACACAGATTTCACACCGATGACGCGCTCCAACTTTCGAAATTCCCGATTTTCTTGACCGAAAAGCGCAAGTCGGTGTAGCACATGCGGAATTGCGAAAGGAAGGCATGTGTCAAACGGACTTCAGATTGAAGAAGCCGAGCGTTTGGTCTCGGTCGCGACGCTGGCCAGTCGAACCTCCTCGGTACTCGAAAAGCTCCGGGATTCCGCGCGAAGCGCTAGGGCAGATGACCGGCGCGAGCCAACCTTTACAATCGGGAAAGCGGCCGAACTTGTGGGCCGCACGCCGGCTGCTATCCGTGATGCGGAAAAAGACGGCCGCCTGCCAGAGCCTGCGAGGACCGACAACAACAGGCGAGAGAGATATACGCTTGCCCAGCTGAACGACATGCGCGGCGTGTTCGGGACAAGACCCTATCGGGCTCCAAACGATCCCTGCTGTGTCGTGGCTGTCCAGAACTTCAAGGGAGGTGTTGGTAAGTCGACTTTGGCCGTTCACCTCGCTCAGTATCTGGCCATTAGAGGCTACCGTGTTGCGCTCGTCGATTGCGACAGCCAAGCCTCGGCGACGACCCTTTTTGGGTATGTGCCCGATCTCGATCTCACCGAAGATGATACCCTTTATCCGTTCCTTCGTGAGGGGGAGCGATCATCTCTGGACTACGCGCTCCGCAAGACTCACTTCGACGGTCTGGAGCTCATTCCCGCCAACCTTCGTTTGTTCAATTCCGAATACGAACTAGCCGCACGGATGGCGCAGGGGAACGGCGCGCTCCTTGACCGCCTGAAGGAGGGAATCGAGAGTATATCGGATCGGTTCGATGTCGTGGTGATGGATCCGCCGCCCGCCCTCGGGGCGATCTCGCTGTCCGTGTTGCGGGCCGCTAACGCATTGGTCGTGCCGATACCGCCGACTGTTATGGATTTCTCCTCGACGGCTGCATTCCTCTCGATGCTAGATGAAACGATTGAGCAGCTGGCAGACCGTGGTCTCGCTCCAGAATTGAAGTTCCTCCGCTTTGTCGCGTCCAAGGTCGATGAGAATAAATCGATGCAGAAAGAGCTGTTGCAGCTGATGCGGACGCTATTCGGGCATGCGATGGTTCGCACGCCTCTCAAGGACTCGGCCGAGATCGACAATGCTACAGCGCGGCTGATGACAGTGTATGAGCTTGATGGCCCTGCCACGAGTTCGGCGGTTCGCAACCGTTGCCTGAACTATCTTGATGGCGTGAATTCGGAAATCGAAGTTGATATTCGATCGATGTGGCCCAGCCATCAGAAGCGCCTCCGTCAGGAGGCTTTGGTATGAGCCGCTGGAAAATTGCACGCGTGCAATTCTGCTAATGGGAGGCTTGCATGAGTAGGAAGAACAGTGGTTTCGCGGCCGATCTGGCGGCAGGTATTGACCTGACCGAGGATACTGCTGCCCCTCGTAGATCGAGCATTGCCTCAAACGTGCTTACGGGGCGTTCAAACCGTCTTGCTGACCTGGCGTCGGGAGCGATTGTTTCTCGCACACATGAGCTTGTTGACCCAGCAAAGTGTCGGATGTGGGCAGGCCATAACCGCGACTATGCTCTGCTTAATGAGGAACGCTGCGCGGACCTTATTGAGAGTATCAAGGCTCAAGGGCGGCAGGAGATACCCGCGATCGTCCGTCGCCTATCCGGAGATGACGGGTTTGAGTTTGAGGTCATTTGCGGAGCGCGCCGACACTGGTCGATCAGCTGGCTGCGCTCGCACAACTATCCAGACTTCAAGTTTCTCGTCGACGTACGCGAGATGGGCGATGAAGAGGCCTTCAGGCTCGCGGACATTGAAAACCGGGCTAGGGACGATCTTACCGATCTCGAACGCGCAAAAGACTATCTGCGCGCCCTGACGGCCTATTACGATGGTCGGCAGAAGACGATGGCGGAAAGGCTTAAAGTCTCCGAAAGCTGGCTAACGCGGTATCTCGATCTGGCACGGCTGCCAGATGGGCTGACCAGGGCATTTGCCAATCCGCAGGAGCTTGGCATTCGCAATGCGATTGCGCTCAAAGCGCTCCTCAAGCCTGAGGATCGACGGGAGCGCGCCTTCCGTGAGGCGGAACGTCTTGCTGCAGAGCGCGAGCAGACTGGCAAGTCGATGTCTGTGATTGAGGTGATCAAGGCGCTCGCTCTCGCGGCAGACCCCCCCAAGAAGTCAGGATCCCCCAAGAAGTCAGGAAAGCCTGAAACCGTGGCCAGTGCTAGTGGGAAGCCAGTGCTTCGGATCGATGGGGCTGACCGTAAGGGCGTCCGTGTCACGTTGCTGAATAAGGGCGGCGCGACACGGCAGGAAGCGGAAGAGGCTATTCGCGCCGTTCTAGATCAGCACTGGCCGGCAATATAGCGCCGTCGGTCTGCCGAAGGAGCACCATACTTGCCTCCTGAAGTGAAGCTACCGATTGAGAAGCGGTGCGCTTTGTTACACCCAGTCCCCGAGCGAGCTCAGCTCGGGTAAGTGGGCCCAAGCTGACGATCATTCGCCAGGTTTGCGGAGCAGTCGAAGAGGCATACAGCCCAGAAAGTACATCGTCGGCCCGAACGACAGCCCTTCGCAGGAAGCGCAAATCGACCTCAGCCTTTTCGCTGGCTACCTCGAGCGCCGCGCGAAGCACAACGGGCAACGGCTCTTCATGGAGTTCACGAAACACAGCCCGCGGCATGATCCCAGCAAGCGCCATTGGCGCCGACCCTAGCCCAAACAAGTGTGGCCGCATGGCCGCCGCAAGCGACGCAGCCCAGGCCGCCCCCCGCGGCGCTGAACGTGTGACCGCGAACCCACCGACCTGAAGCATCTCGCTGCCGCCTTCGAGAAAGTCGATTTCTTCAGTTCGCAGCTCCGCCAACCATTCAAGCAGGGTCCCCATCGGATCACGGGTCGGCAGCACCGCATCGAGCCGTTCGAGCGCACGATCGGCGGGCAAGTAGGCCTCGTGTCAGCCGACAGAAAAGACTGCAATTCTAAAAAGGACGTTTAATCAATAGGATAGGATGACTCAAATACGCATAACTCTGTCGCAGCACGTTTCCACGCCGCATGGCCGGACAGATTATGCTACATTTGACGATACAGGGGAATCTACAGCGGAGCCAATCGTATGATTGAGCGAATGCCGTCTCCTGCACCCAAGCGCAGCCTCAAGTCCCTCGAGGCGGGATTGGCACTGTTCCCGCATTTCCGAAGGCATATTTCGGTGTCCGGGCCGGTGACGGCGGCGCAGATTGCCGCTATTTGCGAAGCCACCGGTTTGAAGGAGCGCCAGATCCGAACATTGGCCGCGCGGTATCGGGCGCATCCGGTTGCCGAATCGCTTGCACCTAAGCCCCGAGGACCGCCTCCCGGCTCACATCGGATCGACCCGGTGGTGAGAAGCGCCATTGATGCGCTGACCAACAAGATCGCGCTTAAGATGGTGCCGCCGAACCGCGCTGAAGCGGCTAGGCAAATATGGGGCTTGCTCCATGCAGATAACGGAGAGCACCGGTTTTCCGCCGATTTGATCCCGAGCGAGAAGACAATCGAGCGGCTGCTGGCCGAGATTCCGAGCAGTGTGTGGGCCAAGGCCAGCATGGGCTCCAAGACCCGCAGCGCGCATGAAGCGCACCCTGGGGAATACCGCAGCGATGGTTTCCTCGATCTTGTCCAGATGGACCATACCAGGGGGGACGTTATCCTGGTCGACAGCCTGCGGCGGGAAGAGCTCGGACGGCCGTGGATCACGTTCCTGATTGAAATCTGGACCCGTGCGATACTCGGCTATTATGTCAGCTTCGGCGATCCTTCGATTTTCCGGTGCGGCAGGGCGGTCGCGAGCGCGCTGCTGCCCAAGGAACCGGTGCTTGAACACCTGGGTGTGGATGTCAGCTACCCGATGTTCGGCCTGTTCCGGCGCCTGCATGCCGATCAGGCCAAGCCGCATCGCTCGGAGTCGTTTCGGCGGGCCTGCGTGCGCAATGGCATCGACCCGGATGTCCGCAAACCCGGCCCGGCCCATCTGGGTGGCCATATCGAGCGGCTGATCGGCACAATGGTCGGAAAACTGAGACTTTTGCCGGGTGCTACGGGATCGAACGTGTCTGCGCGCGATGACTACGACGCCGAGGCTGAAGCGGCGATGACCCTTGCGGAATTCGAGCGCTGGCTGCTGTGCCAGATCGCGGTTTATCATCACACGCCGCATTCCGCGCTCGGCGGGTTGTGCCCGGCGCAGATGTGGGAACGCGAGGCAGCGCGCCATGGTCCCTTGCTCCCGGTCTCGTGTAATGCGGACGAGCTTTTTCGCCAATTTCTGCCGTCGAAGTCGCTGACGGTCCATTCCCGGGGCATCCAGATCAAGCATCGCCATTACTGGCACCCGGCGCTCGGCAAGCGGATAGGCCAGAAGATCGAGGTCAGCTGGGACGAACGGACGATCCAGCATGTCTATGCCGAGCTCGAGGGCTCTTTCGTGCAAATGGCGGTTATCGGCCAGTATCCCGATGTCTGGGAGGCGGACTGGGAAGCCGCCAGGGCCAAGGTGAGGGCCCTGGGCCGCGGCTACCAGGCCGATGGCGGCCGTGCGGCGACGGCCCGCGCCATCGCAGCGGCAAACCAGGAAATCCATCAGGCGCGGGTTCGCACCAAGGAGGCGCGACGGCGGGCAAAGCGGCGCGAAGGGGAGGGGCTTACGCTCGCGGACCTGCGGACGCCTGAAAAGCTTTTAAAACAGCCGGTTCAGTGGAAATCGGTGGGGGAACTGGGCGAGGATACCTGGCTGAAGGTGCGCCCGTGAGCGCGGTCACCACCGCGCAGCCCTCGGGGCACCTATCCACATTCTGGATCGACTTCGACGAAGCCCGCAACGCCGTCGAGACCATCGTCGAGGTTGCGCATGACGATCCGGAAGAACGACCGACCTGCATCGTCCTCACCGGCCAGTCCGGCATGGGCAAGACCTCGATCCTGCGCGAGGCGCAGCGGCGTCTGACCGAGGCCTTGCCCGAGCCCGCCGATTGGGGCGAGGCCCGGTACCAACCCGTGCTGCGCACGGTCATTCCCTCAAGCCCGACCTCGCTCAAGATCAACTTGGCGCTGCTCTGGAAGCAGGGCTGGCCGATCCGGACAAACACGCACAAAACCGCCGATTTCAAGGTGGTCGATCTGTTGGCCGCGCAGGGGACGAGGCTGGTCGCGATCGACAATGTCCATGTGATCCTGACCGCCAGCGGGGTCGCGCGGCGCGATACGCTCGATGCCTTCCGCTTTCTGATGAGCGCTGGCAACGTGCCGCTGGTCGTGGCCGGGCTTGATGTCGCCCGCCAGATCTTCGCCGACGATGTCGAACTCGCCTTTCGTTCGATCATGCTCAGATTGCCGCTGTGGGAGCCGGGAGAGCCGTCGCAGCGCCTGATCCGGGCGCTGGCGATGGGCATGGACATGGCCGAGCCCGAACATCTCGCCGAGCCCGCGTTCGCCGAGCGGATCTGGCGCGAAAGCGGCGGGGTAACCGGCAATTTCAAACGGATCCTGCACTGGTCGGCAAAGGTCGCCAAGCGGCACGATCGCGTGCTGGTAGCGCACGACGATATCAGCGAGGCCTTGCAGCTCTTTACCCCCTATAGCCCGGATTGAGCGCCGGGATGGGCGCCGCTCAGGGCAGAGCCGAGATCGAGCCGCTGGCCTTCCGGGTCAGGCCCCTGGCGGGGGAATGCTTTGAATCCTGGCTGCATCGTCTGGCCGCGCGGCATGAAACCACGCGCAAGGCGCTGTTCAGCCATCTCGGCATCGAGACAGCCCTCGCTACCTGTGACCTGGCCTCATTAGCCGATGGCACCGCAGAGCGGCGCAGGGTCATAGTCGAGCGGTTGGCCTGGGCCACGGCGCTGCCGGAGAAGGCCATTCTGCGGACTTTCGTGGGGTGTCCCCGCGGCGACCTGCTGCCCCCGGCGCTGCGCTCGATCGGGTGCGCGCAATGCTGGCTCGACTGGCTGGAAAGCGGCGCGCAGTGGCGGATTGAGCGGAGCTGGATCCTGCGCGTTACCCTGCGCTGCGAGCGCCATGATCTGCTGCTAATCGATCTTCGGGGCATCATGGCGCTGGGGCGCTCGATGGCGGCGCAGCGGCTGCTGGAGGAGACGGTGGAGCGGACACGCGAGCAGATGGCGCGGTTTACTTTGGTCAGCACTCGCCTCGCCTGGAATCTCGTTATTTCCCGTGCCCATCTGCGTGGCAGTGAACCCAGCTCTTACGCGTTTTCAAAGCGATACATCGCGGCATTGATCGGCAACCGGTTCCATATTGCGCCTTCGCGCCACCTGTTGCTGGCGGCGCTGCACAGCAGCAATGTGGAAGAAGCCGAACGGATGGACCGCACGTTCCGCTTCGATGCGCAGCCGGCGCGTGGTCCGGTAAGGCGAGCCGCTCGCGGCGCGGTGCCCGGCCTGGCCGATCTCGCGGCCGCGATCGCAGCGGTGGGGAAGCGCGAGCTTGACCGCAAACGCCGCGTGCTGGAGGTCGCCGGACAGAAGCTCGAGCAGGCCTGGCTGGGCTACCCTGCGGTGCATGCGGCGCAAGTGGTGCGCCGACAGCGCGAGGTCCTGGCGAGCGAGGTACGCCGCCGCTACGCAGCCGAGCTTGCCAGTGCCGCGAAATCTCCGCTCAGCTGCTTGCGCGGGTTCCAGGATGCCCTGTTCTTCCTGAAGCAGTGCGGATTGGCCGACGATTTCGTCCCCGCAGCGACCGGGCGCCCCGATCCGTGGGAGGATTGCCTTGGAAATCCGGGACTGCTCCACAAGCGGTTGACCCGGCGCTTTGCCCATCCCGCGTTTCGCATTGTGCTCGACCTGCCAGGTCATTCTTTCGACGCCGACCCATTCGAGCGGGCGAGCAGCCGGTCGATGGCGGCCATGGCGTCGTCGAATTCGGCGAGGCTTTCAGCCGAGAGCACGGGAGACAGGTCCACTCCTGGATCTGTCTCGCGTCCCGTGCCGCCCGCCAGGCTCGCACGGATCAGGACCTGACCGCGATGCCGCTCGATCTCGGCAAGGCCCGCAGTTTTCAGCGATTTGACCAGTTCGCGCGCGCCGTTCTTGGACAGGTGGAGGGCACGCTCGATCTGGCCCGGGCGCAAGGGTCCGAACCCTGCGAGCAGGGTGTAGAGCAGGGGCGCGCGCGAATTCGAGCGCAGGTCTGCAAGGGTGGAGGTCATGTGGTGATGGCGCGTCCGGGCCTGTTCAACCAGCCTTGCGAGCCGCTCCGCGCTAGATTCGAGCGCCTCGGCGACCAGAATGCCGCGTTCGCGCGGCCATAGCCAGGGTGCCAGCGCCTCGGCGCGCAGCGCGCCGGGGCAGGGGAGGGGGACTGTGCCGGGCGCGGACCCCGACAGGGCTGCACCGGCCACGAGATCGATCGCCCAGAGCGGCGTTCTGGCGCGCGGCTGCGCGAGGGCCATCGGCCCACCTGGAAGGTCGAGCAGCCACTGGTCGGGCTCGCTCGGGGCGAATTCGGTCGATGCCGCAGCAGCAGCGTGGAGGTGGTCGATGGCCACGAGCGGCCAGGTGCTGTCGCTGTGCGGGACCGCGTCACTGGCCAGCTGGCCAGCGAGCGCAATCGCCTCGCGCGGCGAGAGCGGGTCGGCGGGGCCGGCGCACCCGCGATCCGGGCCGGCCGCCGCGCGCAGGCGCTGCGCAGCCCGCGCGATCGGCTCCCAGCGGGCGAGCGACAGCTCGGTGAGGATCGCATGCGTGATTCCCCAGGGATCCGCGAAGACGTGCGGGCCTTCGGCCGGAGGCGCGGCAAGGCCGCAAAGCCAGAGGTCGATCTCTGCTGCGGCGCCGGCGTGGCCCGCTTGGGATAGGGCATCACGCAGCTGTGCATGAATGACGCTGGCGGCGAGCAGATCGGCGACGCCGGGCTCGAGATGTGCTACCAGACCCTGCAATCGGCCCCAGGCAAGCGCGGCGCGCGAGCGGGCCAGCATGAGCGCTTCGGGCGATGCGTCTTCGTCCGCCTGGAGCGGATGGAATCCGGCAAAATGGGCTTCGAAATTCGCCATCGACACAGGCCTAGCAAACTGGAGTTAACTGTACCATAGCTGTTAGGGCTTTGAAGTGCACTAATGATAATGGGAGATTACATATAGTGACATGGCCGTTTCGCCATGGTATTCGGCCCCGATGAAGCGCAAATTGGTCTTGGCATCGCCAACCAGCCTTTCCGATAGGACGCCAGTGCCCGAAGGCGAGGTCGTCACGGTGCTTGGCCCCAGCGAAGCGCGTCTGCCCAAGCGCCGGGCGAGGCCGGGCTTGACGACGGTCGAACGGTTCGTCGCCGTCCTCTCCAGCTTGGTCGATGGCGATACCGCCGTGGCCAAGGTCAATTTCACCAAGGCGCTCGAGGCGCGCAGCCCGGCGACACTGCGCGCGATGACCTGCGATCTTGAAGGCTATACCCTGTTCGCGAGCGAACAGGCCGGAGCTGGTCTCCCCGCTTCGGCCGAGCGCATTGCCGAGTGGATCGACCATCTTGAGGCCAGTAACCAGAAGCCCGCGACTATCGCCCGCAAGCTGGCGACGCTGGCGACGGTGCATGGACTGCTTGGAATCCCCAGCGCCGTATCGAGTTCGCTGGTCCGCGACGCGATGAAGGGTCTGCGCCGCCGCCAGGGCAAGGCCCAGCGGCAGGCCGCCGGATTGCGGCTCGGGGAAGCGATCGGCAACGCTCCGGTCAAGGGATTCACGCTGGCGGCGCTGATGGAAGCCTGCGGAACCGACCTTCCGGGCCTGCGCGATGCGGCGCTGCTGTCGCTCGGCTACGATGCGGGATTGCGCGTGTCGGAAATTCTGGAGGCGAGGGTCGAGGCGCTCGAAGTCCAGGACGATGGCAGCGGCCTGCTCGACATCGATCGCTCGAAGACCGATCAGGAAGGGCAGGGGGCCTCTGTCTGGGTGTCTCCTGAAACCGTCCGGCGGATCGCTCTCTGGCGCGAGGCTGCCGCGATCCGCACCGGACCGTTGTACCGCCGCGTCGGGGTGATCCGCACCAAGGGCCACCCCGGCCGCCGGGCGCTCGCCATCGCCGATCTCGCCTACAACGCCGGCGTTGACCGTGAGCGCATGGCGGCCATTCCCGCGCGGCAAGCCAGCGTCACCTACGTCGTCGGCGACACCGCGCTGACCGTGGCGGCGGTGCGGTCGATCATCCGCAAGCGGGCGCTGGCGGCGGCGGACATGGGGCTGGTCGATCTGATGGGCGAGGATCTCGAGATTGCGCTGGGCGGCCTGAGCACGCATTCGCTGCGCGTGGGGCTGACCCAGGACCTGTTCGCCAGCGGCGAGGATGCCGGCCCGATTGCCCAGGCCTTGCGCTGGTCCTCGGTCGGGACCGCGCTGCGCTATGGCCGCCGGCTTGCGCCCGCCTCCAATGCGGCCGCGCGGCTGCTGGCGGGTCGCAGGGTTTGACGGCAGGTAGCCTGGGGTCTGCCTCGCAGGCAGTATAGGGAAAGGGTGGGATCGAATGTCGAAGAGCAATGCCGGTCACGATCTTGGCGGGCTCATCCGGTTTGCCGAGCGCGCGCCGTGGGACGAACGGCTTGACGCCATCCTGGCGCTGCATCTCGATCCGGTTTGCGCGGCAACAGGCCTGGAACCCGAGGCGATTTTCGACGCGGTGGGCCACCATTGGGAAGGGCCTCTGTGGGGCTGCGCTTTCGAGGACCTGATGGGCCGCGATGATTGGGAGGACGGCTGCAACCTCGTCGACACCTATCTCAAGCGGCGGGGCTGGAGCGAAAAGGCTCCGGACAAGGCCTATATGCGGGCGCTGCGCGGCGCAGCGATGTCTCTCTACGAGGTCAGCGAGGTCGTGCCGGGCCAGTCGATGCGGCTCACCGATCTGCTGCGGGAAGGCGAACCGGTCACGGTCATCGAGCGCAGCGCGACCCGGACGCTCGTCAATTGGGACAGAATTGCAACGCGAGTTGTCCAGGTGAACGGGCGATGGGGGATTTCTGGCGCCCTGCTGCCGTTCGGGCCGGACGCCAGCACCGAGCTGATCGCCAGCTTTGCCCGCCTGGAAGCCGAAGCTGGCGCGCCGGATCAGGGCGCCTTGCTCGGCTCCAGCGCGCCGCTGTTCACCGGCGTCTGGTTGCTTGATGCGCTGGGCATGCAGGCAGCGACTGGCTTGCCCGAATTGGTCAACGCCGATGGCGAGGACGTGGTGTTTCATCGGATCGTCTTCCCGCTGGCCAAGGGTGCGAACCGGCAGACCGTGACCCGCATGCTCGATGCCGCCGCATGGCTGGAGCCGGCCAGCGACAGCTTCTGGAACTGGCTGGCGCCGAAGGCCGCCGCGCGCAAGCCGGGCAGGGGCAAACAGGCCATTGCCACCACCATGGACGACGGCACGCCGGTCTTCGCCAATGTCGAACTGAAGGGGCGGCAACTGGTGGTTGAGGTCAACAGCGCCGAGCGCGCCGAGGTGGCGAGGGCAACGATGGCTGAATGGCTGGGCGAGCGGATCGGCCCGCCGCTGACCGAAATCCGAACACTGGCGCAAATGCTTGCTGACGATGCGGGGAATGGTGGACGGGACGAAGGGCCGGACCTGCCGCCCGAGGAAATTGAGCGTGTGGTTCACGAGATGCTGGCCCGCGAATATGCCAAGGCGCTCGATCATCCGGTTCCGATGCTGCGTGACCGGACACCGCGCGCGCTGGCCCGCACCAAGGCCGGGAGGTCCAAAGTGGCGGAGTGGCTCAAATATCTAGAGAACGGTTCGGCCAAGTCGCGCGAGACGGGCGATCCCATGGCGACCTTCGATTTTACCTGGATGTGGCAGGAGCTCGGCATGGCCGATTTGCGAAAATAGCGGCGGATTGAACCGATGGTGAGCCATATCTGGCAGCAGCGCTGCAGGGATTTCTGTCTTTCAGCAGAGTCTCGCACGTGCAGCAGACTGCAGCCTATTCTGTCCGTTCACAACTGATCGACGAGGAGGAGTTAGGCAGCGACGACGACAAGGAGCCCGTTGCCTACCTCCTTGTTCCGGACGCACGCGCGCTCGCAGAACTGCTCTCTCTTTGGAGGCGCTGGAACGCCGATCAACTGCAATTCGGGGAGACGCCGTGGCGTGGCGTGTTCGAACTGCTTCGCGATCTGCGACCATGGGGGCCTCAGGACAGGGTCCAACGAATCGACGCCAGTTTTCTCGCCGAGGAGATCGAGGAGCGCGGCGAGGACGAGCTTGTCCCGCTGGAGATCGAATTGATCTACCGAGCCTCTGAGGTTCAGGCCCAGGCACGGGAAGATGAAGTGCGCGCGGCAGTGACCGCACGCGGCGGGCAGATCATCTCGCGTGCCCGGCTGCCCGAGATCGCCTATCATGCCCTGCTCGTGGATTTGCCGGTACGCGCGATCCGGGAGATCATCGATCAGGCGGAAGGCGGCATCGCCAGCCTCGAGCCTGTCATGCACATCCGCCCGCAAAGCCTAGCGACGACGATCGAGATCGAGGACGTCACAGACGCCGGCACCGCTGCTGCGGTCGGCAACCTGCGCGAACCGATCCTGGCCCTGCTCGACGGAGTTCCAGTCGCCGCACATCCGCTGCTCGCCGCTCATCTGGTCGTGGATGATCAATTCGATCTCGAACCCCATGCCCCCGTGGACCAACGCGTCCATGGCACTGCGATGGCGTCGCTCCTCGTGCATGGCGACAGGAACAATCCCGCACCGGCATTGCCGCGGCGCATTCATGTTGTTCCGGTGATGGGTGCTGGGGATCGCTTCCCGGCACGACGGCTTGTCGTCGACATCATCTTTCTCGCCATTAGAGCGATGCGAGAAGGCCCGGATGCAACGGCGCCGGGCGTGCTGATCGTCAATCTCTCGCTTGGCAACGAGCGGCGTCCCTTTCAGTCGTCGCTGTCGGCATGGGCACGGCTGCTGGATCGACTGGCGTACCGATACGGCATTCTGTTTCTGGTGAGTGCTGGTAATGTGAGGGAGACCTTCGGCGTCCCAGCCTTCGCGACCGGCACGGCTTTCGAAGACGCTGACGCCGCCGCTCGCTGTGACGGCACGCTGACCGCGATCGGCAATCTGATGGCTGACCGGCGTATGTTTTCGCCGTCCGAGGCAATCAACGCGGTGACGGTCGGCGCGTCCAATGACGATTGGGTGTCGGCTGCGGACCGCCGCGCCGCCCGCACCATCATCGACCCCTTTCCGGGCATTCGTGCCGCCAACCCGTCGAGCGCTCTCGGCCCTGGATTTGCCCGATCAGTCAAACCTGACATTTTGATGCCGGGAGGTCGCGAGCACCTCCGCCAGATGCGGACCGACGGTCATGTCTTCGTCAGACCGGCGCCCTCAACGCGCCCCGCTGGCCTCAAAGTGGCGGCGCCTCGTACCGGCGCCTTCGGGGTAGCCGAAGGCTATTCGGGCGGGACCAGCGGCGCGACCGCGCTGGCATCACGCACATGTCATCGAATCCACGACGCACTGGAGGCAGCGTATCCGGATTTTGCGGGCCTGCCCCACATTCAGCGGGCGGCCCTGCTCAAGGCGCTGCTTGTCCATCCCGCCCGCTGGCCCGATGACATTGCTGCACGGATCAAAGCGATCATCGGTCCGGTCGGCGGGCATCACAGCCACATCAAGGACAATATCAGGCGCTTCCTGGGATTTGGCTATGTCGACGCCGAAGACGCGGTAGCGTGCGCGGAGGACCGCGCGACGTTCTGGGCGGTTGGAGAACTTTCACGCGACCGTGTCACCACTGTCCGTGTCCCCATACCGGCGGTCATGAGCGGTCAGGCCCGGCCCCACAGCCTGTCGGCGACGCTAGCATGGTTCACACCCGTGCAACCGGGACGCAAGAGCTACCGATCCGTTCGCCTCAAGCTGCTCGATCCAGCAGAAGCCGGCACTTTGGGCGTTTCTCCGCGTAGCCTTCAACCTGACGGCAATCAGACTAATCGCGGCACCATATTCATGCGTTGCTGGGAAGGTGACAAAGCGCCGGTCGTCGGCCCGGATATGACGATTGACCTCGTTGTGCAGCGCGATCCAGATCCGGGCACTCCGATAGATGAAGCTGTACCATTCGGTCTCGCGGTCACGGTCGCCATGCCCGGCATCGTCGGTCTCTACACGCAGGTCGCACAGCGCCTCGGCATCGCGCCGCGTCAGCCGGTCTGAGGCTCGCTTTTCTTCGGGATGTTGCAACCATGAACGTCAAAAGGAAGCCTGCCAAAGCCGAGCGACCAACATCGAAAATGCGCGCGTTGTTCCGCGAGGCCGCGCGCGAAATTGTCGCCCGGGATCGCGAGGCGCGTAAAGGGGGGCGCACGCAAAATACGATTGGCGAGATCGAGCGCGCAATGGTGAAGGCCTATCTCTGCGGACAAGAAGCCCTGTTGAACAAGCGCGAGGGGTTGCTCCCTTCGGCCAATGCTTTGGTCGACTGGCTGGAAATTCCCCCTCGGGCAAGGGAGACGCTGAGCTTCCTGACAATCTGTTTTTCTCACCGCTGGTCGACTGTACGGGGCGAAGCGTCTGCTCCGACCAGAATTCCGAGCGAAATTGAGTTATTCATCGAGAATGGTCGCAAGCGATGGACAATCGTAAACGGTGAAACGCGCAGCGAAAGATCGGTTGCCGACGGCAGTGTCGCGCCATTGGTTCGCCTCGGGCTGCTCGCGGCAAGCTCCGATTATGCCGACCGCTATGTTCTCACAGCATCTGGCATAGCTGCTGGTGAAGAGTACTGGCGCAGGTCTGATGCTGGTGATCCCACACTCCCACGCGAAGGAATGCGGTGACATTAACCTTTCAATGACCCCAGCCACAGGCGGTGGGAAAGAAACAAACATGGAAACGAGTACAAGCTCGGAAAACGTTCGGACGGCCATCTCAATGGCGCAGGATGATTTGGCATGGATTCGCGCCAGCCTCGAAGGCTTGAAGATCAAAGGCGATCACAGGCATCGCATTCCTGGCCAACTCTTCGATCTGTCGATCGAGCACCATGCTGGCATTATCACACTGATATCGATGGCCACTTATGCAAGTGCATTCGCCCTCGTCCGATGTGCCTTCGAGTGCTTCGTGCGCGGGGCCTGGATTCATTACTGCGCTTCGGAACAGGAGATAGAAGCGTTCGTCGAAAAGGATACGATCGCGCCGAAATTCGGTGATCTAATCAAGGCGATCGAGGAGCGCCCAGAATTCTCGGTCAAATTTCTTTCGACGGTGAAGCAAAGCGCATGGAGTGCGATGAACGGCTACACCCACGGCGGTGTCCATCAGGTGTCCCGAAGGTTACAAGGTGACTATATCGAGCCTGCCTTTGATGACGACTCTCTTCTGGAGGTAGTGAGTTTCTGTCGCACAATGGCCTTGATCGCCTTCGGACAGATAGCCTCACTAGCCGGACGTTCCGATCTGGTAGATCAAGCAACCGACAGGATGAAAAAGGCTTAGATCGATGAACTAATGTCTGCGTCTGTAAAGTCCGATTTGTAAGCGTTTTTGCTCGAATTTTTCTCGTCCCTGGGCCTTGCTGTTTTTGCCGCTGCCTGCGCCCAGTCGTGGAAACGCCTTGGCGGTGGATCACGAATGATCTGCCTTTCCGGTATGTTGTGTGATCCAACTGCCGCCATTGCAGCGCATCGGCCTGGACCATCGTTGTCCGCGGCGATGTAAAGGGTGCCAACATGGTCTGGAACGTTGATTAGCGCGAGACGCTCATTCCCGAGTGCTGCCCAGCACGGGATTCCTCTGATCTGAGCATAGCTTGCCGCATCCTCCATGCCCTCAGCAATAGCGAGCACATTGCCTTCGAACTGTGGAGCCCAAGCACCCTGTCCGGGTTTGCCGAGCATGAATTTGCCATCATGCCATGTTCCATCGTCCGTCAGCCTGATCCGCTGGACAGCCGTCATTTTGTGCCCAGTTCTGACGGCGACCAGCACCGCCGCCCGGAAGATGGTTTTGGGCTTGCGGCCAAAAGGGCAACGTGGATGAAAGCGTAAGTCGGGGAGGTTGACGGGCAGTCGACGCGATCGAAGGTAGACTTCGCCGAGCGTCCCGCGGATCTCTGTGCCCTGATCCCAGATCCTTCTGACGTTGGGCGCAGTTCCTTCTGGACGGTAGCTCGGCGAAGGGGAATTCAGGATCGGTTTGGTCCGACCGATTGCGCGCAGGACATCCTCGCTGCGGCATCCCGCAAAACAGTGGACCAGAATACCCCGCTCGCCCTGCCGGACTGAAAGCGACGGCGTTCGGTCTGCGTGCGCGGGGCAGACGCACATCGCATAGGAACCGTGCCAACGGCCCTTCAGTGCAGCAACGATGTCGATGGTCTCCTGGGTGGGTCTGAGCGCAATCAGCATAAATTCGCTCCTCTCAGCTCACCCCCACCATCTTTCCCCTTTGGATCGACCCGACGTTCTCCGGCACGGCTCGCGATGGCCACCGCCCCTTTCTTCTGTGCGATGCCAGATTGTGGGCGATTGCCATGCGCCGCCTGTTCATTTAGAAACGAGGGGCGATATCCGAACCACGCCGAAAGGTGTGGTAATGAAAAATCTCCTGTTCGTGCTCGTCGCTTTGACGCCGACGCCATCATCAGCGCGCGAAGCCATTCTCGACGTGTTTTCGCCAGAGGCAAAACCGGACTTCGCTGTGCTCGCCCCACAGTTGCGCGGGGCGGTCGATCTCGAGCAATCAGTCGAACCGCTTCCGGCTCCAGTGGATGCGTTTTCACAAGAGTTGCACGGCGACTTTGAGTTGGTCCCTCACAGCTTCACGATCAATCCCTATACCGCGCGTCCCGCTGTTCCTTCGTGGATGCGGGCAGGTGCATCATTCATGGGCCCTGCTTCTTCACCCTTCCGCCCTTCGCAGGATGACCCACTCTGCCAGTCCCGTAGCTTCTTCCCGCGATATGGTATCAGCAGGGATGCCCAGGCTCGCCGGACAGCCTATTTCAACTTGATCGTCGACGTTGCTTGCGATGCCGGCGTGCCCGTTGTTCTGTTTGACGCCTTACTGGCGCAGGAAAGCAGATATCGTCCCTTCGCGCGAAGCAGCGCCGGTGCGATGGGCATGGCTCAGCTGATGCCTGGCACGGCGCAATATCTGCGTGTCACCGACCCTTGGGATGTTCGGCAAAACCTTGTCGGCGGTGCGCGGTATCTGCGCGAGCAGCTGGATCGCTTCGGGACATGGGAACTTGCACTGGCTGCCTACAATGCAGGCCCGGGCCGTGTGGACCAGTTTGGCGGCATCCCGCCGTTTCGTGAGACCCGCAACTATGTGCGCACGATCATGGGCTCGATTGCCACCCCGAATTCGACCGGCGGCGTGTCGCTGGCCTCGGCGACGCTTCCCGCGCCCAATCCGTTTCGCCGGGTGATGCTTGCCTCGTTCGACGGACGATCAGACGTTCCAGAACACTGAGAACCCAACGTGCCAAGCATAGTACACACTGATCGCCAGGATGACGGGCGCGCCCTTGAGGTAGTTGAGCTGCCAGCGCAGCCAGAGCTTCGGGATGACCAGAGCTTTCTGGAGCCCCGTTTGGTGCGTGGGTCGCCATCTGCCACTGCGCCAGTCGTCGGCAGTCACTACTACCGCGAGCACTGCGCAGATCAGCGCCATCATTCCCACGCCGATGTAGAGCGATGTCCAAGCGATAAGGGCTTCCTGCTTCATAAGTCGGACCTAGTGCAGCGATGATCGAACAGAGATACGCATTTTCGAAGCTCTTGTATCCTCCTGGCCGAATACTGCCTTTCTGCGGCCGAGCAGCGTGTGGCCGAGATTGAGCTCACCGCTGCGGGCGCGCCGCACCAGCGCCTGCATGTATGCATCGGGGGTCTTGCGGATTTGTCCGTTGGCCAGGTGATGCCCGGTGATCAGCGCGCACAGGAGTGCGATCCCTGTGCCCAGTGTCGCACTTGCCCGCGCGGCGGTAGCCTGTCCTATCTGGCAGACGCGGGCGACCTCGTGGAGCTCGGTCAGGCCGGGGCGCCTCCCAATTTCGATCATGCCGTCGATAAAGGGGAATAGGGCAGGGACTTCGGCCCAAACGAACCCCGATCTATGGATGCCGTAGACATCATTCGCGTCGAGCGAAACCTGCGCGTTGTGGCAGGCCTCGGCTGCTGTTTGCTTGACCCTGTCGGCATCAGGTGTGGTTCGAACGTCATCAGGTTCCTGTCGGCAAGCGCCCTCTGCCAAGCCGTATACAGATTCAAGAGCTTCTTCAGGGCTGTATTGATGGTGGCTATCCCGGCGCACCCTAGTGTCCCCGGAAGGTGTCAGCGACCCAATTTCGCCGAGCGATATACGCTCTGACAACCGATCAAGCAGCCGCGTCGCGACCTCGGCGAGGCGGCCGAGCACTCCGATTGCGTCCACGGATCCTTTCCGCCTTTGGTATGTGCGCCGCGCCGCAGCGATCGCATCGAGCTTCTTTCTGGCCTTGTCAGCCCAGGGGTGGCCTTGCTCGAACGGCCGCAGCAGCCGGTAGGCGCTGCTTGTTGCCTTTCGAATTTCTTTGGGCAGGATCAGGTTCTGCTCGGCCAAGGCCTTCTCGGTTGCGGCCAGTTGTGTGAGGTAATCCTCGAGGAGGAGCAGCGGGGCTAGCGACCATCCTGAGGCGTCGGAGCGCTCCTCGCTGTCTCGTGACCCAAGAAATCGCTTGCCGTTGCCGGCGAGGCAATGGGGGATGATCAGGCCGTATTCGGCAAGGCGCCTGATGTTCTTGCGCGCGGCAGTCCATCCGATCCGGCATTTGAGATGGTCGTTCGAGGCGGCAATGAGCGGGCCGCAGCGGCTGTCCCAGTCGATATTCATGGCGGCGATGCTCGCGGCGGCATCGTAAAGATCGCGCCAGACGATCCTCGGAACATCGATCGTCACGGGCGGCATTCTCGCGAAGGTCTCGATGATATCGAGTAGTTTGCGCCGACGCTGTCTGCCTGTATTTTCGGTCCCGGTCTGTCCGAACCCTCGCATCATCTTGCTGACGCGCGCTGCATGTCTTGCCCGATCTGCCGGGTCTTCCATGAAAGTGATCATGGTCAGCCGTTCGGTCTCGAGCATCCCCAGTTTTGGCAGACAGACGCCGATCGCTGCTGGCCCTCCCCGGCGGCGGCTATTCACCTCCCAGGCTGCCTGATTCTGGACAATAATCATCCCTTCGCTCCCTCAGTCCTGAGGTGCGGCACAGACAAAGAACATTGCCCGCAAAATTTGCGAAAAATGCTTGTAAGTTGTCAGGGAGCAGGTAGCTTGCCGGTGTCTCTCGCCACGCTTTGGCGCGGCAAATTACAGCTTCCTTCGAAAGGCCCGGGCGCTGCCCGGGTTTTTCATGTCTGCGTCGCTGACCTCCCTTTCATATGCACCAGCTGGTGCGGCGATCCCTGGCAGCGTTCGGGCGCGTTTCATCGCGCGCAGAAGCGCTTGTTTGCCATTCGGTCTGTTGCTAGAAAGCGAGGTGAACTTGGCGCTCTGGCAACAGGATGCGTTAAAGGGGGTCCCGTTGGCGCGGGGCCCCCTTTCAATTTCAGAGCATCATCGGTTGTCCTTCTGATGGTTCAGGTGATCTGACGCTGAGCGTTGTCGCCACAATCGCTGCGATGACCGCTTCCCTGGACGAGAGATCATCCCTTTTCAGCTGGTCAATCATCTCGATCATGACTGCTGGCAGCCAGATTTCGAGGGGGCGCAAACCATCCTGACGGCGTCTGCGTCTTTGCTCCGCTTTCCGGTGCTGCGCCATATTTGCGCTTCGCTGTGCGGTGCAGGACGTTTGCCCGTGACCAGTCACGCGGTTCGTCATGCAGCGCGGGCTCGTTCCGCCGCGCAAGGCTCAAGCGTAGGCATGTTCAAAGCCGCCGCCGTTATGCCGGCTTTCGAGCGACATATGGTGTTTGGCGATGGCCGACGATGTCTTGCGGGCGATCGTGTCACACAGGCTTTGACGGATGGTCTCGAACTGCCCTTCGCAGGCTGCGAGTTCGCTTGGTAGCCGGGCGGCCAGTGCGACAGCAACCAATGCCGTCGTCTCGCAGCATGGGTCTTCGTAGGAGCTAGCGCTTTCATAGCACAGCAGGACGAGGCCGGCTCTGATTGGGTCAATCTCGAGGTGAACAAGGACTCTCTGGAATTCGTCGATGGTCAAGCTGCCGGCTTCGAGCCTTTCAAAGAAGCCTGCACGGCGGCTCCGTTTGAGGACCCCTTCATCGGCCATCTTTCTGAGGCTCGTGTGGCGCAGCTGCATCTGTTCCTTGATCAGAGCAGCGTACATTCTGTTTACGCTATGGGCCTTTACTCCCACGACCTCGGGCGTCCCCTTGCACATCCATGCCTCCGCCATGCCATACCATGCAATTTCATAGTGTGATCTTGCTAGCGGGAATTTTGCAAGTAGAAAATTCACCCTGCGCAACAAGCAAGGCACAGAACACAAGGGTTTCTCGCACGCCGCAATGGATTTTCGTTTTGGCGTTCAGCTCCCCTTTCAGACGTTCGACAGCCGCATTTTCCTTCGAATTGAGCCGGACGTAGATGCGAATCGGGCCGTCCACAGGGAGTTGAGCCACCAAGCCAGCTGCATGTGCTTCTTTCGGCTCCTGATATCTCGTCAGGGCATAAAGAAGCACGTCTTTGAATTTTACGAAGCGGCCTCGTTCCAAGCTTAGCGAGGCGATGGCTTTTACGATCTGTTCGAAGGCGACATCGCTGACGGCGATTTCGTGCGCCACATACGTGTTCTGCTCCACGTCCAACCACCTTCCTGTGTTTCCAGAAGGGTTGCCCCTTCTTCCGCTTCCGACACGGGTTCGAATCGTTTTTCTGGCGGGCGGGAAGCCCCTGGTCAGAATTCCCGACCAGGGTGGTCGGAAATCACGACCGGGGTGGTCAGGAATCTCGACCGCCCTGGTCGGGAATCCAGACCGGGGTGGTTGCATATTCCGACCGGGCTGGCCGCGAATCGCAACCACCCTGGTTGCGTATTCCGGACCAGTCGCACGAATCGGCGGTCATTTTCGAATCTAATGTTTGAGAAAAGGTGTCCCCCGGGAGGACTTTGGCTGTGGCGGCAGACGCCAGCATCCAACCGAAAGGGAAATCTCAATGACAAGACTCGATCTGAAGAATCGCAGCGGCACGCTTGCTGTTGCGATTGCGGCTCTCGCAGCCGCCAGCGTGTTCGGCGCTGATGCCGCGATGGCGGGAGCCGACACGACCTTCAACACTGCTCTCGCCCAGTTCACCGGCTTCCTTGAAGGCTCTGGTGGCCGGATCATCACTGTGCTCTCGCTCGCCGGCGGGATCGTGGCGCTTGCGTCGGGCCGCTTTTCGCTCGGTCAGGTCGCAATCCCGGTGGGCGTCGGCGTTGGCGCCGGGACCGGCATTCCGATCGTCACCGCCTCGGTTACCGGCACGGTCTGAACGCCGCCCTATCGCTTCATGATGGCAAGGGCACCGCAGTTCACCCTTCGGGCTGCAGCTCCTTGTCCTCCCTCTGGCGGAGTTGATCCTTGGACCAGTATTCGATCCCAAAACATCTCGACGATCCAGAACTGATCGGGTTCTGGACCCTCGATGAATTCCTCGTGATGGTCATACCCTTCACTTGGGGAATTCTCGCTCAGCACGTTGTCATCGGGCTCCTTTTGGCCCTGGCTGCGTGGTTCGGCTATCGCAAAGTCAAAGCTGGGCGTTCGATGCATTGGGTCCTGCATTTTGCCTATTGGCATTTGCCGGGAGAATTCTTCGGTCTGAAGGTCGCTCCGCCATCTCATCTTCGTGTGATGGCGGGCTGATATGGAAATCTCTTTTGCTCATGAGGCGTCGCAGCGGACCCTCAAGCAGCGCAACCTGCTTGCGCTAATCTGTGTCGTGCTCGGCATTCTCGTGGTGGTTATGTTCACCGCGGCATCGACGCGGGACCGCGAGGTCGTGCTGCAGCCCATCCTGCCCAGCCAGATGACGCTGAGCTCTGCGGCGCTCACGCCCGAATATCTTGAGGCCGTGACGCGCGACACCGCGCAGCTCGCGCTCAACCGCTCGCCCGAAACACTCCAGTACTGGCTTGATGGCATCGTGGCCATTTCCGCGCCGGAGGCGCGCGGGGCTCTCAAGGCCAAGCTCCTGCGGATCGTGGCTGAGCAGGAGGGGTCGCAGGTGACCCAGTTTGTCACGATCAACTGGATCCGCACCGATCCGGAAAACCTCACCAGCCAGGTCGGCGGCGTCCTTCATACCATCGTCGGATCCAAGGACGTGCGCCGCGAGCACAAGATCTTCGAATTTCACTGGACCTACACCGGCGTGTCGCTGCGCCTGAAGGGGTTTGGTGTCGTCGTTAAGAAGGAAGGAGCCAACCAATGACCTTCTCTGTCTCGACGCTCTGCCTTGCTTCGGGCGCGCCGCTGCTTTTCCGCATCGACAGCCATCTTCTTCGCGGGCTTGGCGCTGCACTTTTCACTGTCGGCTTCGTCATTGCGGCCACGCCAGCTTTTGCTGACGAAAACATCCTCGCCGTCGATAATGGAGAGGTTCGTTGCCGGGCATCCAAGGCCGACCTGACGCGCATTTCGCTGAAGGATGACCGGTTCGTGTCGGTATCCCGAGTGCAAACTGGCGTCGAGGGCCAAGACTTCTCGATCGTCCATGAACCCACCCGCGGCGATATCTACATCTCGGTCCCCGAAGCTTATTCGAAGCCGAACATCTCCTTCTTCGGGACAACGCAAAAGGGCCTTGTCTACAAGTTCGACTGCCAGATTGGCGGTGACAGCGCCGTGCAGGTTTTCGTGGCGAATGCCGATATCGAAAACCCGTCCGCCAAGCCTGAGGTCCTTACAGCATCGGGTTCGTTGCAGGATCGCGCTGTCGGGCTCGTCAGGGCGATGTTCGAACAGCGCCCGGTGACCGGCTTCGAGATCCGCGATGCGGCCCGTGCCCCGGTCAACGTCGGCGATATGAAGGTCCAGCTCATCACCGAGTACCGCAGCCCGACGATGACCGGGAAGGTCCTGCGCATCGAGAATGCCAGCTCCTCACCGATCGCGCTTCGCGAAGAGCTCATCGCCGGGGACGGTGCAATCGCCGTCACAATTTCCAACCCCAACCTCGCAAGCGGGCAGGCGACTGCTGCTTACGTGGTCGTGCCTGCAGGAAGGTAAGCCTCATGGATTTTCTCAAGCGCAAGCCCAAGGATCTGGATGGCGCCGAGGCCGATGGCCGCGATGCGGTCGATGAAACGGGCTCAATCATCGACAATGACAAGGCACAGAAGCGGCAGAGAATGCTGTTTTTCGGGCTCGGTGGTGTCGCGGTCGTGGCTTCGACCATGTATGTCTTGCGGACGGAAACCGTGGTCGAAGAGGCAACCAAGCCTGGGCACGAGACCGAGGTTTCGACCGATGCCCTGATGAACCGACAGCGCGTCGATCAGGAATGGATGGCCATCTACGAGGGTCAGGTTAACTCCCAGGATCAGCGTCTCAAGGGCGTCGAAGCGCAGGCTGGCCAGGTTGCGCAGTTGCAAAGCGAGATTCAGGCTCTGCGCGGTGAAAATGCCGCGATGGCACGCGACGGTC
Source organism: uncultured Sphingopyxis sp. (assembly GCA_937873425.1). Taxonomy (GTDB): domain Bacteria; phylum Pseudomonadota; class Alphaproteobacteria; order Sphingomonadales; family Sphingomonadaceae; genus Sphingopyxis. The sequence goes on along the minus strand of CALMYE010000261.1, from coordinate 20,927 downwards.
AGCAGGTGCTGGAAGCTTACGAGCGTGAGAACCAGCAACTGCGCCAGCAGGTCACCAGGGGCAATCCCCGCCCGACAGCGCCCGGACCTGTTGCGGCTGCTCGTGATATGGGCGTGTCTTCGCCAGCTGCGTCCGGCGGACCTTCCGCCACATTGCCTCGCCGCGGCAACGACGTGCAGATGGTGTCTTTCGCGCAAGCGGGCGGGACGGGCTCGCGCATTGATCCGGCCAAGGCCCCTGCGGTTTACACCGACTCCCCGAACTACCTCCCGCCCAACTCGATCGCGAATGCCACCGTGGTGGTCGGCGTTGATGCGACGACCAATACCCGCAGCCAGAGTGACCCGCTGCCGGTTCTTCTGCGCATCACTGGGCCTGCGCGCTCGGTCTATGGTGACGGCAAGCTCCTCGCGACCCGCGTTCAGGGCTGCATGGTCAATGGTGCGGCTTACGGCGATCTCTCCAGCGAAAAGGTCTATGTGAAGCTGCAGCGCATGACCTGCGCGCAGCCCGGCGGGCGCTTTGCGGTGTCCGAGGTCAAGGGCTTCATTGCCTTTGGCGGCAAAGTGGGCGTTCGCGGACGGGTTGTCAGCCGTGAAGGCTCGCTGACCACGCAAGCGTTTCTCGCAGGGCTGGTGAGCGGGGTGGGCAACGCCTTCCAGGGGGCCAACCAGATCCCCCGGATTTCCCAAGATCCGGTGCTCCCGTCAGCTTCCGATGTCGGCATTCAGGCTATTGGCGGCGGCGCGGCCAACGCCGGGAACACTCTCTCCGATTATCTGATCGAACGGGCCGAGCAATATCAGCCGGTCGTCGAGATGCCCACCGGTGCTGCGGTCGAGGTCGTGTTCCTCGATGGCACCTTCATCAGGAATTGAGGCCCGTCATGGAATTCAAATGGACCACATGGAAGGTGGCAGGGGCCGCCCTCGCGCTCACTGGCTCCCTCGCTGCAATTGCAGCAGCCGCTCATGCCGCGGCGGCAGACGACGCTGCGACGATCAAGGCAGCGCTGGTCAAACGTCTCCCCAAGACCGAGATCACCACGATCGACTGCGACAAGATCGAGGGCGTTTGCGAAGTTCAGGCACGCCAGAACCTCTTCTACATCGACCGCTCGGCGCGCTATCTCATCATTGGCCGTGTCTACGACATGGAGACCAAGCAGGATCTCACAGCCGCCCGGTTGCTCGAGATGAACCCGGACATGCTGGTTGGGGCGGGGGGCGCTGGCGAGAGTCAGGACGGCGCGGCCGAACCAACACAGGCACGTCAGGCAGGGGCGGGCGACGCGGGGCCACTGCCACGGATCGATCCTGCAGCGCTGGCAGCTCTGCCCTCGAGCGGTAGCGTCGTGATGGGCAAGGGTGGCCGGACGCTCACCGTCTTCAGCGATTTTCGGTGCGGGTACTGCAAACGCCTCCACGAAACCCTCGCGACGCTCGACGTCAAGGTCGTTGAGCGACCGATTTCGGTTCTCGGCACCCGTCCAATCTCAGAGGCGGTCATTTGTGCGAGCGACAAGCGCCGCGCGGTGAACGAAGCCTATGACGGAGGCGCGATCACGACCGGTCGGCGCTGCGACACCTCGGGCCTCGATGCCAATGAGGCCTTTGCGAGGCAGCATGGGTTCACCGGCACCCCGGTCATTGTGCGCGACGATGGCGCTGTCCTCCACGGCTTCCGCCCTCGCGAGTTCCTTGAAACCTGGCTGAAGGAGAAGGTGTCATGAACACCAAAGGCGCATTGGCAATCGCGGCGGTGACGTTCGGGCTGTCGGCCTGTACGACGCTCGGTACCAATGTCAGCGGCAAGTTCCGCTGCGAGGCTCCAGACGGTATCTGCGCGCCTTCGTTGGTCATCGATGACAGCGCAATTGCGCGGATCGAGGAAACGACCTCGGCGGATCTTCTGAACCCTGCGGGTCCATTCCGGATGGACGACGGGATCTCCGCTCCTGTGCGGGGCCAGTCGCTTGGTTCCGAAGCACTCGTTGCGCGTTCGTCGCCGAGTTACGAGCTGTCTGTCGTGTTTCCGGGCTACACGGATGCCGCAGGCACAGCCCATGCCCGCATCGCGGTGCCAGTTAAGGCGATGCTCCCGGGCCGGGGCGATGCTCTCGAGACAATTGCGCTACGAGGTGCAAAGCCTGCGCGTGCTCAGGGGCTGTTGGCGGCCGCCGAGAGCGCACCGCAATTCATGGCGATTGCCCCTGGCATCTTGGATGACGGTCAGCCGGGTTCTGTGGGCGCTGAGACTGCCATGGCGTCCAATCTTCCAAAGACCCCAGCGGCTATCCAGCAGGCCCCAGCCCAGCAAGCGGCTTCCCAGCCTTCAAATCCGATCGCTGAGATCGAGGCGAAGGTCTCCGAGCGTCTTGCATCACAGCAGCGATTGCCGAGGCGCGAGGCTGCCTCATTCCCTGCAACGCCGGAGTAATGCGCCATGCTGCAGGCCTTCACCAACATCATCGATCTGGTAACCGGCGATGCTCGCAAGCCTGAGCAGAACGCCCGGCCTGCCAGCGTGCCAATGCTCTCGCATTTCCTCGGATATCGCTCGTTCGATGAGGAGAAGCGTATCTTTCATCAGGTCCGTTCGAAGGGTTTCATCATTGAGCTCGCCCCGCTTGTCGGTGCAAACGACCGGGTCAATGACGTGATCGGGTCGCTCTTCTCCGACATTCTTCTGCCCGGCACCAAGTTCTCGGTCACGAACTATTCGAGCCCGCGCGTTGCCGAGAAACTGCAGACCTGGGCGTTGCCGCGCTACAAGGCTTCGGGGGTTTTCCAGACGCTCGCCCGCCACCGCGTCGACAAATTGCGCAATGGAGCATGGTCGACACTTGCCAGCGATGGCCCGTTCTTTGTGCGGAGCTTTCGCGTGCTGCTGGCAGTCGGGATAAGTGACGGTTCGGGCCTTTCGACCGATGACCTCCTGACCATGCGCGAGGGGATCATTTCTGCCCTCGATTCCATCGATGTCCCGGTCAAGGAATTCGCTCCGACCGACCTGATCCGCTTCTTCGATGAGATCCTCGCCCCGTCCACTGGCGCTGGCGATGAAGTGCCGGGATACAACCGGTTCGATCCCATCAATGAGCAATGCATCAGGCGGGATCTCGTCACCCATGTCGGGCGTGACCGCCTCGTGCTTGAGGCACAGTCGTTGCGGCCAACCGGCTCATCAGTCGATGGCGTGCCCGAGTTGAAGGACTACGTGCCTGAGCGCTTCGATGTACGCACCATGGCGGTGCGCAATTTTCCGGATCGCTGGGCACCCTGGGATAGCCAGAAGGTGATTGGGGACATTTTCAACCCCAAGCTCTCCCTGCCCTGTCCCGTCTTGCAGACGGCTTGTGGGGTGATCCCCAACCAGGAGTCTTCTGAAGCGAAGGCCGGCTACAAGTTCGTACGCACCAGCTCGCTTGCGGAAGGCAAGGGCGTGAAGCTTGTGCCCAAGCTGCGTACCGAAGCGGCTGAGTGGCAGTTTGTGGCCGACCGGGTCAAGCAGGGCGAGAAGCTCGTGTCCTGTTACTACGCTGTCACGATCATCGCGCCCAAGGGCCGGGGCGAGCCCTGCGAGCGGACCCTGAAGGCTCTCTACAAGGCGAGCGGGTGGGATCTGATTGACGAGACCCATATCCAGCTTCCCGCCTTCATGGCGCACTTTCCGCTGCTGCTGGCTGACGGGCTCGACAGCGACCTCAAGCGAATGAAGCGCATGCGCACCATGCGCTCGGCGAATCTTGCCGCGATTGCGCCGATCCAAGGCGAATACATCGGCGGCAACATCCCGCACCTGCTCTTCATTGGGCGCCGCGGTCAGCCGCAATTCTGGTCACCCTTCCAGAACAGTGCCGGCAACCACAATGTCGCGATCTCGGGCAAGTCCGGTTCAGGCAAGTCGGTGCTGCTGCAGGACCTCACGGCAAGCTTTGCAGGGGTTGGGGCCAAGACCATCGTGATCGATGACGGCCGCAGCTTCGAGCATATGGCCAAGGCGCTTGGCGGGACCTTCACCGAGTTCAAGCTGTCGTCGGGCATTTCGATCAACCCGTTTCGCATGATCGACGAGACCCTTGCCGAAGGTGACGACGACTATTTGGTCGACTGCCTTGCGATGCTCAAATCCATCGTGTCGCAGATGGCGCGCAATGAGACCCGGCTCAATGACACGGAGCGTGGGCTAATCGATCAGGCGGTCAATCTTGTGTGGGACACCCATGGGCGGGACGGCACAATCGATCACGTGATGCAGGCCCTCAAGGGCCACGAGCATCCCTTCGCCTATGATCTGGCGACCTCGCTGCTGCCGTTCGCGGCCAAGGGAACCTACGGGAAGTTTTTCCTTGGCGATGCCAACCTTGATCTGTCGGCCGATCTTACCGTGTTCGAGCTCTCGGACCTTGCGACCCGGGTGGAGCTGCGCGGCGTCGTTCTGACCTCGATCATGTTCATTGCCTCGCAGGTTATGCGCCGGATGGACCGCGCGATCCCGAAACCGCTGATCATCGATGAGGCCTGGCAGATGCTGAAGGGCGGGGCGATGGCCGACTTCGTCGAGACCTATTCGCGCACCTGCCGCAAATATGGCGGCGCGCTGATCACCGCGACGCAGTCGATCCACGATTACTACAAATCCGAAGGCTCACGGGCCGCCCTCGAAAACTCCGACTGGTTTCTCATCCTCCAGCAGAAGGGCGAGACCATCTCGGATTTCCGCAATTCGGACCGCTTCGAGATGGACAACATGACCGAGGCTTTGCTGCGGTCACTGAAGCGCAACGGCACCGACTATTCGGACATCTTCATCCGGGGCCCAGAGACCGAATGCGTCGCTCGGCTCGTCCTCGACCGGTTCTCAGGCACGCTCTATTCATCGAGCCCGCACGTTTTCGCTGAGATCGAGGACTATGTGCATCGTGGCTACCGGATGCCCGAAGCGATCGAGGCGGTGGCTTTCCCTGAAGAACATCGAGAGCCTGAAGGACTTCCGATGAGGGAGGCTGCGGAATGAGCACGCCTTCTCGTCCTTTGGTTGGTTCCTGGGCCCGTCGCTCGACGGCAGCGCGCCGCAAGCAGGCCGCTCAGGATCTTCTCGTTATCGCCCTTCGGCTCAGCGGTTGGCTTGCCACCAGCGCGCTTGCGACCCTCGGCATCGCCACGCTGTTCTTTCTCGTGCTTGGCGGCTTCACTCTCGATGGCCTGATGCTCCAGCTGGACAATCTCGCGTCGCGCTTCGTTGCAGCAGATGCTTCGCGGCGCGGCCAGTTCGCGGCCATCAGCTTCGGCGTCATGCTCACGGGCTTTGTGCTGATCGCCTTCTTCCGCCGCGCGAGCCTGATTTCAGCCTTCCTTGTAGCCGGAGATGACCAATGACGGACCTTTTCGACCATATGGCTGCGCCTGCCACACCCGCGTCTGCAAAGGCCTCGCAGGTCAGACCTCGCAGTCGCTTTGCCGCGCTGTCGGCTCGCGAAATCCTCCTGTTCGCGGGCGCGGCGACGACCTTTGTCTGGGGGGCCTGGGTCACCAAGAGTGTTGCCGCACAGGGGTCAGGGCAGCAGGAATTCGTCCAGCTTCAGCTGCAGGGCATCATTGGGGAGTATCTCCAGGCACAGGCACGCTCGAACGCCGACGAGCAGACCGCAGCACGGCAAACCGCTGTTTTCATGGCTGCGCTGGATGAGACGGTCTCCGGCCTGTCGAAGTCCGGGAAAGTCGTACTCGTTCATGAGGCGATCGTAGGCGGCGAAGTTCCCGACGTCACACAGAGCGTGAAGACTGCCGTTTACGCAAAGGTTCCGCGTCCCCAACCGGCGCAGGCGCTCGGCGCTGCTCCTCAGGGGCAGGCGGCCCGCGTTGAACAGGAGATGCAGGCCTTTATGGCTGCCAATCAGGGACGTCAGCGCGATGGCAAACCCTGATCCGCTCCTTCGTTCGGCTCAGCGCAAGGGGTTCGCTCGGCTTTTGTCGGATGGCGAGCCTCCCGTTACGACAGGTGGGACCAGACGCCTTTCGACCGGCGGCAGGCTTATGGCGATCGCTGCTGTCTGTCTCGTTGCAGGTACCCTCAGCGCAGCTTCGAAGTGGAGCGAGAACCACGCGCTGATGATCAACGTGACGGACTCGCTCCCGAACTGGGCGTTCGTGGTCGAGGCCAGGCGTTTTCCGGTGCGCGGGGACTATGTGGTTTTCCATCCCGGTCATGATCCGATTACGGTCAAGTATTTTGGGTCGAGGCCGGCGGCTTTCACCAAGATCGCTCTTGGTCTGCCAGGCGACACGGTGACGCGCATCGGCAATGATGTGCACGTCAATGGCAAGCGCGTGGCGACCATCAAACCGATGACGAAGCGAGGCGATCGTCTTGCCGCCGGCCCGCTTGGAGTTGTGCCGGAAGGCTGCATTTTTGCAGGCACTCCGCATAAGGACGGGTTCGACAGCCGCTATGCGCATATCGGTTTTGTGTGCCGCGACCGGCTTGTCGGCACCGGGCAGCCAATCCTGTGAGGGTCGCCTTCTCCTTCCTCGTTGCTGGCGGACTTGCGGTGTCAGCGACCGCCTCGAGCGGCGGGGCGGAGTCGGGGCAAAGCGTCGACCACGGGCAGATGGGCCAGACATGGCCCGTTGCTGAGCCAGATCTCCTGAGCGTCATCAAGGCGCGGCTCGACCATGCGGCTGCGACCGGAAAACTCGATCAGATGAATCGCCAGTTCGCCGAGAAGGTGAAGGCGAGGGTGATGCGCCCGGTCCCGGTCTCCGGGATTTCGCCTGCGGAAGAGACCCGGAGTTGGGAGTTCGATCCGTCGATCCGGATCGACAAGGACATCCGTGATCACAAGGGCAACCTGATTGCTGTGGCGGGTCAGCGCGTCAATCCTCTTGCCGCCGCTGCGCTTAGCAAGAAACTTCTCTTTGTTGATGGTGATGACCCGGCAGAAGTCGAATGGGCGATGAAGCACGGGGGCGATGCGCGCGCCAAGATCATCTTCGTTGATGGCTCTCCCTTCGAGCTCATGAAGGTTCACCAGCGCCGGTTCTACTTTGATCAGGACGGCCGTCTTACCAGCTATTTCGGGATACGCCGGACCCCGGCGCTGGTCGAGCAGCGCGGCGACGTCCTCATAGTCACTGAGCAAGCCATTGCGCGCAAGGGGAGGGGGGCATGAACTCCTGGCGCAATCTGGTTCCGGCACCCCTTGCTGCCCCCGAAACGCGCGCGCTCAAGGCGGCACGTTTGCGCACGATGACAGGGCTCTTTCTGGTCGCTGCCCTCGTCGTCTCGTTCGGGGCACTTCGGGCGCTAACCGGCATCTTTGCTCTCGCATTGTTCGCAGGCGCTACGACCTTCGCTCTGTTTCAGGGGTTCCTTTGGGTCCGGGCCAAGAATGCGGCGGATGATGCCTGGCTGATGAGGGAGAGAGACGATGCGCTCTAGGCTCCTTGCGCTCCTCCTGGGCTTTGCGTCGCTGTTCATGGCGGCATCCGTGCTGGCTCCCCCGGTTCTGGCTCAGGGTCTTCCTAGCGGGCCTGGTCGTTGCTCAGGCAGTTTCGTCAATCCGGTGACCGATGTGTGCTGGGGCTGCATGTTCCCCTTGTCGCTGGGGTCGCTCAAGATCTGGCCATCATCGCGTGCCGACACCGACAATCCGGATCTTCCGATCTGCGCCTGCGGCACGCCGGTGCCGCGCATCGGCCTTGCGATCGGGTTCTGGGAGCCGGTCCGGCTGATTGATGTCTCGACCAAGCCTTGGTGCTTTCCGAACCTTGGCGGGATCAAGCTCGACCCCGGTTTTCCGATCGGTAACGGTTATGCCTCGGACGGCGCGCAGCTAGGGGGCCAGTCTCAGCGCACCGCCAAATACCACGTGCACTATTACATCTACCCGCTTCTGTACTGGCTCGAAGTGGTGACCGATTTCCTGTGTCTCGAGGCTAGCTCGTTCGACGTTGCCTATATGAGCGAGATCGATCCGCTTTGGCAGGACGACGAGCTGGCATCTCTCCTCAATCCCGAGGCCGCCCTTTTCACCTCAGTCATCGCACAGGCCGCGTGCTCGGCCGATTGCATCTCGGCAACGACCAGATTGCCAATGGACGAGCTGTTCTGGTGCTCTGGTTGCCAGGGTTCGATGTATCCGATGAACGGCAATGTTGGTGCCAATATCGGCATCAAGCAGTCAGCGCGGCTCGCGGCCGAGCGCATGGTCTACAAGCTCCACCGTCAGGGTCTCGCCTGGGGCACCAGCGGATCGAAAGCGCTGTGTTCCAAGTACATCATGCCGATCCTCAAGAAGAGCCAGTACCGGATGCAGCAGGTAAATCCGACGCCCATGGTGAGTGGCCGCGAAGCCTGTTCTCCGATTGGAGCGACCACGATCTTGCCCAAATCTGGGCAGGTCTATCCCGTCAAAGGCGAGGATGTCGGCTTCCTCCTCTGGCGCAAACGCAATTGTTGCATGCTGTGAGGTCGCGCCAATGAATCGCAGAGGACTCTTCCCCGCTCTTGCCGCCAGCCTGCTGCTTGGTGTGACCGCCGTCGTTGCTCAGGATTTGACGGACTTTGATCCCAAAGCGATCGAGGCGCGGGCCGATACACTCAAGGCCGACGCCCAGGCGCTCTTCGACTATGCGACCGCCAACGCGCAAACCCAAGGCGAAGAGGCGCAGACGGTTGTCGCGCAAGGCTATGAGGCCGTTGAAGGCCTGGATGTCTCGCAGATCGCCGGGAAAGATGGCCCCGTCGACTTCGACGAAATGGTGGCTGGCGCCAGGGCCGGGATGGCCCGCCCCAAGGGTGCGCCGCTATTTGTGGCATTCGCCAGCCTGTCGATGCCTGAAGAGGCGCTCGCACAGATGATCGCTGACACGACCAGGGCAGGCGGCGTTGTCGTTTTCCGCGGCTTCTCCACCGGAAATCCGCAGACCTTCATCAGCGGTATCCGCAAGGTTGTCGACCAGTCTGGCGCAAGCAATGTGGCAATCGATCCCCGGCTGTTTCGATCCTTCGGTGTCGACCGAGTTCCCACCTATGTGGCTCTCTCGACCGATTTCGAGCCCTGCGATCAGCTCGATTGTGTGACCGCGCCGCCGCCGCATGATCGCATCTCAGGCAATACCAGTGTGGCTTATGTGCTCGAGACCTTCGCCGGGGCGGGCGGCCCGGGCGCGCCGGTTGCCCGTCTCGCTCTTGCCAATCTGAGGGGGAAAAGGTGAATGGCCTGCGCATCCTTGCGGTCTCCCTTGCGCTTGCGGCTTGCGGTCATCTTGCGCGCGCGCAGATGGCTGCCAGTGATGCGAGGGTAGAAGGCGAAGCAATCGCAAAGGGTGTCCGTGACACCACGTCATCGGGCATTCTTGGCAATGGTTCGGCGGCAAACGTGCCCGGCTTCCAGGGCACTGATGTTCCATCGCGCGATTATGTCGACGATCCTGTCGGGCTGACGGCGGCGGGAGAAGCGCAGCGGTATCGCGATGAGTACCGCGTGATCGTTGATCCCTACAGGACCCGGTTCGATTCCGACACTGTCGACCTGTCTGCCGGTCGCCTGATCGAAGCTGACCCCGACGCCTATCTCGGCGCCGGTGGTGGGCCCGGAGGAGCTGCAGGAGCCTGCAATCCCTTGCCTCCGGGAGGGACGGGCACCACGACTTATCTGGAAAGCTGCAATGCCGGCTCGCAGCCCTTTGCGGAGGCGCGCAGCTGTAATGCGTCGTTGCAGATCCAGACCGAGGGACGACGCACCTGGGAGTATTCTTGCGAAACCGAAGCGTTTGCTGATCGCAATGAGATGTGTCCGATGCTTGCGCAAGCACCTGGCTCCAGCTCTTGCACTCTCGAGCGCACCGTTCGGGTAGGGCAAAGGTGCCTGCAGTGGGTGGAAGAAGAATTTGGTCGCAGGTGGTGTGCTGAGCCGGGTGAGCCCTTCTTCCGCCAGTTCTGGCAATGCCCCTCTCGGCTAAGCGGCGTACCGGGCGGGATTGAACGCAATACCTCGCGGATCGTCGGCGAGAGCGTTGACGAGGCCGCCTGCCAGAGCGCCACGAATGGTGCCACCTGCACGCTTGCAAGCGAGGTCTGCACTGCGCCTGGAGAGACGCGGGTCATCAATGGTCTTTCGGTGACGCGCAGCTGCTGGGAGTGGCAGCGTACCTATCAGTGTGAAGGGGTGGCTCCTGCCAATGACTGTGGTGCCCTTGAGGCGCGTGCCGATTGCAGGTTCAGCCATGACGAGTGCCTGAGCTTTGACGCAGATGGTGTGACCTGCAACGTGCATGATCGCTGGTATCAGTGCGCCATCCCCGGCGCGGGATCGCCGCCGCCGCCCGCCTATGTCTGTGCAGGGGATCTCTATTGCATCAATGGGGAATGCACTCAGGTCGAGCGCGAGGCATCGACCGAGTTCAAGGACGCCATGGTCGCCATGAACGTCATGGGCGAGCTACGGGACGGGTTTGATCCCGACCGGCTGAAGATCTTCAGCGGCGAGCATTTGCGCTGCACCCGCAAGGTCTTTGGCCTTTCGAACTGCTGCAGCGGCAAGGGCGTGCCGCTTCTCACGCCGTTCCTGTGCGACCGCGAGGACCGTGAGGTCGACAAGCGGGATGATGAGGGTCTGTGCCGCTTTATCGGGACCTATTGCTCAGCCCGCGTGCTCGGCGTCTGCGTGACCCGCAAGCAGTCATACTGCTGCTACGGCAGTAAGCTCGTCCGGATTCTGAATGAGCAAGGCAAGGCGCAGCTTGGGATGCGGTGGGGGACGCCGCAACGCCCTGACTGCGAAGGTTTCTTGATCGCCCAGTTCCAGCAGCTTGACTTGAGCCGCATGGATTTTCGGGAAGTTTATGCCGAGTTCGTTGATGCGGCAAAGCTGCCTGACGAGATCGATATGTCGATCCAGATCCAGCAGAAAATCCAAAGCTACTACAACACGAACGGTGGGACCTGACCCATGAGCAGTGCTGATATTCTTGCCTTCCCGCATAGCGAGCCGTTTCCGCCCGCGCAGGTGCTCGATCTCGCGGTCAGCGTCGCCATCGGTCGTGATCTGGCGCGCAGCGAGACCGAGATGTTCGCGCTCATCAAAGACTGGTTCTTGCGGCCTGCGACGGTCGGTGAGCTCGCAGCATCGATAAAGCGTCTTCTTGATCGCGGCTCCATCACTCGGATGAGTGATGGTGACTTCGACTTTTGCCTCACGCCAGCAGGTGTGGAGGCGACCACCACCCTGTCGGGGGGAATGATCCGGATGATCGACCGGGGCCGCGGTTATTTCAAGACTGCTTTCCTCTTGCAGATGCTCGACCTTGAAAAAGGAAAATGCCCATGACGAGATTAGCGCTCCTGAGCCTTGCGGCAGCCCTCGGGGCGGCCGATGTCCCCCTGCTCGCCCAGCCACCGGCAGATGCCAATCGCGATGCGTTCTACTGCGACGAGCGCAAGCTTGGGAGCTGGTTTTACTGCAACTCGGAGGAAGCCAAGCGCAAGGCACGCGAGCAGGCAAGGCCCGCATCGCCAGCCATTCCTGCGACCGAGCGCATGGCCCAGATTACGGCGAAGCTCGATGAGCTCAAGGCACGGGCCATTCTCGAGCCAACGTCCGAAAACATCGTTAGCTATATCCGGTTCCAGCGCGAGCAGCTCGACCGCGCTTCGACATTCGCGGACGTGTGGGGGCGCTCGATCTGGCAGAACCCCGATCTCGACTATACGCTCGAACGGCCTGTTTCGACTCTCGCAAAGCAGACTTGGGCAGAGGATCGCAAAGCCCGGCGTGAGGGCTCAATGGCAGCGCTCACCGAGCGCTACGGGGTCTTCTATTTCTACTCCTCGTCCTGCTCGGCTTGCCGAACCTTCTCGCCGGTGATGCGGGCGCTGTCCGACACATATGGGCTCGAGGTGCTCGCGGTCTCGATGGATGGCGGGCCCAACGAAGCGTTCCCCAATTATGTCGTCGATAGCGGCCAGTACCAGCGCATGGGTCTGCAAGGCGGAGCTGTGCCGGCGCTGGTCCTTTTCGACACCCAGACACGCAAGCCAATTCCGATCGGCTACGGCGTGATGGCAGCCGACGATGTGATGCAGCGCATTTTCTACCTCACCCAGATTGAGCCCGGGAGTGACTACTGATGGCCCGCCAGACCAAGCGCGGCGTTGCCGCCCGCCTCTTCCGCTCGTCGGGGACGGCGCTTGCCGTACTTGCCGCAGCGAGTTTCGCTGCAGCCCCCGTCAGTGCCAACGTCGGCTCGGAGCTCAATAACTTCTTCGACGACATGGGTGCCGCTGCCAATGCCACCGGCCCCGTCGCCTATCAGGGCCAGTCGGCAGGCTATTACTCGGGCGGCAACATCTGGACCCGCTTTCCGCAAAAGAACGTGAACCCGGTCAATCTCCAGTTGCCCGGGGTCAAGGCCGGATGCGGGGGCATCGACGTCTTCTCCGGCAGCTTCTCCTTCATCAACACCGATGAGATCGTGGCGATGCTCAAAGCGACTGCCAACAACGCGCTGGGCTTTGCCTTCCAGCTCGCGATCAAGTCGATCAGCCCGCAGATCGCCTCGACCATCGAGGAGATGGCACAGAAGGTTCAGCAGATGAACCAGTTCAACATGAACAGCTGCGAAGTGGCGCAGAACCTCGTCGGCGGCTTGTGGGGCAAGTCCGATCGGATGTCCTCGGAGATTTGCAAGTCGGTCGGCAACAGCCAGGGGCTGTTTTCCGATTGGGCAAAGAGCCGCCATGAATGCGGGACAGGGGGGCAGCGTGCCTCGACGATCGCGGCCAACAGCGATCCCGACATTCCCGCTCAGAGTTACAACTTCACCTGGGAAATGCTCAAGCAAAGCTATCCCAGTTTCTCGACCGAGTTTCGTGAGTACCTCATGACCTTCGTCGGAACGGTGATCTTCTACCAAGATGGCGATGCCAGTGGCAAACGCGGGTTCCAGTTCGTGGGGCAGGGCGACCGCGCCCTTCTGACCGCGCTTCTGGACGGCACCAGCTCGGTCACGATGCTGAATTGCGATACCAACGACAAGTGCCTCAATCCGACCACACAGGCCATGTCGATTTCGGCGTCACAGGCGTTGAAACCCAGGGTCCGGGCGATGATCGAGAGCATGAACGCGAAGGTTCGCAGCAATGCCGCGCTCACCAGTGACGAGATCGGCTTGCTCGGGGCGACCACGATACCGCTCTACAAGATAATGACGGTCAACGCTGCCGCAACCCTTGGCGGCATGACCAGCAACGACATGAATGACCTCGCCGAAATCGTGGCTATGGATCTCCTCGATGCGCTTGCGCAGCAGTATTATGGCTATGCCTCGCGCGGGGTTGGGACCTTCCAGAACGCCAATGAGGAAGCTCTTTCGCAGTGGCGCGATCAGATCAATTCGGTCCGACAGGTCCTCGACACATACTCGCAAGGCATGAAGCTGCGCCTCGACCGGACCCAGCATGTGGTTCAGCGCGCGGTGTTTCTTGAAGGCACGCTCAGGAACAATCTGTCGCCGCAGATGTCGGCCGCGCTGTCATTCAGCACGTCGCTTTCGCGCCAGGGCATCCAGTAGGGACCGCGTGCCATGATGGAGATCTTCACGATCGGCGGGGGCGAATACATCGTCAATGTCTTCAACGCGGTATCCGCTTGGACTGGGGGCGGGGGTTTTCGTTCGCTGCTGCGCGTTGTGATGGTCATGGGCTTGATCTACACGCTGCTGGTGGTGGCGTTCAGCCTCAACTGGCGTGCCTGGTTCAACTGGTTTCTGGGGGCGACGCTCATGTACGGCGCCCTCATAGTGCCCACGATGACGGTGAGGGTTACCGACCGCCTCAATCCATCATTGGCACCCGCTACGGTCGCAAACGTCCCTCTGGGACTGGCAATGATAGCCTCTGTCAGTTCGACTGCTGGTGATTGGCTCACGCGCACGGCTGAGACGGTTTTCGTGATGCCGGGTTCGCTGCAGATGTCGAGCAACGGCATGATCTACGGCGCGCGCCTTTGGGACCGCACCCAGGACTTCCGGATCCGCGATCCCCGTATCAGCGCCAATCTTGAAGAGTACATGAAGCAGTGCCTCTTCTACGACATTCTGCTCGGCTTCAAATCCTTCGATACGATCGCTAACTCCAACGATATTCTGACGGAGATGGGGCCAGGATCGCCTGCGCGAGGGATGAAGTTCATCCCCGAAACCGGCCCTCCGACCATCGTCACATGTCAGGCCGGTTATACGGCGATCGCCACCGGCGTTACGACCTATTCCGACACGGCACTCGAGGAAGAAGGTCGCAAGATTTTCCCAGGGTTAACCCCAGCGCTCGCGCGCTCGAAGCTGATTGCGGACCTTCCGATTGTCGCCAACCATTTCCATGGCAGTTCGCAGTCCGCCCAGCAGATTTTTCAACAGCGCTCCCTCGTCAACGCCTTCCTGCAGGCGCGCGCCAACCTCGGCGCGGCCGATGGTGACACCTTTGCTGTCCTGCGTGCAGAGGAGCAGGCGCGCAACACCTATACGTCGATAGCGGAGCAGGCGATGACCTGGGTCCCGCTCCTCAACATCGTGCTGACGGTCGTCTTCTATGCGATGTTCCCGGTGATCTTCCCGCTCTTCCTCATCCCGCGCAGCGGCACGCCTGCGTTGAAGGGATACTTTACCGGCTTCTTCTACCTGGCCGCCTGGGGACCGCTCTACGTGGTCCTGCACATGTTCATCATGGATCGGACCGCTGATGCGATGAACGCGACCTCGCCGGGCGGGGTGAAGATGGCCGGGATGGCCGGCATCGATGCCGTCAACACGGATACGGCAACGATTGCAGGCTTCCTGATGATGTCGATCCCGTTTTTGGCGGCAGGCATGGCCAAAGGCGCGATGGCGGTTTCGTCTCAGGCAACTTCGATGTTGGCGCCTGCCCAGTCTGCGGCCGAGGCTGCCGCGGTGGAGCGCACGACCGGGAATTATGCCTACGGCAACGAGAGCTATATGAACCTCTCGAGCTCCAACCGGCAGTCTGACCAGTGGAACACGGCGCCGTCTTTTTCGGGGGGCGCGCCGATCATGTCGAGCGTGAGTGCGAATGCCGCGATCACCCGAACAACATCAGATGGGTCGACGGTTTACGATACCTCACCTGCGATGAGCCGCCTCGCGTTTGCATCCTCTGTCAGCCAATTCGCGAATGCTGAGCGCCAGCAGACGCTGTCCGAACTGGAAACTGCACGCAATACGCTGAGCGAAGAGCGCTCCCGCGCGCTATCGTTGGCTGATCGAACTTCGAGCAGGCAAACGACCGGCACCCGCAATTCCAGCGGTTCTGAGAGTTCTGCTGGGTTCCGGTCGGGCGAGAACCTGCAGCGGTTTGACAACCAGTCGCTTGATGCACGCGACACGGTCTCGGAGAGTGATCGTGTAAGTTCCTCGCAGGGAGCCCAGCAAAGCAATACGGATCGTCTCGAAACAACCAAGGGTGGCTCGCTGAGCGTTGGTGGTTCAGCGGGACGCGGCGGTAATCGCGCTGCAAATGGCGAGGGCGGAAGTGGGGCGAATGGTGCCATTGGCGGCAACGTTCAAGCGGGGATTAGTGGCGGCCGTTCGCGGCTAGATTCGGTCACCCGAGGAACTGAAGCCAACCAGAGCCAAGGCTTCGACTCATCGACATCTGACAATCGTTCGAATGGATCCAACGCAACGCAGGACAGCGGCAGCTATTCGCAGAGCGGCAGCTTCAGCCGGAGCGAAGGGTACTCGGAAAAGGCCTTTTCCCGTGAACAGGCTCTTGAGGACGTTCGGCGGATTGATAAGCGCATTGCGGCGATCGACGAGGTCTCGAAATCCCTCAGCAGCAACACCTCGAGTAGGGATGGCTATGGGTCCAATCTCTCCTTTGACCTCAGCCAGATTATCGCAAGCCGGTACCAGGAAAAGGCTGCTGATCTGGGTCTGACAGCACCCAGTCTGGCACGCACAGATCTCAGCCCCCAGGAGCAGGCGACTGCTGAAGTGGTCGCGCGGGCGATCATCGCCGACTATTATGATCAGCGCGTGGCGCCGTTCAACGATCTGATCCCGCAGCCCGGTTCGCTTGTCGGCAATGTCTCGGGTCCTGGCTCATTTACCGAGACAGACTTACGCGGACAGAGGCCCCGTCGTTCAGCCGTATCGCCGCGCAATCTTGTCGAGGGGGCGTCAGACGGCGCGATCAGCGATCGAATCGATGAAGGCGGTCAGTCTCTCGGACAGCGTTATGAGACCAATGTCACGCGATCCGGCCAGCGCCGTCAGGATTTTCAGCAGGATCGCAAAGGCGAGGACGGTGCCGACGATCGCTTCAATGAGCGCTTCTATGATCGTGATCAGCGGTGACCTTTTGAACCCGACCGCTATTCCGGAAAGCCTACCAGCTAAGGACGGCTACGATGAGGAAGGCAATCGAAAGAGCCAGTGCAATCAGCGAACCACCCTTCGAAGGCTTCCCTCCGTAGGTGAGATACTCTTCCGGGCTCCTAGGGTTGCCGAAACGGCCAGGGAGATCAGTTGGGGATGCGCCGCGTGAGATATCGCCAGTGACGACAGCATAAGTGATCGGATCCATGTTCGATCTGTTGTTGAAATCGTCCATCGGCGTTCTCCTAGCCTTTCCGTAGCGTTTTTACGCCAAAAAGACAATCATAGGATCAACGCTGCGAGGGGTTAGGAGTCGATTGCCGATTCGATTTGTATCAGCGATTGCGTGGGGTGCCAGAATCATACCAGAAGGGGAGCGGTTACGCTGAATTCAAGCGAGCCGTTGAGAGCATGTTATCGAAGACTGACGCGACATATCTCGATCTTCGAGAGCGCATTCTATTTGGCGAGCTCAAGGCTGGAGCGCCGTACTCTGCCCAGGACATGGCTGCGTACTACGGGCTTCATATCAATATGGCGCGCAGGTTGCTGGTCGCCTTGAAGGTCGGCGGCTATCTTACCCGCTCGGGCACGTCCTATGTCATCTCAACATTCTCGCAGAGCCAAGTTGAGGAATGGCGCCTTTCGTTGGGCGCAATCGTCGAGATCGGGGCAGTCCGGTTGGCGCAGTCCGGGGGCGGAACTCTGGGCCCACTCGCGGCATTCATCGACGAACGCATTCGGAACGTCTCTGTGAAACACGAGGAATTTTTTCTCGGTGCAATGGGGCTCACGCATATCGTCCTGGGTGGCAAGGAAAGCACCCTTGCCAACCTTGTCTCGCAGTTCATCCCCCAGGCGTTTTTCCGCCTCCTTTGGATGGCAGACTCTTATTCTGTCCGCACAGGATTTCTGGTGGAGGCTAGCGACCGGTTTCTTGATGCAGCCAGGACAGGCGACATTGCCGGCGTTCGCGCGGCTAGCCGGATCTTCTTCGATGGCATCGCCCCTTCGCTGCAAACGCTCATCGAAAAGATGGGCGAGGGCATCTATCCCGTCAACGACCGCCAGGATGGATTCCAGACTATCGAGGACAACATCGCGGGCTATCCAACCTATGCGGGCAGTTCCCGCACATTCACGCCGATTATAGAGCCTCTCGAAGAGGTCGGCCAGGTAACGCTGCCCCTTTGCTGAGTGAGGCGTCCTACGCGTTCACGGGCTCTCTCGGGTGGAGCCGCATGGCGACCGCTTCGGCTGCGCAGTCCCGCGGTTCGGTCGTCCCGATGAGGTCCACAATGACATTAGCTGAACGTTTCATGCCCTCGAGGTCAGCAGCCTCAAGTCGAGCCGCAACTGCATAGGCGACCGCCACACTGGCATGTTTGACGTAATCTTCCATGAGGCGAAGCTCGCCGGTGGCGCTGACGATCGCCAGCATCATCCTGTTATGAGCAAGGCTCGTCGCAATCGTGTCCCCGCCATCCGCTTCTTCGAGGAAGTTCTCAGCCAAGGCGCGGATAGCAGGTAGAGCCGGCGCGCAGTCCATGGACGACAGCCTGATGATTGCTGCGGCTTCGATTGCCGCAAGCTCGGCTATCTTATCATCGAGTTCCTTGCCGCTTGGCTGGTACCATTTGAAACGGGCCCAGTCGGTCTTGATGAAACCGGTGCTCCGCAGTTCCGCAAATGCGGCGCCACCCCAGTCTGCGTCCATTCCCACGATCGCGGCAAGCGAGGCTGGGTCAGTGCCCTCATATCCGAACTTGGAACTGATGCTGCAGCGCCTAATTTGCTCCATGCACGCGTCAGGGCTGATCGCCATACGCTTGGCAGCTTCCTGGTAGAGCTCAATCCGTTTCGCCATGCCGTAATAGTAGCATGACGGCAATTCTCATCAATCGGCCTTTGGCCAATCGCCTCCGTGTACCTCACGCTCGTATTTCGAAATACGCTTCCATGCGATTGCGACTTCGTCAAATCCATCGTTGGAGAACAACCGCTCGCAGAGGCGGTCGATTTCGTGCGGGTCGTCGGGCAAACTCTCGTCCTCACGGTACTTTGCGACCGCGTCCATTACTTTCAGGGCGTCGTCATAGTTTGCCATTTGGTGCTCGTTTCGACCACCAGTTCGGTCGCATTGCTACAGGCCCGGTGTCAAGACCGTATCACTGGGTACCAATGGTCTTTGAACCTTTGAATTGAAGCCATTTTGCCACCATGGTCGATAATCCGATGGCAGCGTGCAGTTGGAGGGTTCTGAGACATGAGACGCCCTATCCAGTTACCCCATCTGATCAGGCATTTGCGTTCCTGCGCGCCCTTTGCGCGAGAGAGCCAAGCCGGCTTCTAGAGGTTGGGGAAAGCCTCGTCCTGCCTGGCCTTTCTTGGATCTGTGAATGCCTCGCGTCATCTAGCTCACCTCAACTCGGGCGAGTTCGCGCAGGGTTGCCCGGATTTTAGCGCCTTGTTCGACCTTCATGCCCATATTTGCTTCCATCTGCAGGATGGTCGTCAACAGCTCCTCGTCGCTTAGATCAGGGAACACCTTGGTTGCAGCAAATAGGCTAGGCACCTGCTTTTCAAGAACATCGCCAAGCGATTTGTGAGCCTTCGTGCCCCTAACCTCTGAGATGATAGCTGCCAACACCCAGCGGGAGATAATCGTAAGGGTGGTGATCTGGATTGGAAGAGCATCACTTTCTGTGGTGAATTCCAACCGGGAAATAAGGCTTCGTGAAAAATTTGGTCCCCAGATCGATGCAATCGACTGGGCGGCGACGAACAGAAAGGTGTCACGAAAATCATCACCGGCTTCGCCGGTGAAAGGGATGAGGACCGCTTCTTCGCCATCTTCGGTCTTGTATCGCTTTGTGCAGCCATGGAGCATCAAGTAGAGCATGAACAAGGTTCGAGTCACGAAATTGAGGTCGAGTGACACGTTCGAATCTTTTGCTCGCTCCAAAAAATCTTGGAACTTTTCAATACCTCGCCAGAGCGCCTTCTGATTGCGTTCGAACTCGCTGCAGGAAATCACTTGCAGTTGGAATTGCGCATCCGATCCGGTGGCAAGAGGCATCTCGATGTCGTCGCACTGCCCAACATCGTCCTGGTCCTCCCCCACGTCGTGGGCTTTTGCTTTGGCGGCCTCCTCAGCATCGAGCGTTTCGACTGTTTCGACATTGACCATTCCGCGCAGAACAATCTGGAGAAGCGCTTGGAGGGCCGGATTATCGGCATGAGCCAGACCGGCTGACTTCATGCTAGCGCGGAGGTTGACCGCCTTCCGGAAATCCTCGGGACTAGAGAAGTCGCGGCCAGCAATTCCGGGAGTTTTGGTGCGTTCGCCAGCAGCACGGATTCTCTCCAACGCTGGTCCGATCTTGGCATCGTCTTCCAGCAAAAGGTGAATGTCCTTGGCGAGACCAATCAGATCAGCGTCGCCATTTAGGACCGCATCAAGCTTTTTCCGGATTGAGTCGGCAACCGGGAATGGTGCGAAACGCATAAGCTCTTCAGAATTCGCGATGATAATGGGGCGACTTATCCTGCCGTCAGCCAAGCAAACGCGCGCAACGTTCGAGCCGATTTTTGCGGCGCCAATCTCTGCGATCCATAGGCCATCTGCCCGGCGAGCTAACTGGAAATGTGCATCACCAACCCTCAATGACGCTGCATTCTCCAAGAGCCCCGGAGCTGGCGACCAAATTAGCCTTGCTGCTCGACGCTCAACGGTACCAGCCATGAAGGTGGTTGGGTCGGAAGCAGCATCAGATTTGACCAGAGGGGGCGCAATGTCACCAACCGCGATCTTCGACTTGTATGAGAGCTTCAGTTCCCTTTTCACCGATCCTTGCGGGAGCTTTCGGAAAAGCAAGCACTCGTGATTTACCCCTGCGTTGCCTTGAGTACCCAGAGCTGCGACTGTGCAATTCGCACTACCGACGAATAGGAAATCGTGGTCGGTGCCATGGAAAAGAAACATCTTGGCATGAAGAAAACGATCAGAGTTTCCGCCGCCCGGAACGATCGGATGAAACTTTATCGATGACTTTCCAATGGCGGCGACCGGGAAGGTCGATGATCGAGAAGGGTTGCGGTCGTTCTGGGATAGGAAGATGCGCAAGTCGGGACTGCCGACTTCGGTGCAAAGTCGTTTCAGTGCAGAAAGCTGATCGTCCCAGTACGGAGAGATGATCGTCAGTCGCTCAATAGGCTCGTCAATTAACGTGAGCATCCTGTCCGCAAGTCCGGTCGTGTTCGAAGGATCGGAAACCAACAGGTCAATTTGAGACCCGTCTGAAAGTTCAAACGGTGCATCTCCTACTAGCCCCGGCTCATCGATCCAGGGGGATTGGCTGCGGATCAGCTCGAGCTTGTATGCAACCCTGTTATCTTGAGCGGGCGCAGTTATCGAAGCCAGCCACTGGTGTGCCCTGACGAAGAGTGTGCGGTGAACTTCGCTGTCTTGTCCCTGTTAGCGTCCGCGCTCGTGGTGTAATTTCCGGTGTAGGCGATGGTGTATTCCGG
>CALMYE010000260.1 GCA_937873425.1 uncultured Sphingopyxis sp. | reverse complement strand
CCGCCTTCGGCGCGGTTGCGCAGCGCGATCGCCCCGCCGAGCCGTCCCGAAAGCTGCCGCGCGATGGCGAGCCCCAGCCCCGCGCCGCCGGTGTGACGGCTGCGCGACGCTTCGACGCGGGTGAAGGGTTCGAGTACGCTTTCCAGCGCCGATTCGGGAATGCCCGGACCGTCGTCGTCGATGATGACCGCAATGGCGTCGCCGTCGCGGGCGAGCGTTGCCGCGGCGCTGCCCGCGTGGCGCACCGCATTCTGCACGATGTTGCGCACCAGCCGCTTGAGCTTCAGCGGACGGGTCACGCTCTCCAGCCGGTCGGGGCCGTGATAGCTCGCCTCGTGGCCGGCATCGCGCGCCTCGTCGATCACCGTCATCACGATCGACGCGATGTCGGCGGGTTCTTCGGGCTCGGGATCGTCGCCGCGCAGATAGTCGAGGATCGAGGAGACGAACGCCTCCATCTCGGCGACGTCGGCCTCCAGCGCGGCGCGCGCCTCGGCATCAGCGACGGTCGAGGCGTTGAGCCGCAGCCGCGCGAGCGGCGTGCGCAGGTCGTGCGACATGGCGGCGAGCGACTGCACCCGCTCGCGCACATGGCCGAGCAGGCGCGTCTGCATGCGGTCGAAAGCGGCGGCGACCTGCCGCACCTCGCGCGACCCCTCGACCGCGATCGGGACGGGCGCGTCGCGGCCGACATGCTCGGCGGCATCGGCGATCCGCGCCAGCGGCCGCGCGATCATCCGCCCCGCGAGCAGCGCCATCAGCAGCACGCAAGCGGCGAGCAGCAGCAGCGACGCCATATAGTGATAGAGCTGCGACGGGCGCTGGAAGAAATCCTCCGACCGGAAGGACAGCCAGCCGCCGCCGCTCAGCCGAATCGTCCCGTGCAGCGCCTCGCCGTCGCGCGCCGCGCGGAAATCGAGGCGGGCGAGGCGCGGCTGGCTGGCGACGATCCGCCCGGCGAGGTCGGGATCGAGCGCCTCCCCCCGCTCAGGCCGACCCCCTTGCAGTTCGCCGGACGGGGCGGCGGCGTGGCGCACGGCGCGCAGCCGCGGCCCCCACATCGCGTTCATCCGCTCGATCGCGTCGGGCCGCGTGTCGATGAACTCGTCGGCGAACAACAGCCAGTCGGCGAGCCGCTGCGCCCGGCCGCGCTCCATGCGCGCCTCTTCGACCTGGTTGAAGATGATCTCGCCGCCGGCGAACTGGATCAGCAGCGCCGCGAACAAGGCGGCCGCGATACGGGCGCGCAGCCCGTCGAACCAGGCAAAGCGGCGGCGCGTCAAACCCGCTCGACCGCCAGCGTGAAGATATAGCCGACGCCGCGCACCGTGCGGATGATCGCGCGCGCCTCCTCGTCGCCGAGCTTGCGGCGCAGGCGGCAGATATGGACGTCGATCGTCCGGTCCGACGCATTGCCGAGCCGCGAGCGCGACATTTCGAGCAAGGGCTCGCGTCCGATCACCCGCTGCGGATGTTCGAGCAGCGCGAGCAGCAGGTCATATTCGGCGCCCGACAGCTCGACGCGCGCGCCCGACGGCGCGAACAGCTGGCGCTGCGGCAGGTCGACGGTCCAGTCGCCGAAGCGCAGCCGGCGTACGCGCGGCGCCGCCGCGACCGGCCCGGCCCGCCCGCGCCGCAGCATCGCCCGGATGCGCGCGAGCAATTCGCTCTCGCCAAAGGGCTTGGCGATATAATCGTCGGCGCCGAGCTCGAGCCCGGTCACCTTGTCGGCCTCGTCGCCGCGCGCGCTGATCATGATGACCGGCACCGGATTCTCGTCGCGCTGGCGCAGGTTGCGGCACAGGTCGAACCCGCTGATCCCCGGCATCATCACGTCGAGCAGGATCAGGTCGACGTCCTGGTCCATCAGGATTCCCGTCATCTCGTAACCGTCGGCGGCGCTGAGGCAGTGGAAGCCGTTGGCGCGCAATACCTTGAGCAGCGCCGCGCGCATGCCGGGATCGTCGTCGACCACCAGGATCGTCGCCGGTTGCGATTCGGCCGGCAGCGCGGCGCCCGGCGCGGGCGAATTATTGCTGATTTGTTGCGTAAACATTTTCTATTCTTGCGAAGCTTCGTCCATCGTTGACAGCCGAACGCCATGCCTCCTTAGGCGCGATTGAGATTGCGAGTGATTATCATTCCTAAGGGGAAAAGCAAAGTGACCGACAAAACTCTCTCCCGCCCCGGCGGGCAGCCCGCCGCGTCCGCTTCGCCGAGCGCGCTGCTCGCACTCGCCGGCATCGGCCTGATGGCCGGCGCCAGCCCCGCGATGGCGCAGGAGGAGCCGGTGCTGGGCGGTGTGACCGTCACCGACACGGCGATCGACGAAAGCTACAGCCGCAGCGAGACCCGGTCGGACAAGGCGACCGCGCCGCTGCTCGACACGCCGCAGACGATCAGCGTCATCTCGCAGGAAGTGATCCGCGACCGCGGCGCGCGCACCCTCGCCGACGTTCTGCGCAACACGCCGGGAATCAGCTTCGACGCCGGTGAAAACGGCTTCGGCACCTCGACCAACAATTTCACGATGCGCGGTTTCGACAGCAGCGGCAGCGTCTTCATCGACAACGCGCGCGACTCAGGCAGCTACGCCCGAGACGTCTTCAACGTCGAATCGGTCGAGGTGGTGAAGGGCGCCGCTGCCGACAACGGCCGCGGCAGCGCCGGCGGCTATGTCAACATCAACACCAAGACGCCGACGCTCGATCGCTTCGTCGCCGGCGACATCAGCGTCGGCTTCGATCAATATGGCGGCAAAACCCGCAAGCGCGGTTCGGTCGACATCAATCAGCCGGTCGGCGGCACCGCGGCCATTCGCCTGAACGCGGTGGTCGAGGACAGCGGCGTTCCGGGCCGCGACCTTGCCAAGAACAAATTCTGGGGCGTTGCCCCCTCGATCGCCGTCGGCCTCGGCACGAAGCTGCGCGCAACCCTGTCGTGGGAGCATCTGGAACGCGACGACCGGCCCGACTGGGGCGTTCCCGGCGCAACCATCGAGAACACGTTCCGCTTCAATGCCGCAACCGCCGGTGCGAGGCGCGACGCCTTCTATGGCCTAGCCACCGATTTCGACGACGTGACGGCGGACGCGATCGTCGGCCGGATCGAATATGAGCCCTTCACCGGTTTCGTGCTGTCGAACCAGACGCGCTGGTCGCGCGTCGAGCGCCGCGCGCGCTTCACCGCGCCGACCGGCTTCACCGCGCCGGCCACGGTTCCCACCGCGACCTGGTTCTATGACCGCACCAATGAGAGCCTGAGCAACCTGTTCGCGCTCAACGCCAGCTTCTCGACCGGCGCGCTGCGCCACTCGGTTGCGGCGGGCGTCGAACTGAGCTGGGAAAAATCGGACGCGCTCCGTTTCGGCGCCGCGGTTCCGGCATCGGGCAATACGACGCTGCTGGCGCCGAACCCGAACCGCGTCGGCGCCGCGCCCTTCGTTGCCACGGAGATTGCGCGCGCGGACATCGAAACCTTCGCCATCTTCGCCTATGACACCATCTCGATCGGCGAACAGTTCGAGATCAGCGGCGGCATCCGCGGCGAAGGTTACCGTGTCGATATCGACAGCCGCATCGTCGCCGGTGCCCCGACGGGCGCGTTCGACAGCTTCCGCACGTCGCCCTTCACCTGGGGCGGCAAGGTCGGCCTGAACTGGAAGCCGGTTGAAAACGCCAGCCTCTATGCCTCCTTCGGCACGTCGGCCCTGCCGCCGGGTTCCTATCTCTCAAACCCCGACATCTCGCGCACCGGCGACAATGCCTTCCCCGGCCTCGTCGCGAACGCCAGGCCGGTGCGCTCGCACCATTATGAAGTCGGCGCAAAGGTGGACCTGTTCGACGGCGGCCTGTCGCTGACCCTCGCCGGTTTCCGCGGCGAGAAGCGCAACGTTCCCGTCGTCGGCCGCCCGGCCGCGACCGGCGCCAACAGCCTGCAGGGCTATCAGAAGCTGATCGTCGAGGGCGTCGAGTTCGGCGCCAGCGGCCAGATCACCCCGGCGTGGAACATCTTCGGCGGCGTGCTGGTGATGGACAGCAAGCGCAAGCTCAGCGACGCGATGGAAGCCGCGCTCGGCTTCGGCAATCCCGGCGACTACAGCACGGCCTTCCCGGCGTCGGGCCTGAACGGCGACCGCCTCGCCTTCACGCCGAATTTCTCGGCGACGCTGTGGACCAGCTACGAACTGCCCTTCGGCCTGACCGTCGGCGCGGGGGTGCAGCACCAGGGATCGTCCTTCCTCGGCCGTCCCGACGACGCGCTGCGCGTGATCCCGAACGGCATCTTCGGCAAGCTGCCGTCCTACACGCTGGTCAATGCGATGCTGTCCTATGATGTGACGGAGAATATCGATATCCGCCTCAACATCGACAATATTGCTAATGAGAAGTATGCGCTGACGACCAACTGGAACGGAACCCGTGCCAGCCTGGGTGCGCCGCGCAGCTATCTGATCAGCGCGGGCTTCCGCTTCTGACGATGGGACGACCTCCCCGCGTCGTCCGGCGGGACCGGGCGGCGCGGAGGCGGAGGGACATATGCTGATCGAAATTCCGGCCGTATTCTCACCGGAGGAGACGGCCGGAATCCGTTCACGGCTCGAAGAAGCCGATTGGTGCGACGGCGCGGGGACCGCCGGCCATGTCGCCGCGCAGGCGAAAACCAACCTGCAACTCGCCGACGGCGATCCGCTGGGCGCCGAAATCGGCGCCGCGATCGTCGCGCGGCTCGCCGCGACACCGCGCTTCATCGCCGCGGCGCTGCCGCTGCGCATCCTGCCGCCGCGCTTCAACCTCTATGCCGGCGGCGGCGCCTATGGCCGCCATATCGACAGCGCGGTGTTCAGCGCGCCGGGATCGCCCGACCGCGTGCGCAGCGACCTGTCGGCGACGCTCTTCCTTTCCGATCCGCACAGCTATGACGGCGGCGAACTGATCGCCGAATTCGGCGCGGTGCGCCAGCCGGTCAAGCTGTCCGCCGGCGATCTGATCCTCTATCCGGCGAACACGCTGCACCGGGTGACGCCGGTAACCCGCGGCGCGCGGATCGCCGCCTTCTTCTGGATTCAGAGCTTGGTGCGCGAACAGGTGCGGCGGTCGATGCTGCTCGACCTCGACGACAGCATCCAGACGCTCGCCGCGCGCGACGCCGCCGATCCCGAAGTGGTGCGGCTGACCGGCCTCTATCACAATCTGCTGCGCGAGTGGTCGGACACATGACGCTGCCGCCGCTGACGCAGATCCCGCCGCATGTCTCGTCGGTCGCCGATTATGAGGCGCTGGCGCGCGGGCGGATGAGCGAAGGCGCGTGGGCCTATTTCGCGGGCGGCGCGGGCGACGAATGGACGCTGCGTGAAAACGCCGCCGCGTTCGACCGCTTGCCGCTGCGCACCCGCGCCCTGCGCGACATGCGCGGCGCGAGCACGCGAACCAGCCTGTTCGGCTGCGACCTCGCCGCGCCGATCCTGCTCGCGCCCGTCGCCTTCCAGCGCATGGCGCATCCTGACGGCGAACTGGCGACCGTCCTTGCGGCGGGCGCGATCGACCTGCCGATGGTGGTCAGCACGCAGGCGAGCCTGCCGATCGAAGCGATCGCGGCCGAAGCAGCCGCGCCCTTGTGGTTCCAGCTCTATATCCAGTCCGACCGCGAGTTCACCGCGGCGCTGGTCGAACGCGCCGAACGGGCGGGCTATCGCGCGCTGGTCGTCACCGTCGATGCCCCCGTCAACGGCATGCGCTGGCGCGAGCAGCGCGCGGGCTTCGCGCTGCCGCCAGGAATTGAGGCGGTGAACTTGAAGGGCATGCGCGCCCTGCCGCCCGCGCGCCCCGACGCGCTGCTGTTCGGCACCCCGCTGCTGGAAAGCGCCCCCGGCTGGGACGCGATCGACTGGCTGCGTGGGATCACGACGCTGCCGATCCTGCTCAAGGGCATCGCCGACCCGGAGGATGCGCGCCGCGCGCTCGCGCATGGCGCCGACGGGATCATCGTGTCGAACCACGGCGGCCGCACGCTCGACGGCATGCCCGCCGCGATCGACCTGTTGCCGCCGGTCGTCGAAGCGGTCGCGGGGGCCGTCCCCGTGCTCGTCGATGGCGGCATCCGGCGCGGGACCGACGTGCTGCGGGCGCTGGCGCTCGGCGCGAGCGCGGCGCTGGTCGGCCGTGCCTATCTCTTCGCCCTTGCCGCCGCCGGTGCGGTGGGCGTCGCGCATGTCCTGCGGCTGCTGCGCGCCGAGCTCGAACTGGCGATGGCGCTGACCGGCTGCCCCGACATCGCCGCGATCGACCGCGGCGTGCTGGCGGCGCGCGCATGATGCACGGCCGCATCACCCCCGCCGAGAATCAGCCCGCCGCCGCGCGCTACGAGGGGCGGCGCGGGCTCGACCCGCTAGCGTCGGCGCTCGTGCTGCTGATCACCGTCGGGCTGCTCGGGCCACTGCTCGTCTATCGCGCGCTGCCCGAGGCGAAGAAGCTGCAGACGGCGGTCGAGGTCGTCAACCTCGACCTGCCGCCTCCCCCGCCGCCGCCCGCCAGTCCGCCGCCGCCGAAACCGACGCCCGTGCCGCCCGCCGCGGTCCATGCGCCGCGACCGCTCGTCGCCATCCCCGCGCCGGCGCCGCCGATCGCGGTGCAGCCCGAACCCGTCCCGCCTGCGCCCGCACCCGCCGCCGAACCCGCGCCGCCTGCCCCTCCGGCGCCGCCGCAACAGATATCCAACAACAATCTTTTCGCCACCGTATTGGAGGCCACGCCACCGCGCTATCCCCTGGAATCGCGCCGCCGACGCGAGGAAGGGCGCGTTCTGCTACGCGTACTGGTCGGCACCGACGGTCGCGTCGCACGCATCAGTGTAGCCCAGAGCAGCGGTCACCGGCGGCTCGACGAAGCAGCCTTGGCGGCGGTCCGCAAATGGCGCTGGCGCCCGACGATGCGCGATGGTGTCGGCATAGAACAGAGCGGCGTAATTCCTATCCCGTTCGTGCTGAGCGGCTCGGTCAGGGAATAGGCGGCGACCGGCCTATTCGGCTTCGGTGGTCAGCCCCAGCCCCGGAATGCCGATCGAGCGGCGGCCACCGAAATCGGCGCGCACGACGATCGCGCCCAGCCGCTCCATATAGTCGATCAGCCGGCGGACGCGGCCCGGCGAGCGCGTGCCGTAGGCGCGGCCGAGCGCCTCGTCGCCGGGGCAGGACTCGCCCTCCATTGCCGCGCGGACGATCAGCAGGAAGGGCGCGAGCATGTCGTCGGGCAGGCGCGCCGCCGCGTCGAGCGCCTCGCCCCAGCGCGGTTCGGCGGGGGCGAACACGCCCCCCTTCGCGAGCGCAAAGCGGCGGCGGAACTCGGCGAGATCGAGCGGCGCGCGCGGCAGCCCCCGCATCCGGCAGCGCACCGAGAAATCCTGATAGAGGAAGGATTCGGGATGAAAGGCGGCCTCGGGATCGGCCAGCATCTCGCCCAGCACCGCGACCACCGCCGCGTCGCTTTCCACCGCATCGGGCGCCGGCAGCGCGGCGACGGCGGGCGACGCGACGGCGAGGTCGCCTTCCTCCTCCCGCTCGGCGATCCGGCGGATCAGTTCTCCGGCGGCGACCGGCGGCGGAGCCGGTGGAGGCGGAGGCGGTGGCGCGGTTTCGAGCTCGGCGAACAACATCGTGCGCATGTCGACCGGCTCGGCCTCGGGCAGCGGCAACAGGCTGTGCGTGCCCATGCGCGTCGCCGTCGCGGTCGCGCCGATCCGCACCGCGACCGGGCGGCGCGCGATGGCGGGGCCGAGACCCAGGAAATGCCCGCGTTCGAGGTCGCGGATCGCCTCGGCCTGGCGCCGCTCCATGCCGAGCAGGTCGGCGGCGCGCGCCATGTCGATGTCGAGGAAGGTGCGGCCCATCAGGAAATTGCTCGCTTCCGCCGCGACATTCTTGGCGAGCTTGGCGAGCCGCTGCGTCGCGATCGCGCCCGCGAGCCCGCGCTTGCGCCCACGACACATCAGATTGGTCATCGCGGAAAGGCTCGCGCGCCGCACCGTGTCGGACACGTCGCCCGACGCGCTCGGTGCGAACATCTGCGCCTCGTCGACCACCACCAGCGCGGGGAACCAGTGCGCGCGCGGCGCGTCGAACAGCGCGTTCAGGAACACCGCCGCGCAGCCCATCTGCGCCTCGATATCGAGCGTTTCGAGGCTGAGTACGACCGAGGCGCGATGTTCGCGGATGCGCGCGCCCATCGCCGCGATCTCGCGCTCGTCATAGTCGCCCGCGTTGACGACAACATGGCTGTGCGCATCGGCGAGAGTGACGAAATCGCCCTCCGGGTCGATCACGATCTGCTGCACCAGCCCCGCGCTCTGTTCGAGCAGGCGGCGCAGGAGGTGCGACTTGCCCGATCCCGAATTGCCCTGCACCAGCAGGCGCGTCGCCAGCAGTTCCTGCACGTCGACATGCACCGCGCGGCCGGCGGCGTCGATTCCGATCTCGATGCTGTTGTTCACGCTGCCCATCACAGCGCCGCGCCCTACCGGGGCGTCCCGGCGTTGACAACCGGCGCGCCGCGCGCGGCTTGGCATTTCGCCGCATCGGGCGCAGAAAGGCATGCCATGAATTTCGACGACCAGCTTCACCGATATTTCGGGACCACCGAACTCATGTCACTGCGGCCCGAGGCGCTCGCCGCCGGGGCCGAGCGGATGCGCGTCGATTTCGGGCTGGAAACCAACCGCGAGCGCCGTTTCGCGCTGTGGGCGCTGATGCACATGCTCGGCGTCGCACCCGATCTGGATGTTGCCTTCAAGGAGGAAGCCGACCGCGAGTCGGCGCGCGATTTCATGGACATGGTCGCGCGCGCCGCGGACGACTGACGCGCTTGGCACGGCGGGCAAATCCTGCTTTGGCATCCGCAAGGCGGCAGAACGAGAGGAGCGGACGATGACGGCATGGGAACCCTGGATTGGGCGCTGCATTGTGCAGCAAGACGTGCTGACCGCCGCGACGCTCGCGCGCTTTCGCGCGACGATCGACAGCGCGGCGACGGGCGAGACCGCCGAGCAGGCGATCCACTGGTGCCTGTGCCTGCCCGATGCGCCGACCGCGGCGCTCGGCGCCGACGGCCATCCGCGGCGCGAGGACAGTCCGGACAGCTTCATGCCGCCGATCCCGCTGCCGCGCCGCATGTGGGCGGCGAGCGACGCTACCTTTCATGCGCCGTTCCGCGCCGGCGCGGCGATCGAGCGGACCTCCACCATTGCCGCAATCAACGAGAAGAGCGGCGGCACGGGCAAGCTCGTCTTCGTCGAGGTCGATCACGAAACGCGCGCCGATGGCGAACTGGCGGTGAGCGAGCGTCAGACGATCGTCTTCCGCGAACCGCCGCCGGCCGCCGCCGGAGCGGTGGCGGGCGAAGCGCCCGAAGGCGACCCCGACCTGTCGGGCTGGACGTGGCATCGCGAGCTGCTGCCCGATGAGGCGCTGCTGTTCCGCTATTCGGCGCTGACCTTCAACAGCCACCGTATCCATTACGACCTGCCCTATGCGACCGCCGAGGAGGGGTATCGCGGGCTGGTCGTCCACGGGCCGCTGACCGCGACGCTGCTGCTCGACCTCGCGCAGCGCGAGCTTGGCCCCAATGCGCTGACCGCGTTCCGGATGCGCGCGCAGGCACCCGCCTTCTGCGGCGAGCCGCTGCACCTCGTCGGGCGCGCGAAGGAGGACGGCTGGGAGATGGCGGCGATCGGCCCCGACGGGCGGACGATCATGGCAGCGGAGGCGAAGGCATGAGCGAACTGGTGCTACGAAGCGACGAGGGCGGGATCGCGACTCTGACGCTCAACCGCCCCGACAAGCGCAACGCGCTCAACCTCGCTTTGTGGGGCGAGCTGGAGGCGCATGTCGATGCGATCGCCGCGGCGGGTGAGGCGATCGGCGTCGTGGTGCTGCGCGCGGCGGGGCCGGTGTTCTGCGCGGGCAACGACCTCAGGGAGCGCGGGGCGAAGGCGCCGCGGCGCTTCTATCAGGCGTCGATCGTGACGAAGCTCGCCGACCTGCCGCAGCCGGTGATCGTAGCGGTGCAGGGCGGCTGCTACACCGGCGGGCTCGAACTGGCGCTAGCGGGCGACATCATCGTCGCGTGCGAAAGCGCGCGCTTCGCCGACACGCACGGCAAGTTCGGGCTGGTCCCCGCCTGGGGCATGAGCCAGCGCCTGCCGCGCCGCGTCGGCCAGTGGAAGGCGCGCGAGATGAGCTTCACCGGCCTGCCCGTGGACGGGCGCGAGGCGGCGCGGATCGGCCTTGCCAACCGGTGCGTCGCCGACGGGGACCTCGAAGCGACGGTGCGCGGGCTGGCTGAAGCGATCGCCGCCCAGTCGCGGCACAGCGTCTTCGCCTACAAGCGGCTCTACCGCGAACAGGCCGACCTGTCGCTCGCGGCGGGACTGGCGCATGAGGTGTTCGCCAGCGCGGGGGTGGCGCCGGATTTCGCCGAGCGGGTGGCGAAACAGTTTTAGCACAACGTCGAGGCGGCGCATCCAGGGTGGAGCGCGGGCCCGTTCCCCGGCGAAGGCCGGGGTCCAGAGCGTAACGACGCAACGCCAGCCTTCTACCGCTCTGGACCCCGGCCTTCGCCGGGGATCAGATCCTATATGTTCGCCAACACCCGAAAGGAATTGCTAACCGAACGGCTTGCCCTCTTCGACGCTCGCCCATTGGCGGCCATCGTGACCGAACAGAATGTGGACGCCCGCCCGCCGCCGGCGCTGGAGATAGTCCATCGTCCGCAGCCCCGCCTCGCGGTCCACGACCGCCTTTTGCAGCACCATCA
>CALMYE010000259.1 GCA_937873425.1 uncultured Sphingopyxis sp. | reverse complement strand
CCGGTGCGCCAGCGATAGAGCATCAGCGCGACGACGACATTGGCGACCAGCGCCGCCGCCCCGACGATCCCCATCGTCTCGGCATGCGGCGCGGTGCCGGTGATCATGCCCCAGACGGTCGAGGCGAGCACCCCGATGCCGAACGCCAGCATCGTCGCCGCCTTGAACAGCGCCGCGCGAGCGCGCCACGCGAGCGCCATGCCCGCGACGCCCAGGCTGATCGCATAGTTGGCAGCGTCGCCGAAGAAGTCGAGCGCGTCGGCCTGAAGCGCCCGCGAGTCCGCGGCAACGCCCGCGACGATCTCGACCGCGAACATGCCGCCATTGATGATCAGCGCGATCCACAGGATGCGCCGCCATTTCGGGTCGTTGAGCGCGGTCGTCCCGCTGGCGCCGGCGCAGCAATGGTCGGACATCGGCCGAATCTCCTTGGGCTTTCGAGTCGACGCCCTATATGGAGCCTGTAGCAACTACGGGGTCAAGAGATGAAAATCGGCGAACTCGCGCGCGCGACCGGCGCCAATATCGAGACGATCCGCTATTATGAGCGGATCGGCCTGCTCCCCGAGCCCGACCGGACGGCCGCCAATTACCGCAGCTATGGCGCGGCGCACCGCGCGCGCCTGATCTTCATCCGCCATTCGCGCGAGCTGGGCTTCACGATCGAGGAAATCCGCTCGCTGCTCGACCTGTCCGACCATCCCGAACGCGACTGCGCCGAAGCGGACCGGATCGCCACCGGGCATCTGGAGCAGGTCGAGGCGAAGATCGCGCAGCTCACGACCCTGCGCGACGAACTGGGGCGGATCGTCGGGCGCTGCCGCGGCGGCCTCGCCGGCGACTGCCGGGTGATCGAGGCGCTGGCCGACCACGCGCTGTGCGAAGGATCGCACGCGTGACAGGACCGCTCGCGACGATCTTCTGGTACATCCTCGCGGCACTGGCCGAGATCGGTGGCTGTTTCGCCTTCTGGGCGGTGCTGCGGCTCGACAAGTCGCCCTGGTGGCTGGCGCCGGGGGCGCTCGCCCTCGCCTTCTTCGCCTATGCGCTGACCCGCGTCGAGGCCGACGCCGCCGGGCGCGCGTTCGCGGCCTATGGCGGCGTCTACATCGTCTCGTCGCTGGTGTGGCTCAGGATGGTTGAGGACGTGTCCCCCGACCGCTGGGACCTGCTGGGCGGCGCCATCTGCCTCGGCGGCGCGGCGCTGATCCTGTGGGGTCCAGGGCGGGGATAGCGTCAGAACCAGAGGCGCACCCCCGCCACGAAGCTGGCGCCGCCGACGTCCGTCCCCGCCGCACGGGCGAAGCGGGCGGTGTCGCCGAGCTTGCGGGCATATTCGA
Organism: uncultured Sphingopyxis sp.; assembly: GCA_937873425.1. GTDB lineage: Bacteria > Pseudomonadota > Alphaproteobacteria > Sphingomonadales > Sphingomonadaceae > Sphingopyxis. Next base: position 9,495 of record CALMYE010000259.1, on the reverse strand, counting down.
CCCCGACATAGGGCGCGAATTCGGGCACGATCTCGTAGCGCAGCCGAAGGCCAAGCCCGATATCCGACAATCCGCCGCCGATCCCGAGTTCCGGCATGTCCTGAAGCGCGGCGTTCGCCTCGATGCGCGGTTGCAGGATGAGGCGTTGGGTGATGCGCTGATCATAGCTACCCTCGGCGCGCAGATGGACGTCGCCCTTCGTCGAAACGAAAGCGGCGCCTTCGACATGGAACCACCAGGGCGCGACACCCTCGACCCCGAACACGGCATAGGCACGCGACGGGTCGGGGTTCACGTCGTAGCGGACCCCGGCGTTGAGGTTCCACCACGGGTCAATCGCGCGCGACCAGAGCGCCTGCACCTCGACATGATCCGGGTCACCGCCGAAATCGCCCTCCGCCTTCGCCTTGAGCTTCACCCGGTCGATGTCGCCACCGACCCAGGCCTCGCCCTCGAAGCGATAGCCGTCCCGGCCCTCGCGAACCTGTAGTTCGGCGAGATCGAGTGTCACCATCGAAAAGCCCATGCCGCCGCCTTCGCGGCGCATCGCGCGGCGCGCGCGCTCCATGGCGGCGGGGTCGTGCAGCGCATCGGCAGCATGATCCGTCGGCGGCGCGGGCGCCGGTGCATCGCCGATGTCCGAGGGCGCGGGCATCCGGTGACCCGCGTGCGGATCGGACGCCGCGGGAGTTCCGTGACCGCTATGGTCCTGCGCGAAGGCTGGCGCAGCAAGCAGCGCAAGCGCCAGAAGACCGGAGGAGCGCATCATTGGTGCCCTCCATGCCCGTGGTGCCCATCATGCCCGCCCTCGCCTTCTCGGCCATGTTCGTGGCGAACGGTGACGACCCGCATCATGCCCGAGTGCATGTGCATCAGCATGTGGCAGTGGAAGGCCCAGTCGCCGGGCGCATCGGCGGTCAGGTCGAAGCTGAGGCGGCTGCCCGGCAGGACGTTGACCGTATGCTTCATCGGATGATGGCCGGGATTGCCGGTCACGACTTCGAAGAAATGGCCGTGCAGGTGGATCGGGTGCGGCATCATCGTGTCGTTGATCAGGTTCACCCGTACGCGCTCGTTGTGGCGGAAGGCGATGGGTTCGGGATTTTCCGACAGCTTCACCCCGTCGAACGACCACATATAGCGCTCCATGTTCGCGGTCAGATGGACGTCGATCTGCCGCGACGGCGCGCGCCTGTCGGGGTTGGGATCGAGCGAACGCAGGTCGCGATAGGTCAGTACGCGGTGCGGCGCATCCTCCAGCCCGGTCGGCCGGTCGCCGGTGCGGTCCATCGGCGAAGGCGAGACGGTAGCGACGCCGGGGCCATAGGTGATGCCCGGCGCGGCGGACTTGTCGCGCATCTTCATGGCGCCATGATCCATGCCGGCCATGTCGTGCCCCATCGCGGCATGGTCCGTCATTCCCATGTCCTTCATGCCGAGCAGCGGACGGTCGCGCAGCGGCGGAACGGGCGCGACCATGCCCATGCGCGGCGCCAGCGTCGCCCGCACCTGCCCCGACCGGTCGAGCGCCTCAGCGATGAAGCCATAGGGCTTCGCCTCGCGCGGCTGGACGATCACGTCATAGGTTTCGGCGACGGCGATCTGGAACTCGTCGGTCTCGACCGGCTGCACGGCGAGCCCGTCCGCCTGCACCACCGTCATCGACAGGCCGGGAATGCGGATGTTGAAATTGGTCATCGCCGACGCGTTGACGATGCGCAGCCGCACCCGCTCGCCCGGCGCGAACAGCCCCGTCCAGTTGCCCGCCGTGTCATGACCGTTGACCAGATAGGAATAGGTCGCACCGGTGACGTCGGAAATGTCGGTCGGGTCCATCCGCATCCGCCCCCACATCGCGCGGTCGCCCGCCGGCTGGTCCCGGCCCGCGACCAGCCCGCCGAGCGTCTGTTTCTGCCGGTTGAAATAGCCGCCCCGCTGCTTGAGCTTCTTCAGGATCGCGTGCGGATGGAGGAAGCTCCAGTCGGCGAGCACCAGTATATGCTCGCGGTCATAGGGCGCGGGCTCGGCACCGGCCGGATCGATGACGATCGCACCATAGAGCCCCATCGCTTCCTGCATGTTCGAATGGCTGTGATACCAGTATGTCCCCGCCTGCCGCACGGGAAATTCATAGGTGAAGGTCTCGCCGGGACGGATGCCCGGGAAGCTGACCCCCGGCACGCCGTCCATGTGGAACGGCAGCAGCAGCCCGTGCCAGTGGATCGACGTGTCCTCCTTCAGTCTGTTGGTGACGGCGATGCGCAGATTCTGCCCCTCGCGCAGGCGCAGCAGCGGTCCCGGCAGGCTGTCGTTGACGGTGATCGCATGGCCCGTGCGCTTTCCCAGCCGGAACGGCCTATGGCCGACCGAAAGGCGGATATCCGCGCCCGACAGGATGCCAGGTCCGGCAAGATGGCCGTCATGGCCCGATCGCGCCCATGACGGCACGGCAAGCCCGCCGCCGAGCGCTGCGGCGCCGGCAAAGAAGCCGCGCCGCGTCAGTTGATGGTGCATGTCTTGTTCCTGAAATCACGATCCCGCGCGCCGGCGCATGGCCGGCACGGGAAACTCACTATCTGCGAGAGGATTTCAGGCCGATCGGGGCGGCGGCGTCGCCGGTGCCGGATGGCCGCCATGACGCGCGGCGAAGGCGGTGACGGCTTCGATCTGCGGCAAGACCTGCGGTTCCGCGACCTGCATGGCCGGCGTCGCAACCGCCGGAACATGGCAGCTGTGCTTGCAGTCGTGCGGCGCTGCATCGTCGGGTGCCATATGATGCACCGCATCGTCCGGTGCCTTCGCCATTTCGGCACAATGACTCTGCGGCGCGGCCACCGCGGCCTCGGCCACGGCACAGCCCGCCATGCCCTGAAAGGCGAAAGCGACGGCGAGCGTCAGGCTGAACAGCGCGCGGATCATGCCGCGCCAAAATAGGCCGATTTGACGGACGCGCAACCCGCAGCAGCCGCTATTTCGCCGGCCAGTATCGCTTGCGGATTTCCTGCTTGTAGAGCTTGCCCGTATCGTGGCGCGGCAGCGCGGGATCGAAATCGATCGAGCGCGGGCATTTGACGTGGCTGAGATGCGCGCGGCAATGCGCGATCAGCCGTTCGGCGAGGTCCGGGCCGGCATCGTCCCAGTTCCTCGGCTGGACCACCGCCTTCACTTCCTCGCCCATTTCGGGATGCGGGACGCCGATCACCGCGACGTCGGCGACCTCGGGATGCTGGATCAGCAGATTCTCGGTCTCCTGCGGATAGATGTTCACTCCGCCCGAGATGATCATGAAGCTCTTGCGGTCGGTGAGGTAGAGATAGCCCTCCGCATCGACATGACCGATGTCGCCGAGCGTCGACCAGCCGGGATGCGCGGGATGGCGCGCGTCGCGGGTCTTGCCGGGGTCGTTCAGATACTGGAAATCCCAGCCGCCCTCGAAATAGACGAGGCCGTCGGTGCCGGGCGGCACCTCTTCGCCGTCCTCGCCGCAGATATGGAGCGTCCCCCAGTCGGCGCGGCCGACCGAGCCGGGATGGGCCAGCCATTCCTGCGGCGTGATGAAGGTCGAACCATTCCCTTCCGACCCGCCATAATATTCGTAGATGATCGGGCCGAGCCATTCGATCATCCGCCGCTTGACCTCGACCGGGCAGGGCGCGGCGGCATGGACGATCTTTTCGAGCGAGGAAAGGTCGTAGCGCATCCGCACATCGTCGGGGAGCGCAAGCAGGCGGATGAACATCGTCGGCACCATCTGCATGAAAGTGACGCGGTGGCGCTCGATCAGGCGCAGCACCTCTTCGGCGTCGAACCTGTCCATTATCACCAGCGTCGCGCCGAGCCGGTGCGCCGCCATGCCATAGGCGAGCGGCGCGGTGTGATAGAGCGGCGCGGGCGACAGGAGCACGCTGGCCTCGCCGACGCCGTAGCGGCCCGAAATGCGCTCGGCGAGCATGTGCGGCGCCTCGGCGGGCTCGCCGGTCAGCGGCAGGCGGATGCCCTTGGGCCGGCCGGTGGTGCCCGAGGAATAGACGAGGTGATAGCCCGCGCTTTCGTCGGCGATGCGCTCCGCCGGCTGCGCGGCGACGGCCGCCTGCCAGGATGCGGCGCCGTCGAGGCCCGCGCCGAGATCGAAGACATGGGCGACGCCGGGGATCGCTCCCGCCCGGTCGCGCAGCAGGTCCGCCGCGGCGGGGACGTCGGCGTGGGTGACGAGCAGCTTCGACCCGCTGTCGTTCAATATATAGGCCGCCTCCTCGGCGGTGAGCTGGCTCGAGATCGGGCAGAGATAAAGGCCCGCGCGCTGCGCCGCCCAATAGATAGGAAAATATTCGAGGCAGTTCTTCAGCCAGACCGCGACCGTGTCGCCCGCCGCGATGCCGAGCGAGCGGAAAAGCTGCGCGCCGCGGTTGCCGGCCACCTCCAGTTCGGCGTAGCTGGTCGCCGCACCGGTCGCGGCCATGACGATCGCCGGGCGGTCGGGCGCGGTGTTCGCGAAATGCCGTGGGTGCATCCTCTTTCCTCTTTGCTTTTTGAGTTATATAACTACGTTTACTTTCTATGTCGATTGACATATTGGCGGGTCAAAGGCGACAGACGGTGCCACGGGAAAGGATGGACGGACATGGAACTGAAACCCGGTTCGCGTTGGAAAAGCGCGGTTTGCGACGCGCAACTCGTGGTCGTGCGGCCGCCGAGCGCGGCGGGCGAGCTGCAGTGCGGCGGCGCGGCGGTGCTGCCGATCGACGATCCGGCGGAGCCGAGCGGCGCGGTCAGCCCCGATTTCGCCGAGGGCGTCGCCATCGGCAAACGCTATGTCGACGAGGCGAGCGGGCTCGAAGTGCTGGGCGCCAAGGCGGGCAAGGGATCGCTGGCGTTCGACGGCGCGCCGATGGCCATAAAGGGCGCCAAGCCGCTTCCCGCGTCGGACTGAATCCCATGCGAACGCCGTTGCTGCTCGATATCGCCGCCGATGCCGCCTTCGATCGCCTCGCGCTGGGCGAAGGCGACGCGGGGCTGGATTTCGACGCCTATCGCGCGCGCGCCACGCGGGTCGCCGCCTGGCTGGCCGAAAAGGGCAAGGCCAACACCGCCTTCCTCGGCATGAACGGCAATGCCCTGCCCATCCTGTTTTTCGCGAGCGGCCTCGCGGGTACCTCTTTCGTGCCACTCAACTATCGGCTCGCCAATGCCGATCTGAACAAGCTCGTCGCGCGCGCCGCGCCCGCTGTGCTGGTCGTCGACGACGACATGCTGCCGCGCCTCGCGCCCGTCGAAGGCATCGAGATCGTAGCGCGAAGCGCGTTCGAGGCGGACTATCTGAACGGCCCCGCGCCCGAAAAGATCGACCTGCCGGAGACCGACAACGACATCGCCGTGCTGCTGTTCACCAGCGGCACGACCGGCGAGCCGAAGGCGGCGGTGCTGCGCCATGCCAACCTCACCTCCTATGTCATGTCGACGGTGGAATTCCTCGGCGCGGACGAGGGCGAGGCGGCGCTGGTAAGCGTGCCCAGCTATCATATCGCGGGCATTTCAGCGATCCTGACCTCGGCCTATGGCGGGCGGCGCATCGTCTATCTGCCCGCCTTCACCGCCGAGGCGTGGGTCGCGGCGGCGGCGCGTGAGGGCATCACCCATGCGATGGTCGTGCCGACGATGCTGGACCGCATCCTCGACGTGATGCAACAGACCGGCGAAACTCTGCCTGCCTTGCGCGCCCTCTCCTATGGCGGCGGCAAGATGCCCGAGCCGGTGATCGCGCGCGCGCTGGCGATGCTGCCGCACGTCGATTTCGTGAACGCCTATGGGCTGACCGAGACGAGTTCGACGATTGCGCTGCTCGGCGCCGAGGACCATCGCGCGGCTTTTGCGTCGGACGATCCGGCGATCCGCCGCCGCATTGCGTCGGTCGGCCAGCCGCTGCCGAGCGTCAAACTCGAAATCCGCCGCGAGGACGGCAGCTGCTGCGCGCCCGGCGAGCATGGCGAAATCCACGTGCGCGGCGAACAGGTGTCGGGCGAATATCTGCACAGACGCGCCATCGCCGACGACGGCTGGTTCGCGACCAACGACGCGGGCTGGATCGACGAGGGCGGCTATCTGTTCGTCGAGGGACGGCTGGACGACGTAATCGTGCGCGGCGGCGAGAATATCTCGCCCGGCGAGATCGAGGATCTGCTGCGGACGTTCGACGACATCGCCGACTGCGCGGTGCTGGGCGTTCCTTGCGAGAAATGGGGCGAAAAGGTCGTCGCAGTGATCGTTTCGCGATCGGGCAATCCCGACACCGACGCGATGGCGGCGGAAATCCGTACCAGGCTGCGCTCGACCAAGACCCCCGAGCAATGGCATCTGCGCGCCGAGCTCCCCTATAACGAGACCGGCAAGCTGCTGCGCCGCCTGCTCAAGGCGGAACTGGCGGAAGAGGTCTGCGCCGGGTAAGGCGGCGGCATGACCGGCCCCGACCATCTCGACGCGGACCGCCTGTCCGCGCCGGGCGGCGAGCCGGTGCTGCTCGTCGATGCGGCAACGTGGCGGCGGCCGCAGGTTCCGGTGCAGGCGGTGGTGATCGGCATCGATTGCGACGGCGCGTTGCCCGCAGTGGTTGCGGACGATTTCGACCTGTTGCTGACCACGGCCGGCAGCCCCCCGCGTCCGTGGGTCAGGATTCGAAACGCGGCGTTGGCCGGACATCTCGTCAATGCCGCGCGCGAGAACCCGCTGGCAGCGACCATCGCCGCGCGCGTGCTGCGACTGACGGCGAAACTGCCCTTCGACGATGCACTGACGGTCGAATCGCTTGCCTATTCGACGCTGCTCGGCGGATCGGAGTTCGCGCGCTGGCTCGGGCCAGTTGACGATGACGAGCCGCCCGCTCCCGGCCCCGTCGATCCGGTGCGGATCGCGCGCGAGGGCGATCGCGTCACCCTGACCCTCGACGATCCCGCAAATCGCAACGCGATGACGGCGGCGATGCGCGATGCGCTCTACGAGGCGCTCGCCAATGCGCTCGACGATCCGACGCGGCCGGAAGTGCTGCTGCGCGGTGCCGGCAAATGCTTCTCGACCGGCGGCGCGCTGGCGGAATTCGGAACGGCGCGCGATCTGGCAGAGGCGCATGTGGTGCGAACGCTGCACAGTTGCGCGCGCGCGCTCGATGCGCTCGGCGAGCGCGCGACGGTGCATCTGCACGGCGCCTGCGTCGGTTCGGGGATCGAGGTGGCGGCGGCCGCCCATAAACGGATCGCCGCGCCCGACACCTGGTTCCAGCTCCCGGAACTGACGATGGGCCTGATCCCCGGCGCGGGCGGAACGGTGACGGTCGCGCGGGCGATCGGGCGGCACCGGACCTTGTGGATGCTGCTGTCGGGCAAGCGCATCGGCGCGGCGCAGGCGCTCGACTGGGGACTGGTGCATGCGATCGAGGACGCACCTTGACGGCGTTGCTCGATGCGATGGCAGGAGCAGGCGACCGGCTGGTCGCGGCATCCGGTGGCCGGATCGCCTTCGACCCGCGCCGCGCCCTGTCGCGCGCCGACGATCTCGACCTGGGCGAGCCCGGCCCCTGGTCGCCGAACCGCCATTGCCGGCTGGTCGCCTGCCGCGACGGGTGGATCGCCGTTTCGCTCGCGCGCGAAGAGGACCGCGAACTGATCCCCGCCTGGACGGGCGCCGGGTTCGACGAAGACCCGTGGGACGCGGTCATCGCGTCCGCCGCGACGCGCGATGCGGCGGAGATGGCCGCCGCGGCGGTCGAACTGCACATGCCGGCGGCGGTGGTCGGCGAGGCGCGAGCGCCCGGCGCGCCGTCGCTGCAACCCGGCGGGCGCGGCGGCGGCGAGGTGATCGACCTGTCGGCCCTGTGGGCAGGCCCCTATTGCGGCGCGCTGCTCGCCGAAGCGGGGCATGATGTCATCAAGGTCGAAAGCCCCGACCGTCCGGACCCGACGCCACTCCACACGCCCCGGCTCGACGCGCGGCTGAACGGCGGAAAGCGGCGGCGGCAAATGGCATTCGGAGGCGACGAGTTGCTGGACATGATCGCCGCCGCACGCGTGCTGATCACCTCGGCGCGGCCGCATGCGCTGGCGCGGCTGGGACTGAACGAGGCGCGGCTATTCGCGATCAATCCCCGCCTGCTCTGGATCGCAATCACCGCGCACGGCTGGCACGGCGAGAACGCGATGCGCGTGGGGTTCGGCGACGATTGCGCGGCGGCGGGCGGGCTGCTGATCTGGGAGGGCAGCGAACCGCGCTTCATCGGCGATGCGCTCGCCGACCCGCTGACCGGAGTGACCGCCGCGACGCTGGCGCTCGAAGCGTTGGAAGCCGGGGAATGCGGGCTGCTCGACGTGGCGCTGGCGCCGACCGCCGCCACATTCGCGGATGCGCTGCGATGAGCCGCTTCGACCTGCTGATCCGCAATGCCCGCGATGCAAGCGGGGCCTCGCTGGAAATCGGAGTGCGGGACGGACGGATCGCGGCGATCGGTTCGTCGATTGCAGGCGCCGGACCGGAATATGACGCGCGCGCGCGGGCGGTGGGCGGTGGATTTCATGACCATCACCTGCACCTGCTCGCGACCGCAGCGCAGATGGAGTCGGTCGATCTTGCCGATTGCCGGACGGTGGACGCGGTGATCGGCAAGCTGCGCGCCGCGCCCGCGCGGTCCGACGGCTGGGTGCGCGCGATCGGCTATGACGAACGCGTCGCGGGGCTGCCAGACCGCGCGATGCTCGATACATGGCTACCCGACCAGCCGCTGCGGGTGCAGGATCGGACAGGGGGATACTGGCTGCTCAACGGCGCAGCGGTCGCGCTGCTCGGCGCACCGCCCTTCCCTCCCTGCGTCGAGACCGGTGCCGATGGCCTGCCCAACGGGCGCATCTGGCGCGGCGATGCCTGGCTGCGCGAGCGGATCGGCGCCGCGCCGCCCTCGCTGGCGGCGCTGGGCGCGAGACTCGCAAGGTGGGGCGTGACCGGCGTGACCGACGCGGGCGCGTCCAACGGCCCCGCCGAAGCCGCGCTGCTCGCGGGCGCGATGCCGCAGCGGCTGGTGCTGATGGGGACCGAGGCGTTGCCTGCCGGTGAAGGCTACACGCTGGGGCCGGTCAAGCTGTTGCTCGACGAAAACGACTTGCCGCCGGTCGCGCATGTCGCCGCGCGCATCGCCGCAGCCCACACGCTCGGTCGCCCGGTCGCGGCGCATTGCGTGACGCTGGGTGAATTGCTCTTCTATCTGCAAGCGCTCGAACAGTCGGGCGGCGCGCGGCCGGACGACCGGATCGAGCATGGCGCGATGATCGCCGAAAGCCTGATCGGCGACATCACCGCGGCGGGGTTGACGGTGGTAACCCAGCCTAATTTCATCCACGACCGCGGCGACCGCTATCGCGCGCAGATGGACGCGGAGGAGCTGGACGATCTCTACCGGCTCGGTTCGCTGCTGCGTGGCGGGGTGCAGGTGCTCGGCGGCTCGGATGCGCCCTATGGCGA
>CALMYE010000258.1 GCA_937873425.1 uncultured Sphingopyxis sp. | reverse complement strand
CCTGCGCCTCGCGCCCCGCCCAGGCGGCGGCGCCGAGATATTCGGCGGCGCGCTGCCCCGGCACGTTGCGCATCAGCTCGATGCCGAGCACCAGCGCGAGGCCGTAGCGCTCGGCCTCGATCTCGGCGGCGGCGGCGAGGATCGCGATGCTGCCCGACGCGCAGGCGGCCTCGTGGCGCGACGCGGGGATGCCCGCGAGGTCGGGATGAACATGGCCGAAGAAGCCGCCGAGCTGGCCCTGCCCCGCGAACAGCTCGCCGACGAAATTGCCGACATGCGCGGTCTCGACCTCTTTTGGCTCGATCCCCGTCGCGGCGAAGGCGGCCTCCGCGACATCGCGGAACAGCTCGAACATCCCGCCGCCCTCGCGTTCGAGATTGCGCGCGAAGTCGGTCTGCGCGCCGCCGAGGATGAAGACGTCTTTCGCCATGTCAGCCTTCCTTTTCCAATGTCGCGAGCGCCATTTCGCGCACCTCGCTGCGCATCACCTTGTTGGTGACGTTGCGCGGCAAGGCGTCGAAGCGGAACAGCCGCTCGGGCAGCTTGAACACCGCGAGATCCTTTTCACGCAGATAGTCGGTGACTTCGCCCAAGCCCACATCGTCGGTCCCGCGCGGCACATAGGCGAGGCCGATGCGCTCGCCCATCGTGGCGTCGGGCAGCGAAAAGACGCACGCCTCGGCGAGCAGCGGGTGGCCGCCGAGCAACTGGTCGATCTCCTCGGGTGAGATGTTCACCCCGCCGCGGATGATCAGATCCTTGCAGCGTCCGACGAAGCGATAGAAATCGCCATCCCCCGCGATCTCGAACAGATCGCCGGTGCGGAACCAGCCGTCGCCGGTGAAGGCTTCGGCCGTGCGCTCCGGGGCATTGTGATAGCCCTCGAACAGGCTCGGCCCGCGAATCTGCAATTCGCCCGATACGCCGTCGACCTCGATCGCATCGCCGCCGCCGGGCGGCACCAGCCGGCTTTCGATATTGGGCGCGCGGCCCGTGCCATAGGGCGGCGGATAGTGTCCGCGCCGGGGAAACAGGCTCGCGCGCCTGTCGGGGTCGGGCATGTCGCCCTCGCCGGTGATGAAGCTCATCCCCTCGTTCGACCCGAAGACATTGACGATGACGATGCCCAGCTTTTCCTGAAACCCGCGCACCATCGCGGGCGCGAGCGGGGCCGAACCCGACGCGATGACGCGCAGGCTGGACAGATCGACCGACGCCAACAACGCTTCGTTCTGCAGCAGCATGTTGAGCACCGCGGGCGGCGCGATGGTCAGGCTGGGCCGCTCGGTCGCAATCTGTTTGAGGTAGACGCCAGGGTCGAAGGGATGGTGCAGCACCATGGTCCCCGCGCTGTGCAGCCAGCACATGGTGATGCCGCCGATGCTCGCCATGTTGATCAGCGGAAAGGGGTTGAGCAGCACGTCGCCCGGCCCGACCTTCATCGCCTCATAACCGGCGGCGGCGACCGCGATCCAGTGATTATGGCTGCGCGGCACACCCTTCGGCACGCCGGTCGTGCCGGATGTCCAGCAGATGGTGAAGATATCGTCGGCATCGACCGGGTTTGCCGCGACATGGGCGGCAAGCGCATCGGCATTGCCCTCGGCTGTCGACAGGTCGAGCGCGTTCGCGGGCGCATCGGGGCCGAAGGTCATCAGCGCGATGCCGTCCAGCAAGGGCGCCGCGACACCGACATGGTCGCACCCTTTCACCCGTGTCGCGCAGACGAAGGCTTTGGGCGCGACGACGCCGATCATGCCCTTCAACTCGTGGCTGCGATATTGCACCGCCGCCGGGCTGACGATCGCGCCGATCTTCGCCGCTGCGAAATAGAGCGCGACGAATTCGCCGATATTCGGAAGCTGGACGAGCAGCACATCGTCCTTGCCGATCCCCGCCGCGACCAGCGCGCCCGCCAGCCGGTCGATCTCCGCCGCCAGCTCGGCATAGCTCAGCCGCCGCGGCTCGCCGAAAGCGAAATCCGCCCGGTTCGGCGCGTCGGCGAGCGCGAGCCGGCCCGGATGCGCCGCGGCATTGGCCGCGAACAGGTCGGCGAAGGTCCGGTCGCCCCACCAGCCGCTCGCGCGATATGCCCGGCGCTTCTCCTCTCCCGCCGCGATCATGTCAGGCCGCCAATATGCTGTTCGGCCCCATGCCGATATCGTCGCCGCTCGCCCAGACCGTATGGGTGCCCGAACAGATGCGTTCGGGCAGGACGATCCGGCACACCGGCCCCGCCGCGATGTTCTTCGCGTCGATCAGCACGCATTCGGACTGGTCGGTTCCGAGGTCGGCGATGAAGGAGACGAGATAGCCGTCATCCTCGTCCTTCGCGTCGATGCGCGGCGCGAAGGGCGCCTCGCTGCCGAAGCGGCCGGGGCCGAACTCATATTCCTCGCTGGTGCGGGCATCGAGGTCGTGCTTGACGAGGCCGCGAAACAGGAACCAGCCCGGCTCGGGGATCGCGCTATAGGCGTAGCGATAGGGCTTGCCGGCATAGCGCTGGTTGAACATGCCGAATTCGAGGTCGCGGTCGTCGAGCCGTTCTTCGGTGGTCTTGCCGGTCTTCAGGTTGAAGCGCCAGCGGTGGAGGCGCGGCTTGAGCAGGCCCTGGTCGAGATAGGCCATCATCCGTTCGAGCCCCTCGGGCGCGTCCGGATAGGATTTGGGCATCGGCTCTTCCTGATAATAGCCGTCGAGGATGATCTCGTCGCCCTCTTCCCACGCGTTGAGCCAGTGGAGCGTATAGGTCGGCTCGGCCTCGAACCAGCGGATATCCTCGGGACCGCCCAGCCGGGGAATGATCGCGAAGCGCGTCTTCCGGTCGGGATGGAACTGCACGACGTGCAGCCTTTTTTCGAGCAGCTCCTCGTTCCAATAGAGCGGCATGTCGTTGAGGATGACGAAATTTTCGGTGAAGGCCATGTCGTGCGGCAGGCGCGGCCCCGGCAGCTCGACGGGGATATAATGCTTCAACCGGTTGTCCGCGCCGACGACGCCATAATGCATATAGGGCGCATGCTTCGAGTAATTGAAGAACATCAGCTCGCCGGTCGCGAGATCGACCTTGCAATGCGCCGAAATGCCGTCGAGCGGCACCCAGCTTTCGGTGCCGAACTGTTCGAGCGTGAAGGGATCGAGCCGATAGGCTTCGCCGCACTGATAGAAGGTCGAGATGATCTTGCCGGCGTGGATCGCGACGTCGGTCGAGCTTGAATCCTTCAGCCACTCCTGCGCGCCCCAGCCGTGGCGCGTCGATTTGTGCGGTGGCTCCATCAGCCCCGCCCACAGCGAGCGTCCGGCCTCTTTCTCGGCCTCGAAGCCCTTGGTGCGCACGAAGCGGCTGCGGTAGCTCGCGCGGCCATGCTTGAAGCTGATCGCGTGGATGAAGCCGTCGCCGTCGAAGGGGTGATAGCGGCCGATCGGTTCGTGGATCTGATTCTCTCCGGTGCGCACGTAGACGCCGTCGATGTCGTCGGGAATCGTCCCGATCACCTCGGCATCGCCGTTCGCGAAGACCGCGTTCCATTCATTATAGGTCGGCCGCCACGCGCCCTTCATATAGGGATGGTCGTTCGGCTGGATCGTGGAGGCGATGGTTTCGACAAGCTCGGCGGTCATGCGACGGCTCCTTCGGCTGCTGCAAAGCGCGGCCGTGCGGCGGCCGCATCATATTCCCGGGTCAGGCGGTCGACGATGGCCGCGACGGGCTCGATCCCGCGCACCGCGCCGACGCCATGGCCGGCGGACCAGACATTCTTCCACGCCTTCGCATCGTCCTGCGCGTCGGCGAAATTGGGGCGCTTGTCCTCGGGCATGTTCGCGGGGTCGTATCCCGCGGCGATCAGGCTCGATTTCAGCCAGTTGGCGGTGACGCCTGTGATCCCCTTCGACGGCACGATATCCTCGGCGCCCGCCGCGACGACCATATCCTTGTAGCCCGGAACCGCCATGCTCTCGGCGCAGGCGATCAGCGAGGTGCCGAGATAGGCGAGGTCGGCGCCGAGTATCTCCGCCGCGCGCACCGCATGGCCGGTCGAGATCGCGCCGCCCAGCACCAGCGGGCCGTCCCAGAACTGCCGCACTTCCTCGACGAAGGCGAAGCCCGCGGTCGCGCCGGTGTGCCCGCCCGCGCCCGCCGCGACGAGCACCAGCCCGTCGACTCCGGCCGCCGCCGCCTTGCGCGCGAAGCCGACCGAATTGACGTCGGCGAAGACGAGCCCGCCATAGCCGTGGATTTCCTCGACCACTCGCGCCGGGCTGCCGAGTGCGGTGATCACCAGCGGCACCTTGTGCCGCACGACGCAGGCGAGGTCTTCGGGCAGGCGGGGGTTGGAAGGATGGACGACCAGATTAACCGCCCACGCGGCCGCATCGGGATCGCGCGACAGCGCCGCGTCGATCCGCCCGACCCAATCCTCGAGGTCTTCGGACGTGCGCGCATTGGGCGCCGGAAAGCTGCCGATCATTCCCGCGCGCGACGCCGCGATCACCATCTCCGGCCCCGACACCAGGAACATCGGCGCGGCGATCGCCGGCAGCCGTAAATTGCGCGTCAGCGCGGGGGGAAGGCGGTGTCCCGGCACCTGTGATCCTCTCTCAAATTATCTGACTTGCATAACGATACTTAAAGCCGGTATGAGTCGCAAGGCCAGAAAAACATCGCGGGCGAACCCGACGATGGTGGGAGGGAGAGAGATTATGAAGACCGGCTTTGCCATGCTGTTCGCCGCGACCGCGCTCACCGCGCCCGGACTCGCATTTGCCCAGGACACGGCCCCGCAGGATCAGGGCGGGCTCGAGGAAATCATCGTCACCGCGCAGAAGCGCGCCGAGGGCCTGTCCGACGTCCCTATCTCGATCTCGGCGGTCAGCGGCAAGCAGGTGGAGGCCTATGGCCAGACCAACCTCGAACAGATTTCCTCGTCGGTCCCGAACCTGAAGATCACCCAGACCGCGATTGCCAACCGCATCGCGATCCGCGGCATCGCCTCGGGCGACAACAAGGGCTTCGAGCAGTCGGTCGCGATGTTCGTCGACGGAGTCTACTACGGCCGCGACCAGCTCTCGCGCCTGCCGCTCGTCGACATGGAACGCGTCGAGGTGCTGCGCGGGCCGCAGCCGACCCTGTTCGGCAAGAATGCCATCGCGGGCGCGGTCAACATCACGACGCGCAGCCCGACCGATGAATTCGAAGGCTCGGTCAGCGGCCTGTATGAATTCAATCACAAGGAATTTCAGCTTCACGGCGTGCTGTCCGGCCCGCTGACCGAGGGCGTGGAAGCGCGCGTCGTCGGCTATTACCGGACGATGGACGGTTATTTCTATAACCAGAAGCTCGACCGCAACGAGCCGAACGTCGATGAATATTATGCCCGAGGCAAGTTGGAGTTCGATCGCGGCGGGCCTTTCGCTGCCGAACTGAAGCTGGAATATGCCGACTTCACGATGAAGGGACAGCCGCGTGACGTGTTCGGCGCGGTCGGCAATTACAACACTGTGTTCCAGGGCCCCTTCTTCGTCAGCACCGACCCCGATTACATCCGCGAGGACAATGGCTATGAAAGCCGCAACAAGGTGTTCGGCGCAACGCTCAATGCCGACCTCGAACTGGGTGATCACACGCTGACATCGGTGACGGCGCTGCTCGATTACAAGACGCGCGAGATCGTCGACGTCGACTTTTCCGGCATCAGCTTCCTCGATGGCACGAACCTGCGCGAGGATTATCGCCAGTTCAGCCAGGAACTGCGGCTGGCTTCGCCGGGCGGGGAGGCGTTCAACTATATCGGCGGCGTCTATTACCAGCATGCCAAGCTCGACGTGCAGGATTTCACCCTGTTCAACCCGACCTTCCTGGCGTTGGGCGCCCCGTTCAACGCGCTCGGCGATACGCGCAACGACCGCGATTACGAACAGACATCGGACCTGATCTCGGTCTTCGCGCAGGGCGAATTGTCGCTGACCGACCAGCTTCGCGTCACCGCCGGCGCGCGCTTCAACCATGAAAAGAAAACGGGCAGCCGCACCCTCGCGGTCGTGCAGGGACCACTCAGCGTCGCGCCGGCACCGGTCGTCGCCGCGGTGTTCCGCGCGCTCAACATCGAATCGCACAGCATTTCGGGCAAGCTGAGCGAGGACAGCTTCAACCCGATGGTCAACGTCCAGTTCGACGCGACCGACGATCTGATGCTCTATGCCTCCTACGCGCGCGGCACCAAGGCGGGCGGTTTCGACATCCGCTCCAACTCGCTGCCGACCTCGACCACCGTCGCGCGGCCCGGCGCCTTCATGTTCGAGGACGAGAGCGCCGACAATTTCGAGGCGGGGCTGAAATACAAGTCGCGCAACGTCGCCTTCAACCTGTCCTTCTATCGCACCAAATACAAGGATCTTCAGGTCAACATCTTCGACGGCACGCTGAACTTCAACGTCCGCAACGCCGCCGCGGCACGGACGCAGGGGATCGAGGCCGATTTCCGGGCGGCGGTCGCGCCGGGCCTGACGCTCAGCGGCGCCATCGCCTATCTCGACTTCGAATTCACCAACTTCACCAACGGCCAATGCTTCTATCAGCAGGCGCCGGGGCCGGGCGGCTTCTGCGACTATACCGGCAAGCGCAACGCGCTGACCCCCAAATGGTCGGGCAATCTCAACGTCGATTACACCACGCCGATCGGCGGCGACATGAAGATCGCGGTCAATCTCAACGCCGACTTCTCCTCGTCCTACATTGCGGCGGCGAACCTCGATCCGCGCACGCATCAGGACGGCTATGCCAAGCTCGGCGCGCGGCTCGCGCTGGGGCAGATCGACGGTCGCTGGGAGGTGGCGCTGATCGGCCGCAACCTGACCAACCAGCGCATCCTGCAGACCGCGAGCGCGATGCCGCTGGCGACGACGATCACCGGTGGCGCCGGCAATGCCTATAACGGCATCGTCGACCGGCCGCGGACGATCGCGGTGCAGTTGACGGGACGCTTCTGATGAACCGGGGAGGGCGTCCACGCCCTCCCGCCGGCCTTGTCCCACCATCGGCCTTGCTCTACGGGCGTCGCATCGCAGGAGACGGCCCGGCTTGAAACACGACCGCACTATCAGGGCCTGTTCGATCTGGCGCGCGCTCGACGTGGTCGGCGACGTGCCGGTGCTGCTGATCATGGAACAGGCCTTTCTCGGCATCCACGGCTTCGACGATTTCGTCGCGCGCACCGGTCTCGCACGCTCGGTGGTCAACGGGCGGCTCAAGAAGCTGGTGGAAGAGGACTGCCTCGCCAAGCGTCCGAAAAAGGCGGGGCGCGGCTTTCATTATGTCCTGACCCAAAAGGGCCGCGACCAGTTTCCCAACGCGCTGATGATGCTGCGCTGGCAGCACCGCTGGGAAGCGGCAGAGCGTGATTTCCAGGTCCGGCTGCATCATGCGACCTGCGGCAGGGCGACCGAGCCGGTGCCGGTGTGCGGCCATTGCCGGGCGGAGATCGACCCGCGCGACGTGTCGTGGCGCGAAGGGCCCGGGCTGGTGCAGGTCACCCCGCATTACGAGCGCCGCCGTTTCTGCGGCGCGGTCGGTGTGCGACGGCCGGGCGGACGTCCGCTGGTCGATACCATGATCGAACTGTTCGGCGACCGCTGGGCGACTTTGGTCGTCCGTGCGATGTTCACCCGCATCAACCGCTTCGACGATATCCAGCGCGACACGCTGATGGCGACCAACATATTGACCGGCCGGCTCGAACGCTTGGTGCGGCAGGGGATATTGAAGACCATCCCCTATTCCTCGCATGCAGACCGCGTCGAATATCGGCTGACCGAAAAGGGGCGCGATCTCTATCCGGTGCTGCTCGCGCTGCTGCAATGGGGTGACCGCTGGTTTTCGGACGAGCGCGGCCCGCCGGTGCTGCTGACGCACGATCCGTGCGGCCACGATCTCCACATGGTCGTCGCGTGCAGCGAATGCGGCGATGAACTCGAGCTCGCCAACAGCCGCTTCACCGTCGAAACCGGGGGCTGAGTTATTCGCGCAGCCCCCTGAGAGCCGCGCCCGCCGCAAACGGCCCAATCACCGTCAACAGCAAACTCGCCGCGCCGAGCAGTTTCAGCGCGCCGCGTCCCGCGGGATCGAGCATCCCGGCGCCAAAGATCAGCAGCGGCACCGCCAGCGGCAGCACCAGCAGCCCGCCGATCGCGCTTCCGCCTTTCAGGTTCGCGGTCAGCGATGCGCTCAGCACGGCGAGCGAGGCGAGCGCGGGGATTGCGATCGCGATGCCGGTGGCCAGTATCTCCACCCGCCCGGCATCTTGCGCCAGCAGCGCGGACGCGGGCAGCAAAGCGACCATCAGCGGCAGGCCGAAACTCACCGCATGCGCGCCGATCTTGACCGCCGCGATGACCTCGTCGGCGAAACCGCGCACCGCCAGTTGATCGAGCACCCCCGCGTCGCGGTCGGGCCGCACCAGCCGGTCGATGGGGAGCAGCGCCGCGAGCAGCGCCGCGACCCACACCATCCCGCCGCCCGCGCGCGCGAGCAACGGTGCATCGGGGCCCACCGCAAAGGGAAAGGCCGTCGCCACGAGCAGGAAGAACAGCACGGGCAGCCACAGCGCCCCGCTGCCCCACGCGCGGCGCAGGTCACGCCAGAACAGGGCGATGAGGGCGGTCATATGCTGACCTCGTCATTGCGAGGAGCGTAGCGACGCGGCAATTTCCAGCGATCGGCCTTGCGCCATGTCCCGAGCTGGAGATTGCTTCGCTTTGCTCGCAATGACGCTGCTCGTGTCACGCCATCGCCCCCATGTCGAGTTCCGCCATGTCGGGCACGCCCAGCGCGAAATGCGACGCCAGCAGCACCGCGCCGCCGTTTGCCCGGTG
This sequence comes from uncultured Sphingopyxis sp., assembly GCA_937873425.1. Taxonomy (GTDB): domain Bacteria; phylum Pseudomonadota; class Alphaproteobacteria; order Sphingomonadales; family Sphingomonadaceae; genus Sphingopyxis. The sequence goes on along the minus strand of CALMYE010000258.1, from coordinate 19,815 downwards.
CGCGGCCACCGCCGCGACCAGCCGCGCCTGCGCCGCATCGTCCATGCCGTTCGCGGGCTCGTCGAGCAGCCAGACCGGTGCACCGCTCGCGATCACGCGCACCATCGCGGCGCGCTTGCGCTGCCCGGTCGACAGCATCGAAACCGGCACCTCGGCGAGCGGCTCCAGCGCCATCGCCGCCATCGCGCGATCGACCGCATGGCCGTCGACCGTATCGACCCGCGCCCAGAAATCGAGCGCCCGGCGCAGCGGCAATTCCCCGTCGAGCGCGCTCGCTTCGTCGATCAGCGCAATCCGCCCGCGCCGCTCGACCGTCCCCGCCGCGGGGCGCAGCAGCCCCGCCGCCAGCCGGATCAGGCTCGACTTGCCCGCGCCATTCGGTCCGCGCAGCCACAGCGCCTCGCCCGGCGCCAGCGCCAGCGACAGCCCCTCGAACAACAGCCGGTCGCCGCGGATGCACGCCACCCCGTCGAGCCGCAGCAATTCGCTCACGCCATATCCTCGAGCGCGTGCATATCGTCGTCGGAAAAGCCGAAATGATGGCCGATCTCGTGGATCAGCACATGGCGCACCAGCCAGTCGAGCCTTTCGCCCCCCTCGATCCATTCGACCAATATGGGGATGCGATAGAGCGTCACCCGATCGGGCATGCCCCCGCTCGCGCTGATGCTGCGCTCGGGCAGCGGGCGGCCTTCGTAGAGCCCGGTCAGATCGTAGGGATGCTCGATGTCGAGCGAGGCGAGCGTTTCGTCGTCGGCGAATTCCTCGATCGCGATCACCACGCCCTTGATATGCGGCTTGAACACATCGGGCATCGTCTCGAACGCCGCCTCGGCCATCGCGAACAGCGCGTCGGCGTCGGGCGCGATGCCGGTCCAGCCGCCGGGCAGATTGGGAGTCAGGCTGCTCTTGTCGCTCATCGCGCCCTTCCTTATGGCGGGCGCGTCACATTGACCAGCGGGAGAAGCGAAGATGGTCCGGAAACTCGACGATGCGGAGCGCACCGCGCTCCTCGCCCGCTTCCCCGAATGGACGCATGAACCGGTGCGCGACGCGATCGTCCGCCGCTTCCAGTTCGCCGATTTCGCCCAGGCCTTCGGCTTCATGACCAGCGTTGCGATCCTCGCCGAAAAGATGGACCATCATCCCGAATGGTCGAACGTCTACAACCGGGTGGAGATTTTGCTGACCACGCATGATTGCGGCGGCCTGTCGGAGAGAGATGCCAGGCTGGCGGAGGCGATCGAGGGGCTGTTCTGACGCCGCATGGTCGGCGGGTGGCGGCTTGCGGTCGATTGCCGTCCTTTCTTTCCCGTCACTCCGGATCAAGTCGGCGATTATGCCCTTGCGACAAGCAAGCGTTCCCCGGCGAAAGCCGGGGTCCAGAAGGACAGCGCCATTCCTCGTGGACCCCGGCTTTCGCCGGGGAACAGCCTCTCTCCTTGTTCCGAGGATATATACGCCGTTCAAGTCCGGGGTGACGATAATGGAACCATTCGCTTTCTCTCCCTGCAACGGCGCCGTTGTTGTTATCTTGCGCTGACGCGTCACTCCCTTACAAGCAAGCGATAGCCTGAGGGGAGCGACATGTCCGACAGCCTGCTGCGCCGCAAGATCATCCGCCCGGACCGGCAGCAGCACGGCCACACGCTCGCCCGCACGCTCGGCTGGCCGCATCTGATCGCGCTCGGCGTCGGGGCGATCGTCGGCACCGGCATCCTCACGCTGATCGGCGTCGGCGCCGACAAGGCGGGGCCGGCGGTGATCCTGTCCTTCGCCATCGCCGGGCTGATCTGCGCCTGCGCCGCGCTCGCCTATGCCGAAATGGCGACGATGATCCCCGCCTCGGGCAGCGCCTATACCTATTCCTATGTGGTGATCGGCGAGATCATCGCGTGGATCGTCGGCTGGAGCCTGATCCTCGAATATTCGCTGGTGGTCAGCGCGGTCGCGGTCGGCTGGTCGGGCTATGCCGCGCCCCTGCTGGAGGCGTGGGCGGGGGTGCCGATGGCGCTGATGCAGGGGCCGGAGCTCGGCGGCATCGTCAACCTGCCGGCGATCGCGATCATCGGCGTCGTCGCCGCGATGCTGCTCTATGGCACGCGCGAAAGCGCCACGGTCAACGCGATCCTCGTGGTGGTCAAGATCGTGGCGCTCGCCGTCTTCGTCGCGGTCGCGCTGCCCGCCTTCGACACCGCCAATCTCGAACCCTTCAGCCCCTATGGTTTCGCCAAGCATATGACCCCCGACGGGGTCGAGCGCGGCGTGATGGCGGCCGCCGCGATCATCTTCTTCGCCTTCTACGGCTTCGACGCCATCGCGACCGCGGCGGAGGAGACGAAGAATCCCGACCGCGACCTCAAGGTCGGCATCGTCGGCTCGATGCTGATCTGCGTCGCCATCTACATTGCGGTCGCGGTCGCGGCGGTCGGTGCCATCGCCTACAGCCGTTTCGCCAACAGCCCCGAACCGCTGGCGCTGATCCTGCGCGAGCTTGGCCAGCCGCTCGCCGCGCAATATCTCGCCATCTCGGCGGTGATCGCGCTGCCGACGGTGATCCTCGCCTTTTTCTACGGGCAGAGCCGCATCTTCTTCGTCATGGCGCGCGACGGCATGCTGCCCGCGGCGCTCGCGCGCGTCTCGTCGCGCGGCACGCCGGTGCGCATCACCATCTTCACGGGGCTGGTGGTCGCCATCCTCGCGGGCTTCATTCCGCTCGGCGAGCTTGCCGCGCTCGCCAATGCGGGGACGCTCGCGGCCTTCACCGCCGTGTCCATCTGCATGCTGACCATGCGCGTCCGCGCTCCCGACGCCCCGCGCACCTTCCGCGCCCCGCTGCCCTGGCTGGTCGGCGGCGTGGCGGTGCTCGGCTGCCTCTATCTGTTCATCAGCCTTCCGCAACAGACGCAGATCTGGTTCGGCATCTGGAACCTGGCGGGGCTGGCGGTCTATTTCCTCTACGCGCGCCGCAATGCGGTCGTCGGCTGAGCGATAAGAGCCCCGCTCCGACCGGGGAGACGGAGCGGGGCCAGTTTCGCCGCGCTGTCTTCAGCTGTCGGCTTCATGGGCCAGCAGGTCGCCCGGCTGGCAATCCAGTTCGGCGCAGATCGCCTCCAGCGTCGAAAAGCGCATCGCCTTCGCCTTGCCGGTCTTCAGGATCGACAGATTGGCGAGCGTGATGCCGATCCGTTCGGACAGGTCGGTCAGCGTCATCCGCTTCGCGTGGAGCAGCTCGTCCAGTTTCACCACGATCGCCATCACACCGTTCCTTCCAGCTCGTCGCGCATCGCCGCGCCGCGCTCGAACACCGCTGCCAGCACGAAGGCGAGCAGGATGGCGAGGATGCCGGTCAGGTTGATGCCGCCCATCGCCGCGAACTTGCTCGTCGCTTTCGCGATGCTGCCCGCCACCCAGCCGAGCGGCAGCGCGAGCAGATGCACCGCGACCAGCGCCCAGCCGATGCGGCGCAGCCGCCCCGCATTTTCGGGAATGAAGGGATCGGCCGCTGCGCTCGCGACGAGCGCCTGCAACTGGCGCAGCACGTCGACCGTGGCGGCGAGGATCGCCAGCAGCAGCGCGAGCAGCGCGAAAAGCTGCGGCCGCATCGCCGCGGCGTCGAGGAAGACACCGCTCTTCTTCGCCTCGACCACGATGTCGGGCCAGGCGACGGCGAGCGCTCCCCCGGCGACGAGGACGAAGAGGATCGCCGCCGCGACGAGGCCGAGGATCAGCCAGAGCAGCGCGCGGGTGATGCCCATCAGGGCGGAGTGATCGGCAGGCATATCGTTCTCCGGCAAGTTGATTATCGAAGAACGATATGAAGGATCGATTCCTTATTGTCAAACGATAATATCGAAAAACGATATAGAAAGCCCCTCTCCTGAGGGAATTGTATCGATTGCAAATTCGGTCGGCGGCCGGATCGGCTGGAAAAAGCTTCGCGCAGAGACGCAGAGATCGCAGAGGATATGGTTCACGCGGAGACGCGGAGGCGCGGAGAAGAAGGAAGGGCGGCAAAGCCGCCGATCACCCGGCAACCGACGTTGCTGCCCGGACGGGACGACCGGTCATCGACTGTCGCCGCAACTCCGCGCCTCCGCGCCTCCGCGTGAATCCATTCGTCCCTCTCTGCGATCTCTGCGTCTCTGCGCGAAGCCCATGCTGCGCCCCGGTTGCAATCCGCTTTCCGCCCAAAGCGGAACATCCACCCTCGAGTTCGCAATCGATAGGATTGCCTCTCCTGAAGGGCAGGAGCTCAAAGGGATCGGCCTGACAGCCCGGACTCTACAGCCGCTCGATCTTCTGCGCCGCCTCGTCGATCAGCGCCACCGCCTCGTGCAGCACCGCCTCGTCGAGGTCGCGGCGGCCGAGCCTGTTGACCAGCACCGCGCGCAGATTGCCCATCGCGCGGCGGACCGAGCTGCTGTCGGTGCGCTGCCGCTCCGCGCCGACGCCGGCGAGCCGGGCGATCAGCTCGTCGGCCGCATCGCGGTTCGCGTCCAGTTCGGCCTGGCCTTCCGGGGTGATCGCGAAGCGCTTGCGGCTGCCGTCGCTTTCCTGCGCCGCGATCTGCCCCATTTCGTCGAGCAGGGTGAGGGTGGGATAGACGACGCCGGGGCTCGGGGCATAGGCGCCGCCGGTCAGTTCCTCGATACGGCGGATCAGCTCATAGCCGTGGCGCGGCTCGTCGGCGATCAGGCGCAGCAGCACCAGCCGCAGCTCGCCGCTGTCGAACATCCGCCGCCGCCTGCGGCCATCGCCGCGTCCTTCGTCGTCGTCGCGGAATCGTCCGCCGCGCCCGCTTCCGAAGCCATGGCCGAAGAAACCGCGCCCGCCGCGGTGCATCGCCTGGCGCTTGCCGCAGCCGCGGCCGTGCATGTCATATCGCATCGCAAACTCCTTCATGCGAATCAAGATAGCTCTAAGATATATCTTAATACGATCTTTGCAAGGGGCCGCATGTGCGCTGCGCGGCAACTTCGCCAACTTCCGCGACAATCCTTGACTTCCCGCCCGTTTCCGCTAACAGCGCGCCCGTGTTGTCGGGCCCCGGTCCGGCAATTCCGTCCGAGACAGTTGGTGAAGGGGATTTGCCCTTCTTAATTTCCAGCCGAGACGGGGAACAGTCTTTCTCGGTCGCCCGCCCGGTTTCCGGGCGCCAGCGGCTTGACCGACCCCATCGGACATCGTTGCGCAAGTATCACGCGGGATGCGTCCCGCATGCGCTTGCGTTGGTTAGCCGCCCGGCGGCGTGTGCTTGCGCGCGCTTTCGGGCACAGAGTGGAGTATAGGCATGGATCGTGCTGAAAAGGCCGAAGCCGTATCCGCGCTGAACGCTACGCTGTCGAATGCCGCTTCGGTTGTGGTCGTCCGCAACCTGGGCCTCACCGTCGCCCAGTCGACGGTGCTTCGTCAGCAGATGCGCGAAGCCGGCGCCAGCTTCAAGGTCGCGAAGAACCGCCTTGCCAAGATCGCGCTCGACGGCACGCCCTACACCGGCCTCAGTGATTATCTGACCGGTCCCACCGCCATTGCGGCGTCCACCGATCCGGTGGCCGCGGCAAAGATCGCGGTGGAATTCGCCAAGACGAACGACAAGCTCGAAATCGTCGGTGGCGGCATGGGCGACACGCTGCTCGACGTCGATGGCGTCAAGGCCCTCGCTTCGCTTCCCTCGCTCGACGAACTTCGTGCGAAGCTCGTCGGTCTGCTCCAGGCTCCGGCCACCAAGGTTGCCCAGATCGCGGCAGCCCCGGCTGGTCAGCTGGCGCGGGTCTTCGGTGCCTATGGCGCCAAGGACGCGGCGTAAGACTTTTTACCTGACTGCAACAATTCACCGGGTGCGTCCCGGTTCTGATGGAGAATGAAAATGGCTGATCTCGCGAAGATCGTTGATGACCTGTCGGCGCTGACCGTTCTGGAAGCCGCCGAGCTTTCGAAGCTGCTCGAAGAAAAGTGGGGCGTTTCGGCCGCCGCTGCCGTCGCCGTCGCCGCCCCGGGTGGCGCCGGTGCCGCCGCTCCGGCCGCCGAAGAGAAGGACGAATTCGACGTCGTCCTGACCGGCGACGGTGGTCAGAAGATCAACGTCATCAAGGAAGTCCGCGCCATCACCGGCCTGGGCCTGGGCGAAGCCAAGGCGCTCGTCGAAGGCGCGCCGAAGGCCGTCAAGGAAGGCGTGAACAAGGCCGAAGCCGAAGAGCTGAAGAAGAAGCTCGAAGCCGCCGGCGCGACCGTCGAACTGAAGTAATTCGGTTTGCCGGTCCCGGCGGGTTTCCGCCGGGTTCCGACCAAAAGAAAAGGGCGGTGCCTCGCGGCACCGCCCTTTTTCGTCTCTGCGCCGGGGCCGATCAGTCGCGGGCGAAGCCCGGCCGGCGGAAGCTGTGCGACAGGCCGCGCGTCACGGGTTGGGGGCGGCGCACCTCCTGCTCGGCCGGCGCGGGGGCCGGGCGCTGCGCGATTTCCCAGGCGCTGACCGGCTGGCGTGCGGCGGGCTCGCTGCCTGCCAGCGCTTCCTGATATTCCATCCGCTCCTTGCGATCGAGGAAGCGCGCGCGCTTGAGCCGCTTGTTCAGCGTGGCGAAGGGATTGTCGGCGGTCGGGCCGACGAGCGCCATCGCTTCGTGGCGTCCCATGCTGCCGCTGGGCGCGGACGCGAAGGCCGGCGCGGTGCGGCGCACGGGTTCGGCTTCGGTTTCGGTGCGCGGCGCCGGGATCGGCTCCGGGTTGGGGATGGGATCGGTGTCGCGGGCCGCCGCCGGAGCCGCGGGCGCGGCCGGCACCCACTCTGCGTCGGCGGGCGCATCGCCGAAGTCCCAATCCTCGGCGTCGCGCCGCGCGCGGCGGCGGCGCGCAAAGGCGAGCCCGGCACCGCCGACGAGCAGCAACGTGGCAGCACCCCCGGCGATCTCCCACGGGAAAGCGTCGCCGCTGGCGGCGCTCTCGGCCGGGACCGGCGTCGGCGCCGGATCGACGACGGGTGCGATCGGCGCCACCACGGTTTCGGTCAGCGGGCTCACCGCCACATCGTTGGCGGCCGCTTCGGTCACGGCGGGAGCACTCACCGGCGCCGCACTGTGTGCCGCGGGAGCGGCGCGCGCCGGAGCTCTGGCGGCCGGGCGCGGCTCGGCCCTGGCGGCGGGCGGCGGCGGCGCTTCGGCGACCGGCTCGGGCGCGACGTCGAGCGGCACGCGGATCACCGGCGCCGGGGTCGGCGCGGGCGCCGGGGCGGCGGTGGGCGCGACCGGCGGCACCATCACGGTCGGGGCGGTCGGTTCGGTGACGGGCGCATCCTGCGCCAGCACCGCGGGGGCGGACAGGACCAGGAACGCGGCAATCGCGCTCGTGGCGGGGCGGGAGAGGGACATTGTCTTCGTCATAGCTGTCGAAGAACGAACGCCGCGCGCAAAGCGCTGCCCAAAAGGGCCGCTTTTCGGGACGAGCCGTGGCTGTGCGACGATGTGACGACGTTCCGCACTCCACTCATCGTCCGGTCCGACCGGTCTTGCGGTCGGTCGCGGGGCGCGGATTCACGGCCATGGGGCGCGAAAGATGACAGAGATCTGGCGCTTTGATGGCAGGCCGGTCATCAAAGGGTCACGCCGCTGCAACGCGGCGGTGGTCAAAGCGTCGCATGCGTATCACCGATCTCCGGCCGACCCGGCTTCCCGACCATCTCCGCGACCAGCGGCTGCTGTTCATCGCCAAACATGCGCGCTGGGCCGGTGGCCTTCACCCCGAAGACGGCAACCACGCCGTTTATCACCGGGAAATGCGCGAAATGCTCGAAGGTCTGGGCCTGCCGCTACTCATTGCCGACAGCTATGCCGCCCTGTTCGATGCGCCCGCGGCCGATTTCGTCTTTCCGCTGCTCAATCGCGGCGGCTTCTTCAACAGCGAGATGCTTGTGCCGTTGCTGTGCAACCGTCTCGGCCTGCCCTATCTCGGTGCTTCGCCGATCGTGCGGGGTCTGTCCGACGACAAGCATCTGACGAAGCTGGAAGCGGCGGCGCGCGGGGTGCCGACCGCGCCCTGGGCGCTGTTCCGCCGCGGCGCGCCGGTCGATGTCTCGCGCTGTCCGCCCGCGCGGCGCTGGGTGATCAAGCCGAACAACAGCTCGGCCTCATGGGGCGTCCGCGACGCGCACGATCGCGCCGATCTCGCGCGCGCGATCGCCGGAATCCATGCGCTCGATCATGATGCCATCGTCGAACCCTTCATCGACGGCAGCGACGTCGAGGTGCCGGTCATCACGCTGGACGGCGAGCCCGCGATGCTGCCGATGATCATCTTCGAGCAGGAGGACCCGGCCGACCTGCGGACCTATCAGGAAAAGCGCGATCTCGCGGCCGGCGGTTCCGGCTATGCGCTGAAGCTGTTCGACGACGCGCGGCTCGCCGTGCGGATCGCCGACTATGCGGCGCGCATGGCCGATGTTTTCCACCCGTTCGACTATGGCCGCATCGAATTCCGCCTCGACGCCGCCACTGGCGACATTCGCCTGCTCGAGGTCAATCTCAACTGCAATCTCTGGTCGCAAAAGACCATCGGGCAGGCGGCCGTCGCCGCGGGCTTTACCCAGGCTGACCTGATCGAGACGATCGTCGCCGAAAGCATGATCCGCCAGGTCGGTGCGCGCGGTGCGCGGCGGGACGCGGCATGACGCCGGCCTCGATCCTGATTCTCGCCGGCCGCCGTCCGGGCGCAGTGGACGCGCTCGCCGAGGCACATGGCGTCGCCGACAAATGCCTGGTCCCTGTCGCGGGCCGGCCGATGCTCACGCATGTGCTCGAGGCAGCGGCGCAAAGCGGCGTGGGCCGCATCATCGTGTCGAGCCATCATGACGCGCTCGATCGCGATCTCGCCGATGCGATCGTCGACCGCCTCGGCGGTCGGCTGTCTTTCGTCCCCGCGGCGGACAATCTGGCGGATTCGGTGCTGGCGGTGGCGGAGGAGGCGGGCTTTCCGCTGCTCGTCACCACCGCCGACAATTGCCTGCTGACCCCCGCCACCATTGTCGAGATCGGCGCCGAAGCGGCGCGGCTCGGTGCCGCGGCGGGCGTCGCGCTGGCGCGGCGCGAGGATGTGCTGGCCGCGCATCCCCGTGGGCAGCGGCGCTTCTATGAATTTTCCGACGTCGCGGTGTCGAATTGCAACGCCTATTGGATCGGCGACCGTGCGGCGCTGCGGGCGGCCGAAGCGTTCCGCGGCGGCGGCCAGTTCGTCAAGAAGCCGCTCCGCGTGCTGCGCGCTTTCGGCCCGATCAACCTGCTGCGCTTCCGCTTCGGCCTCGGGCCGATCCACCACATCTTCCGGCGCATTTCCCGGCGGCTGAAGGTCGATGTCGCCCCGCTGCTGGTCAGCGACGGGGCGACCGCGATCGACGTGGACAACGAGCGGTCACTGCGCGCGACCGAACAACTGATGGCGCGCCGAGCGCTCGTCAATCCGCGACCCAGTTTCCATGAAAGCCCGGCGGAATCCGGTGCGGCAGATGAATCACGGCTTGCGCTGACCCCGTAAAATCGTCGGCGTTCAGGATGACCAGCTCGGTCGTTTCGCTGTTCATGTCGACCACCAGGCCTATCAGCCAGCCATCGTTCTCGGCGCCCTGTTCGCCGCGCGGGACGAAGACGAACTCGCCGGGATGGCGGCCCGGGCCGAAGTCGCGCACGTCGGTGGTGCCGCTTTCCAGGTCGTGGCGGAACAGCCTTGTGTCGGCGATCACCATTTCGACCGTGTCGCAATCGGGCAGCGCGACCGAATAGGCATAGCGATAGGGGCGCGTCGTCAGCCGCTCGTCGTAGCGCGGAAATTCCTGCGGATGGTCGTGCAGGACGGCGCGCGTCGTCTTTTCCGCCGCCGGGTCGATCGTCCAGCGCTCCATGCGCGACCGCTCGCTGTCGGGGCCGCGCTTCGACCGCGCGAACATCGTCTCGTGCGCGACGACGTCGACGATCACCTTGCCGTCGGCGGTCTCGAAGGCGTTGGCGGGGTGGAAGACATAGCAGGGATCGACGGGCACCCAGATGATGCTGTCGCCTGAGCCATTGCGAGGCAGCAGGCCGACGCGCGCCGGATGCCGCTCGTTCCACGCATAGGGGAAGCGATAGCCGGCCAGCAGCATCTTCATCGAGAAGGTGACCGGCAGGTCGAAGACGAGCACATGATTTTCGGTAATCGCGCAGTCGTGGATCGACGGGCCGTCGCTGACCGCGACCGCTTCCTCGCGGATCACATGCGCATCCTTGTCGAGCACGACGTGCCAGACCTTGTTCGGCTCGTCGCCGCGATAGGTCACCGCGTGGGTCTCGCCGGTGAAGGGGTCGTGGTGCGGATGCGCGGTATAGGCGCCCGCCAGCGTGCCGTCGAAGGGGTTATGCGCGATGGTGCCCAGCGTGTAGTCGAGCTCGGCCGGCTTGCCGCCCGCTTCGACGATGGCGAAGGTGCGGCCGGCGAGGCCGACGACGTTGGTGTTCGGCGCATTGCTGTTTTCGTCGCGCGGGCCGGGCGGGATCTCCTCGCCCAGCGCGGCGCAGGCTTCGGTGCCGCGCACCCAGCGGTTGCGGTACCAGTCGGCCTTGCCGCCCGCGATGCGGATGCCGTGGACCATGCCGGCGCCGGTGAACCAGTGATAGCTGGCGGGATCGGGCGGCACGACCGGATTGGGGCCGTTGCGCAGGTAGCGGCCGGTCAGTGCGGCGGGGATTTCGCCCTCGACGCGCAATTCCTCCAGCGTCACCTCCTCGGTCATCGGCTTGTGGATGCCGGTCAGATAGGGATGGGCGTCGGCGGGGCGGGGGAGGCACTTGCGGTTGAAATCGGCGACCTTGCCGATGCCTTTGACGACGGCGCCGCGGATCAGGGTTTCGACGTTGCTGGTCATGGGTGACGCTCCTGGCTGGAAGTTGGCGAAGGTGCCGCGCAGCGCGGGGTTGCGCGGGCGAGTCGATATGTTTACGGTGTCAATATGGCAAGCCAAGATAACAGTGTCAACATAGAAGATGCGGCGCCCGCGAAAGCGGCGAAAAGCGGGGGCTATCATCATGGCGACCTGCGCGCGGCGGTGATCGCTGCGGGGCTCGAGCGGCTGGCGCAGGGCGACGGGGTCGAACTGGGGCTGCGCGCGCTGGCGCGCGACGTCGGGGTCAGCGCGACCGCGCTCTACCGCCATTTTCCCGACAAGGAGGCGCTGCTCGACGCGCTAGCCGACGAAGGGCTGCGGCGGCTCGGCGCGCGCCAGGCGCAGGCGTGGCTGAAGGCGGGCGGCGGCAGAGCGGGCTTCAAGGCGACCGGCATCGCCTATGTCCGCTTCGCGCACGAGGAGCCCGCGCTGTTCCGGCTGAGCTTCACCCGCCAGATGCCCGACCGCAAGGAGGGCGAGGACGGCGGCGAAGTGGCCTATAACCTGCTCCGCGCCGGCGTCGGCGAGGCGCTGCCCGGCACGGTCGATCCCGATGTCGCCGCGCTGCACGCCTGGGCGCTCGTCCACGGCCTCGCGATGCTGATCCTCGACCGGCGGGTCGACTGGGACGAGGCGATGGTCGAACGCGTCGTCGGCCTGACCTTCGGCGGCGTCGCCTAGCGTCCGCCCAGCTGCGTTCACCGCAAATCGCGCCGGATCGCCCAATCATATTAGTGGCTTATTTTCCATTTTCCGGCAATCATGCGGCATGATGCGGTCGCTCGCCCCCACGGCCGGGACGCTCTTCTGGTCCCTTTTGACGGCGCTGGGCTATTTCCTCCTTGCCGGCCTGTCGCTCCACGCGACCAAGGGCGCCGACAATATCGCGGCGGTGTGGCCGCCGAGCGGCTATCTGCTCGCGATGCTGCTGCTGATGCCCGCGCGTTCGCGCCCGGCCGCCTTCGCCGGCATGGCGGCGGCGAGCATGGCGGCCAACATGCTGGGCGGCGCCTCCGGGTGGCTGTCGGCGGCCTTCACCGTTGCCAATGCCTGCGAGAGTGTCCTCGCGCTGTGGTTGATCGACCGGCGCGAGCGCGGCCTTCCGTCCTTCATGGTGCCGCGCTCGGTGGGGAATTTCTGCGTCGCCGCGCTGTCGGCCAGCCTCGTCAGCGCCGCCATAGCGACGCTGCTCACCGGCGGCGGCCTCGACTTCTTCCGGTCGTGGCTGACGACGGTCGCGCTCGGCATGCTGATCGTCACGCCGCCGATCGTCATGCTCGCGCGCCTTTCCGCGTCGAGCGCGCTGACACGCAGCAACCGCCGCGCGATCGTCGAAGCCACGCTCATCCTGACAGTGGCGGCGGCGCTGACCGCGGCCTGTTTTTCGCAATCCGACTATCCGTTGACCTTCCTGCCCTATGTCGCGGTGGTCGCGGCCTCCTACCGGCTCGGGCCCTTCGGCGCCGCGGCGAGCGTGCTGCTGGTGACGATCATCGCCGCCTGGCTGACCGGCAACGGCCTCGGCCCGATCGCCTCGATGGAGGTGCGGCCGAAGATGGTCGTGCTGTTCCTGCAATTCTATCTGCTCATCCTGCTGTTCACCGCGCTGCCACTCGCGGCGCTGCTGGTGACGCGGCAGCGCCTCGCTAAACGGCTCGAACAGAGCAACCGCTGGCTGCTCCAGGCCGAGGCGGCGGCGCTCGTCGGCCACTGGCGCGTCGATCTGGTGCGCTGGACGATCCAGTGGTCGGACCAGGCCTATCGCGTCCACGGGATCGAGCCGGGGACGAAGGTCGGGGTCGACTACAGCATCGAGCAATATCTGCCCGAGGACCGGGCGGAGGTGCGCCGGATACTCGAACAGGCGGTGCGGACCGGCGAGCCCTTCGAATATCAGGGCCGCATCGTCCGCGCCGACGGCGCCATCCGTCACGTCAAGTCGCACGGCTCGATCGAGATGAGCCGCGGGGGCAAGGCGGTCGGCATCTTCGGCACGGTGCAGGATGTGACCGAGACGGTGGAGAACGCCCATATGCTGGAGGCGGCGCGCAGCGATGCCGAGGCGGCGGCGAACACCGACATGCTCACGGGCCTGCCCAACCGCCGCTACACGCTGGCGGTGCTCGAACGGGCGCTGCACGCGGCGGCCGAGACTGGGGCGCCGCTGGCGGTCGCCATCTTCGACATCGACCATTTCAAGCGGATCAACGACGCGCACGGCCATGCGGTCGGCGACGCGGTGATCCGCCGCGTCGGGCGCCGCGCGATGGCGTCGCTGCGCCAGGAGGACATGGTCGGGCGCTTCGGCGGCGAGGAGTTCGTCTGCATCTTTCAGGGGCCGAGCGCGCGCGCCGCCGAACTGGTCGCCGAGCGCGTGCGGCAGGCGATCGAGGCCGAGGACGGCGCCGCCGACGGCACCCCCGCCGCAACGGTCAGCATCGGCCTCGCCGTCTATGGGGGCGAGACGAGCGTCGAGGACTTGCTCCACCGCGCCGACCAGGCGCTCTACACCGCCAAGCGCGAGGGCCGGAACCGGCTGCGCATGGCGGCGTGAGGGGTGCCGGCTTTGGGGTAGGGAGCGATCGTTTCCTTTAGCCCCTTCTCTTCAGAGGAGGGGTAGCGAGACTTACGCGCGACGCGCGTTAGTCGCAGCGGGGTGGTGTTTTCTCACCGGCGTCCACCACCCCAAACCCCTCCTCTGAAGAGGAGGGGCTTATGATGTGCGCTCCAACCGGTTCCGGTCAGCGCTCCCCGCCGAAGCGGGTCGTCAGTTGCAGCCCGATCACCCGCGGCTCGCCGCTGTAGAGGCTGTTGAACCCCAGGCTGTTGTCGAACTGCACGCCCGAGACATAGTAGCGCTTGCCCGTCAGGTTGGTCGCGAAGACCGCGATCTCGCTGCCGATGCCGTCGATCGTCACCGCGGCGCGGGCGCCGAGCAGGCCGTAGCCCGGCTGGCGGAGGCTGTCGCGATAGATGGCCGAACCGACGAGCTGGACCTTGCTGCGCCAGTTCCAGTCGATGCTGAGTCGAAGCTCGCCGAAATCGAGCGCCGCCTTGTAGGTGGCGCCGAGGCGGTAGCTGTATTTGGGGAACTGGAAGGGCTCGCCCGACCGGTCGCCGGTGACGTCGGTGAAGTCGAGATATTCGGCGTCGTTGACCCCGAGGCCGCCCGAGAGCGTCAGGCCGTCGACCGGCACCGCCGTCACCTCCAGCTCGCCGCCGCGGATGCGCGCGCGCGCGGCGTTGGTGACGAGGCTGATGATCGAGCCGCTGGTCGATGCCTGGACGATGGTGCGCTGGATGTCGCGGTAATTGGCCTGGAACAGCGCCGCGTTGATGCGCAGCCGCCGGTCGAGCAGGTCGAGCTTGGCGCCTGCCTCATAGTCGGTGACCGTTTCGGGCGCGAAGGCGGCGAAGCTGTCGGCGGTGCCGGTGCCGCGCAGATTCTGGCCGCCGCCCTTGAAGCTGCGCGCGGTGCGGGCATAGAAGAGCAGCCCCGGCCGCGGCGTCCAGTCGATGCTGGCGAGATAGCTGTAGTCGGAGAAATTGTCCTTGAAGCGCGCCTGGCAGGTGCCGCCGAGCTGCAGCGGCGGCGGGATGTTGCAGATCGCGCCGCCCGCCGAGCGGTTGAACGAGTGCAATTCCTTGCTCTCCTCGGTCCATCGCAGGCCGCCGGTGAAGCGCAGCGTGTCGGTGAGGTCGAGGTTGAACTGGCCGAACACCGCCCAGCTGCTGTTCTTGACGAACCCTTCGGTCAGATTGGGATTGGCGGGGTTGATCGTGCCGAGCGCAGTGGCGCGCGAGAAGTCGCGGCCCGTTTCCTCGTTGAAATAGGCCCCGACGATCCAGTCGAGCCGGTCGCCGAAATCGCCCGCGAACTGGAATTCCTGGCTGAGATTCCGGGCGCGGCTGGCGAGGCTCGCTTCGAGCAAGGGGAAGGGCGATGCGTCGAGATCGACGTCGAGGCTGCGCTTGAGCCAGCGCGCCGCCGAAATCGAGCGGAAGGACAAGGACGGCGTCAGCTCGACCGCCAGGTTCGAGCTGACGCCATAGGTTCGGGCGTAGACGCCCTGGAGGCCCGTTGCGTCATTGTCGTGGAAGCCCCGCCGGTCGACGAGGCCGGCGAATAGCGCCTGCGCCTGCCCGAGCGCGGCGCCGATCGCCGCGCCGTTGGTCACCGGATCGGCGAGCAATGCGGGATCGAGGATGCCCTGGCTGATCGCGATGTCGATCAGCGCCGGGGCGGGATTGGGTGTGCCGGGCGCGGGGCTGGGGAAGGGGCTGACGAAGGCGAGCTTGCTGACCACCCCATCGCCCCTGGTCCGCGTATAGTCGGCCGAAACCGCCCAGGTCACGCTGTCGCCGGGCGTGAACAGCCAGTTCGAGCGGAAGGCAATCTGTTCGCGTCCGCCGATGCCGTTGCCGAGGCCGTTGACGCCGAGCGCGCCATTGTCCGACCAGCGCGCGAGCAGGCGCACGCCGAGCGTGTCGGCGACGAGCGGCAGGTTGGCGACGCCCATCAGGTCGTAGCGGTCGTGCGTCGCGCCGCTCGCCTGGACATAGCCGCCCGCAGCCGAAAGGTCGGGCTGGCGCGTCGTGATGTTGATCGCGCCGCCGGTGGTGTTCTTGCCGAACAGCGTGCCTTGCGGCCCCCGCAGCACCTCGACCCGCTCGACGTCGGCGAGCGCGGTTTCGAGGTTCGACGAGCGGATATAGTTCGCCCCGTCGACATAGACGCCGATCGGCGATTCGATGGTCAGGATCGAATCCTGCTGCGACTGGCCGCGGATCGTCAGCAGCACGCCCGTGGGATCGGCGCTCGACGTCTGGACGAAGAAGTTGGGCGTCTGCCTGGCGATGTCGGCGATGCCTTCGACATTGGCGTCGGCGAGCTGCTGCGCGCCGAAGGCGGTGATCGCGATCGGGATCGTCTGCGCCGCCTCGTCGGTGCGGCGGGCGGTGACGATGATATCCTCGATTCCGCTGGTCGCGGCCGGCGCGTCGGCGGCGCTGTCCGCCTCCTGCGCCTGTGCGATGACGGCGATGCTGGTCCCGGCCAGCAGCGACAGGATTCGGCCGATGCGCGTCATATCTTTCTCTCCCTGGCCTGCCTCACCGGCTTGGGCCGGTCTTCCAAAGGCGAGACACGCGGAGCGACTTATCACACTAAGTGAGACAAGATCAAGTTTTTGCCTCATAGGCTGATATATGCTAGCGCGATTGTCTCGACGACGGAGGCGCATATCGCGACAATCAGCCCAAATGCGCGGGTTTCGGCCGCCGACGCCTCGCGTTCGGCGGTGCTCGACGCGACCGCCGTGGTGGTCACCCGCATCGGCTTTCGCGACACGACGATCGACCATGTCGTGCGCGAATCGGGGGTATCGCGCGCGACGCTCTATCGCTGGTTCGGCAATCGCGAGGGGCTGCTGCTCGCGCTGCTCCAGCATCTCGCCGGCCCCTATCTCGAGCGCAGCGGCCAGATCGCGGTCGGGCTGGGGCCGATCGAGGACCGGCTGGCGCAGGTGATCGCGGGCGGGATCGAGAGCATTTGCGCGATGCCCTGGATTCACCAGGTCGCGAAAGAGGGGCTGCTCCACGACGATTTCGCCATTTTCCTCGCCGCGCACAAGTCGATCACCGGCGCGGTCGTGCGCACGATGCTCGAAGGCGCGATCGCCTCGGGCGGCTGGACGCCGCCAGACGATCTGGAACGGCTGATCGAATGGCTGCTGCACCAGATGCTGGTGCTCGGCGCCGACGATTATGACGACGCCGCCGAGATCCGGCGGCGCGTCGGCGTCTATGTCATGCCTGTGCTGGCGCTGCCCGCCGCGCCAGGCGAGGGGAGCGGCCTCGCCGAGCGGCTGGAGCGGATCGAGCGGAAGATCGACGGGCTGGCGGGATAGGCGCGTGGCTCCGCGTTGACAAAATAGGACGCGAATCCTATATCGCCGTCACACCCCATCGTCCGAGATAGGGCCTGACTTTGCGCATCGGGTCATACGGATAGGGCGGCGGGGATTTCGATAGGCGTTGGAAAGCTGCGGTAAACCGGCAACGGTTGCCTGCGGCTTTTTTCGCGTCGGAGCGCTCGCGAGACGGTTTTTACAAGGCGAGACAATCACTTATGGCGACCAAGGCGAAGTCGGTGGGCAAGGCCCTCGAAGCAACCGCGACCAAGCGAATCCGCAAGCTGTTCGGCAACATCCACGAAGCGGTGGAAATGCCCAACCTCATCGAGGTGCAGCGCGAATCCTATGAGCAGTTCCTGCGCTCGGACCCCTCGATCGGCTATGTGTCGGGCCTCGAAAAGACGCTGCGCAGCGTCTTTCCGATCCGCGATTTCGCCGGCACCGCCGAGCTCGACTTCGTCCATTACGAACTCGAAGAGCCCAAGTACGACGTCGAGGAATGCCGCCAGCGCGGCATCACCTATGCGGCGCCGATGAAGGTCACGCTGCGCCTGATCGTGTTCGAGGTCGACAGCGAGACCGACACCCGCTCGGTGCTCGATATCAAGGAGCAGGACGTCTACATGGGCGACATGCCGCTCATGACCGAGAACGGCACCTTCTTCGTCAACGGCACCGAGCGCGTCATCGTGTCGCAGATGCACCGTTCGCCGGGTGTGCTGTTCGATCACGACCGCGGCAAAACCCACTCGTCGGGCAAGTTCCTGTTCGCCGCGCGCGTCATCCCCTACCGTGGTTCGTGGCTCGACTTTGAATTCGACGCCAAGGACATCGTCAACGTCCGCATCGACCGCAAGCGCAAGCTGCCGGTCACCACCCTGCTCTATGCGCTCGGCATGGCGGGCGAGGAGATTCTCAACCATTTCTATGACCGCCTCGTCTTCGAGCGCGCCGAGAATGGCTGGAAGGTGCCCTTCGTCGTCGAAAACTGGCGCGGGTCGAAGCCCGCGTTCGACGTGGTGGACGCCAAGACCGGCGAAGTCGTCTTCGCCGCCGGCCACAAGATCAGCCCGCGCCTCGCCAACAAGGCGGCCAAGGACGGTCTCGACACGCTGCTGATCCCGACCGAGGAAATCTTCGGCCGCTACAGCGCCTATGACCTGATCAACGAAGCCACCGGCGAGATCTATATCGAGGCCGGCGACGAGGTGACCGCCGAGAATCTGGAAAAGATGGACGCGGCGGGCATCGACAAGCTGGTGCTGCTCGACATCGACCACAACAACACCGGCCCCTGGATTCGCAACACGCTGAAGGCCGACAAGGCCGAGGATCGCGACCAGGCGCTGTCGGATATCTACCGCGTCATGCGCCCCGGCGAACCGCCGACGCGCGAAACCGCCGAAGCGCTGTTCGGCGGCCTGTTCTTCGACGGCGAGCGCTACGACCTGTCGGCCGTCGGCCGCGTCAAGCTCAACATGCGCCTCGGCCTCGACGCCGAGGATACGGTCACCACGCTGCGCAGCGAGGACATCCTCGCCGTGGTCAAGGAGCTGGTGAACCTGAAGGACGGCAAGGGCGAGATCGACGATATCGACAATCTCGGCAACCGCCGCGTCCGCTCGGTCGGCGAACTGCTGGAAAACCAGTATCGCGTCGGGCTGCTCCGTATGGAGCGCGCGGTGAAGGAGCGCATGTCGTCGGTCGACGTGTCGACGGTGATGCCGAACGACCTGATCAACGCCAAGCCCGCGGTCGCCGCGGTGCGCGAATTCTTCGGCTCGTCGCAGCTGTCGCAGTTCATGGACCAGACCAACCCGCTGTCGGAAGTCACCCACAAGCGCCGCGTGTCGGCGCTCGGGCCGGGCGGCCTCACCCGCGAGCGCGCGGGCTTCGAGGTCCGCGACGTCCACCCGACCCACTATGGCCGCATCTGCCCGATCGAAACGCCGGAAGGCCCGAACATCGGCCTGATCAACAGCCTCGCGACCTTCGCGCGCGTCAACAAATATGGCTTCATCGAGACGCCCTACCGCAAGATCGTCGACGGCAAGGTGACCAACGAGGTCGTCTATCTGTCGGCGATGGAGGAGCAGAAGCACACCGTCGCGCAGGCGAACGCCGACCTGAACCCCGACGGCAGCTTCATCGACGAACTGATCTCGGCGCGCGAGGCGGGCGAATTCCTGATGGCCCCGCGCGACCAGATTACGCTGATGGACGTGTCGCCGAAGCAGCTGGTTTCGGTCGCGGCGTCGCTGATCCCGTTCCTCGAAAACGACGACGCCAACCGCGCGCTGATGGGATCGAACATGCAGCGTCAGGCGGTGCCGCTGCTGCGGGCCGAGGCGCCCGTGGTCGGCACCGGCATGGAAGGCACCGTCGCGCGCGACTCCGGCGCGGCGATCGCGGCGCGCCGCGGCGGCGTGGTCGATCAGGTCGACGCGACCCGCATCGTCATCCGCGCGACCGACATGGTCGAGCCCGGCAAGTCGGGCGTCGACATCTATCGCCTGCAGAAGTTCCAGCGGTCGAACCAGAACACCTGCATCAACCAGCGTCCGCTGGTGAAGGTGGGCGACGTCGTCCGTTCGGGCGACATCATCGCCGACGGTCCCTCGACCGAACTGGGCGAACTGGCGCTCGGCAAGAATGTGCTCGTCGCCTTCATGCCCTGGAACGGCTACAACTATGAGGACTCGATCCTCATTTCCGAGCGCATCGTGAAGGACGACGTCTTCACCTCGATCCACATCGAGGAGTTCGAGGTCACCGCGCGCGACACGCGCCTCGGGCCGGAAGACATCACCCGCGACATCCCGAACGTCGGCGAGGAAGCGCTGCGCAACCTCGACGAGGCGGGCATCGTCTATATCGGCGCCGAGGTCGGCCCCGGCGACATTCTCGCCGGCAAGATCACGCCGAAGGGCGAAAGCCCGATGACGCCGGAAGAAAAGCTGCTGCGCGCCATCTTCGGCGAAAAGGCCAGCGACGTGCGCG
>CALMYE010000257.1 GCA_937873425.1 uncultured Sphingopyxis sp. | reverse complement strand
CAATGCTATCTTACCGGTATGACCAAGGAAACCAGAGTCTCCGCCAAGGGGCAGGTCGTCATCCCCAAGGATGTGCGCGACCGGCTGAACTGGGACGCCGGAACGGTGCTGGAGGTCGTCGACGGCCCCGCCGGCGTGATGCTGCGCGCCAAGCCCAAGGCGAAGCCGGCGCTGAGTTTCGACGAGGCGATGGCGAAGATTCGCAAGACCGCCAATTACAAGGGACCGCGGATCAGCGACGAGGATGCTCACGCGGCGATCGACCGCATGTTTCGTGAGGACAAGAGCTGGGACCCGCCGAATTGAAGGCGGTCGATACCAATGTGCTGGTTCGGGCGATGCTGGGTGATGATGACATGCAGTCGCCCATCGCGCACCGCTTTTTGCAGGGCAAGATATTCCTGCCGCTGACGGTGTTGCTTGAAACCGGGTGGGTGCTGAAGTCGAACGCCGGCCTGAGCCGGATGCAGATCGCCGCAATGCTCTCGACATTTGTCCGGTTGCCCAATGTGCATCTGGAGGACCTCGATGGGGTGCTTGCAGCGCTGGCAGCCTATGCTGAGGGCGGAGACTTTGCCGACCACCTGCATCTGGTCGCGGCGAAGGGGGCGGAGGCGTTTGTGACGTTCGATCAGGGTATGATGACAAACGATGCGGTCGGTGTGCCGGTGGAATTGCTGCGCTGAGCAACGGGACCGATTTAGGAATTGTTGCACCTGTGAACGCTATTGAGGGGTGACGGAAAGCAGGATCACGGATCAAATCCGGGGTGACGGGATAGGAAAATTCCTCTTTCCTAAATTATCCAAATAGGTTCAAAATGTCTCCGATTCATTCCAGTGATTCGGGAGATGGAGCTATGGGGCATAGGGTTGAGCGGAGTGCGCGGGGGAAAGCGGGGAAACAAGTGGCGTTGCGTGAGGGTGCTTTGCCCGCCCCCAGCCCCTCCCGCAAGCGGGAGGGGAGTCATAGTGGCAATCCCTTTATGCCGGGCCTGCGCATTCGCGAGGATGGGTGGACGGCGGCGCGGACGCGGGTGTTTCTGGCTACGCTGGCGCAGACGGGGTGCGTGGCCGACGCGGCGCGGGTGGCGGGGGTCAGCACGACCTCGGTGAACCGGTCGCGCAAATTGTTCGCGCCGTTCGACAAGGCGTGCGCCGAGGCGTTGGCGAAGGCGCTGCGCGGGCTGGAGGCGGTGGCCTATCAGCGCGCGGTCGAGGGGCGCGAGACGGTTATCATCCGGGGCGGCAAGGAGGTCGAGCGGCGGATCACGCCGTCGGACAATCTGCTGCGGCTGCTGATCCAGCGCGGCGACCTGTCGGGCGCGCTGGGGCGGGTGATGACGGCCGAGGAGGCGGAGGCGTTCGTGCTGCCCGAGGCGGTGCGGCACCGATTCCTGTCGCGCGAGGAATATTTCAGCGGCATCATCTTCGACAAATGGCCGGGTACGGGCAAGATTTCGGTGCCGACGCAGGAGGAAACCGACGCGGTTCTGCTGAAGCGCATTGCGATGGTGCGGCACCAGCGGCAGCAGCCCGGGCGCCCGCGCTGCGCCGGATGCGGGCAGGCAATGCCGCTGAACGACGCGGAGTGCGAGGCGCTCGACCGCGTGGATCGCGCCGGGCAGGGGCTCCCCGCCCTGCCGCCGCCGCCGGCCTGACGCGCGGCGGCCGGCGGGGCGCTTGGCGCTTGCGCAGAGCGGCGCATCGCGGCAACAGTTGCGGTTCGGGAAAAGGGAGCGCGCGTGCGGGCGGTCGAGGACGACAGGACGCTGGGCATCAAGGTGATGAAGCTGTCGCGCCTCTTGCGGCTGCGCTTCGACCGGCGCGCGCGGGCGCTCGGGCTGACGCGCGCGCAGTGGCAGACGATCGCCTGCGTCCGGCGCCAGCCCGGCGCGACGCAGCGGCAGGTCGCCGAACTGCTCGAAGTGGGCGAGGTGACCGTCGGGCGCTCGATCGACAAGCTGGTCGAGGCGGGCTGGGTCGAGCGGCGCGCCGCCCCCGCCGACCGGCGCGCGCACCGTCTGTGGCTGACCGCGGCGATCGAGCCGCTGATCGGCGAACTGACGCGGATCGGCGAGGCGGAGGAAGCGGCGGCGCTCGCCGGGCTCGGCGCGGCCGAACGCGCGGCGCTCCACGCGATGCTCGACCGCATCGCCGCCAATCTGGACGGCGATGCGGTAGAGGGTCCGGCGTGCGGGCCTGAGGATCAGGATTCCGGGGCGCGTTGAGAGGGGAGAGCCCCCCGGACCCCGCCGCCAGATTATTTCAGCCTGGCCGCCTC
Organism: uncultured Sphingopyxis sp.; assembly: GCA_937873425.1. Classification (GTDB taxonomy): domain Bacteria; phylum Pseudomonadota; class Alphaproteobacteria; order Sphingomonadales; family Sphingomonadaceae; genus Sphingopyxis. The sequence continues at coordinate 177 of CALMYE010000257.1, read as the reverse complement.
GGCGCGGGTCAGGCTGGTGACGAGCTTGCCGTCGACGATGCTGAGCGTGTCGGCGGGGACGCGCGCGGTCTGGCCGCCCACGATGACGAGCACGCCGCCCGACGGCTGGACGCGGGCGACCTTGCCGACGACGCGGCCACCGGCGTCGCGCAGCACTTCGCCTTCCTTCGGCGCGCG
>CALMYE010000256.1 GCA_937873425.1 uncultured Sphingopyxis sp. | reverse complement strand
AGATGGATGGGATCGAGGAGATGCAGTCGGTCGTCGTCATCGGCGCGACCAACCGCCCCACGCTGATCGACCCGGCGCTGCTGCGCCCGGGACGGCTTGACGAGCTGATCTATGTGTCGGTCCCCGATGCCGAGGGGCGGCGGCGCATATTGGAAATCCACACCGCAAAGATGCCGCTCGCCGAGGATGTGACGCTGGAGACGCTGGCGGAGCGCACCGCGCGCTTCACCGGCGCCGACCTCGAGGATCTGGTGCGCCGCGCGGGCCTTGCCGCGCTCAAGCGCTCGATCCAGAGCGAGCTCGTCACGATGGAGGATTTCGAAGCCGCGCTCAAGGACACCCGTGCCTCTGTCACCGAGGCGATGGAGAAGGATTATGAGAAGATCCAGGGCGAGATCAAGCAGCAGGCGATGAGCGTCGATCCGATCGGTTTCTTCGCGCCGGGCATGCTGAAACCCGTGCGCGAGCAGAAGCATGGGGATGACGCGAAGGGGTGAGTCTGCCCAACCCCTCCTCTTCAGAGGAGGGGCAGCGAGACTTGCGCGCGAAGCGCGTTAGTCGCAGCGGGGTGGTGTCCCGCGACGCAGCGCAAGGCCGCTTTCACCACCCCAAACCCCTCCTCTGAAGAGGAGGGGCTTAATCGGTTTATACCGGCTGTGCCTGCCGCAGCGCCTTCCACCCCCAAAGCAGCAGCCAACCGCAGAAGGCCGCCATCAAGCCGTAGGCGAGCATCGCATTCCAGCTGTAGAGCAGCACACCGATCGCGGGCGAGACGATATAGGCCGATCCGTTGATCGACGCCGTCATGCCCGCGACCGCGCCCTGGTCGCGGCGCGGCACTGCGAGCGAGGCGCCGGCGGTGAAGCCGGGGCGGAACAGGCCGAAGCCGAGCGAGGCGAGCGAAAAGCCGATGACGATGCCGTGCAGGTCGCGCGACAGGCCGGTCATCACCAGACCCGCGGCGCCGAGCGCGGCGCCGATGAGCACCGCGGTGCGCGCCGACAGCTTGAACAGCGGGATCAGACCCCATTGCGACAGCAATGTCGCCACCGCGCCCGCCATCAGTACGATACCGGTGAAGGCCGCGCCCTCGTCGGGGCGCAGGCGCAGGTGCAGCCGGTCGAGGATCAGGAAGCCGATGACACCCAGCATCATCGCCTGCGCCTGCCCGCCGATGAAGCCGGCGAGCAGCCAGGGGCGCACGCGCCCGTCGGTCCAGCGCAGGGGAGGGGCGGCGGCGGCGCTCTGGTCGACCACCTCGTCCTCCTCGTCGGTGGCGGCTTGCGGCGAACTGCCCGCCGCCGGATAGGCGACGATCGCGCCGCGCGCGGCGAAACGCGGCACATCGTCGGGCAGGCGCCAGCGCAGCGCGACGAGCACCGCGAGCCCGATCAGCGCGAAGACAAGCAGCGGCCCCGAAAGGCCGAAGAGCGGCAGGATGAAGAAGGGCGCGATGGCGGGGCCGATCACGGTGCCCAGTCCGAAGGAGGAGGCGACGAGCGACAGCGCCTGCGTCCGCTCCTCGGGGTCGGTGCGCGATGCGACATAGGCCTGCACCGCGGGCGGTGCCGCCGAGCCGAGCCCGCCGTAGAGGCTGCGGAACAGCGCGAAGAGGACGAAGGTCACCCCCGCCGCCAGCCAGCCCTGAAGCCCCGCCCACAGGATCAGGCCGCACAGCGCCATCGAGGCGAAGAAGCCGACGACGCCGAGCGCCATCAGCGCCTTGCGCCCGCGCTTGTCCGACTGGCGCGCCCAATAGGGGGCGGTGAGCACCCAGAGCAGTGCCGACCAGCTGAAGGCGAGGCTGACCCAGACGTCGGGGATATGCAGCTTCGCGCCCATCGCGGGCAGGATCGACTGCATCGCGGTGTTGCCCGCTGCGGCGACGAGCATCACCGCGAACAGCACCGCCATGCGGTCGGCGGGGATCGAGCGGCTGATGTTCGGCATGTCGCTCTCCTCCCTCATCCTTCTTGCGCGGCCTGCCAGCCTCCTACACGGCCCGCTCCGCCTGTCCAGCGCGGGGACGGTGCGAGCTTTGTCAAGCGGACTCTTTCCTTGCGCCGCGCGCCGGATTTTGCCACCCCAAGCCCGTCCGCAACAATGCGAAAGCCATCATGACCAATCCCCGGGCGCAGGCCCAAGAAACGAAGATCGCGCGGCTGCGCCGCATCCGCGATCGCGTGAAGCGCTTTTTCGGACCCTGGGGGATGTTCGTGCGCGGCTTCATCAAGCATCCGGTGATGGTGGGGTCGATCATCCCTTCGTCGCCGACGCTGATCCGCCACATGCTGAAGCCCGTCGACTGGAAGAACACCCGGCTGTTCGTCGAATATGGCCCCGGCGTCGGCACCTTCTGCCGCCCGGTGCTCGAACGGCTGCCCGGCGACGCGACGCTGATCGCGATCGACACCAACGAGGATTTCATCGACTATCTGCGCGAGGACATTCGCGACAGCCGCTTCATCGCCGTCCACGGGTCGGCGGCGGACGTCGAGGCGATCGTCCGCTCGCACGGCTTCGAGCAGGCCGATTATGTGCTGTCGGGCCTGCCTTTCTCGACGCTGCCCGCCGGGGTCGGCCCGGCGATCGCCGCGGCGACGCACCGCATCCTGCGCCCCGGCGGCGCCTTCCTCGTCTATCAGTTCCGCGCCCGCGCGCGCGATTTTCTCGCGGCGCATTTCCAGCGCATCGACGATGCGTTCGAATGGGTGAACGTCCCGCCCTGCTTCCTCTTCTGGGGCTGGAAGGACTAGATTTCGGCTTCGGGATCGGGCTCGCCGAGGCCGAAGTTGAGCCGGCGCGACACGGTATAGTCGGCGACTCCCACCACGAAGAAGGCCAGCGTCCAGCGCAGCCGCGTCAGCCAGCTTGCCCGCGCCTTGTGGCTTTCCAGCGTCACCACCTCGCAGTCGGGCTTCATCCCCGCGACGAAGTCGCGCATCCGCTGCGCGAAGCCCGCATCGGCGATGCGCAGCATCAGCTCGACGTTCATGAACAGGCTGCGCATGTCGAAATTGGCGGTGCCGACATAGACGGTGTCGTCGATCACGATCAGCTTCATGTGCAGCCGGCAGGGCTGATATTCCCAGATCGCGGCCTTGCGGCGCAGCAGGTATCCGTAGAGCAGGCGCGAGGCGCCGATCGTCGCGGGATTGTCGGATCTGGCCGCCATCACGAAGCGCGCCTTGCCGCGGCTCGCGACGCGGCCAAGACGGCGCAGCATGCCCTGGCCGGGCGAGAAATAGGCCATCGCCATGTCGAGCCGCCGCGCCTTTTCCAGGTCGCTGCGCACGGCGCGCGCCCAGGGCGACAGCCGCTGCGTCGGCCCGCCGACGAGCCAGCTCACCGGTCCGTCATCGACCGGCCAGTCGCGGATCAGCCGGCGCAGCATCAGCAGCTTGCCGTCATGGTTCACGCTGTAATCGTGCATCTGGTCGCACCAGTCGGCCAGGCGCGCGACCGACGGGCCCTGCACCAGCACCGCGAGGTCGAACCAGCAATGGCTTTCGCGCGTGCCGAGATAGGCTTCGGCGATGTTGAAGCCGCCGGTCACGGCGACGCTTTCGTCGATCAGTAGCAGCTTCTGATGGTTACGGATCAGATAGCTCGACCGCCAGCGGCGCGAGAAGAAGCTCACGCTGCCGCCCGCCTCGCGCAGCGGCGCGAAGACGCTGTCGGCGACGTCGGCCGAGCCGAAACAGTCGATCACCGCGCGCACGCGCACCCCGCGCCGGGCGGCGGCGGTCATCGCATCGAGCACCCGCGACCCGGCGGCGTCATGTTCGAAGATATACATGATCATGTCGATGCTGCGGGCCGCGCCGTCCAGCAGGGCCAGCAGCCGTTCGAGCCGCGCGTCGCCGTCGACGATCACCTCGATCCTATGCCCCGCGACCTCCGCCTCGAAAGTCTCGGCTTCGGGGACGGAAACGGGATCGGCGGTCATGCTGCGCTCATAGGCCGATGCGCGCGGCGCGGGCAAGGGTGGAGCGGGGGCAGAGCAGCGGTTTCGTTGACATATTCGGGAACCCCTGCTAGCGCGCAGCGCTTGCCGCCATGCCCCGAAGGGCTGGCCTCTCCTCGATCAAGGAAACAATATGGCCCGCGTTACCGTCGAAGATTGCGTCGACAAGGTTCCCAACCGCTTCGATCTCGTCCTGCTCTCGGCGCACCGCGCGCGCGAGATTTCGGGCGGGTCCGAACTGACCGTCGATCGCGACCGCGACAAGAATCCCGTCGTCGCGCTGCGCGAGATCGCCGAACAGACGGTGCGCCCCGCCGACCTCGGCGATACGCTCGTCGGCTCGCTGCAGAAGGTGGTCGTCGACGACGACGACACGCCCGACGAAATCAGCTCGATCGCCCGCTCGGCCGAAGCGCTCCGCCTTACCGCGGCCGCCCCGCCGCGCAGCCCCGCCGGCGGCGGCAGCGACTTCGAATAAGTCGCGACGCGACCGATCACCAAAGGGGGCCGCGGGAAACCGCGGCCTTTTTTGTTGGGTGACGAGGATCGACTGATTGCGGGCATGAAATTCCTCCCTGTCGCGTAGCGATGGGGAGGGGGACCGCTCGCGAAGCGAGTGGTGGAGGGGCCGTAACGCCGGCGTCATTGCCCCTCCGTCAGCCCTTCGGGCTGCCACCTCCCCACGGCTACGCCACAGGGAGGATCGGGAACGGCAGGTCCCCCGACCTTTCATCAAGAAACCCGTGTGAGCTCCGCCACCCGGATCGCCCGCGATTCCAGCATCGGCTCGACGATCCGCTCGATCCGTGCGGCGCGGGGCGACTGGACCGCGATGTTGAACAGGCTGTTGGCGACGACGTCGGCGATCTGGACGCCGTCGCTGCGGCGGCTGTCGGCGAGCGAGGCACGGCCCCACTGGCCGAGGCCCGCCTGGATTTCGGCGCGGACGAGGTCGAGGATCTTGGGGTCGTAGCGGCCGTCGTCGATCACCACGTCGGTGCAGACGCCGCCGGTTTCGGGGAGCCAGTGGCCGACCGCGCTGTTCAGCAGCGCACCATAGACGGTGAGGTCGCTCGGCAGGGTGCCGCCCGGGGCCTGCGCCAGCGTGTCGCGCTTCGCGACCACGACCCAGGCGCGGCCACCGGCGCGGTCGAACAGTTCGAGCAGATAGGCGCGCTCGACGATGCTGATCCGGCTGCCCTTGAGCTCGCCGCGCAGGCCGGTGACGGCGCGGAACCGGTCGTGGATGCCCGCCGCACCCTCGGGCGTCAGCATCACCGTGGCAAAGGTCATCGCGCCGGCGTTGAGGGCGCCCGATTCGTCGCAGTAGATGGTCATGGGCGCGGCGCGGCGGGGCAGGGGTAGCGCTTGCGCATCAGCCCGTCGAAGGCGGCGGCGACACTCACTTTGGGCCGGATCTGCGCCGGATAGGAGCGCAGATGCGCGAGCCATTGTTCGGGGGTCAGCGTGCCGGTTTCGGGCGGGCAGCTCGTCGTCGGGCGCCCGGCCTTGCGATCGGCGTCGATCCGCGCCTTGTAGCGCTTGCCCGCCGCGATCACCTCGTCGCGCAGCCGCAGCCCCTCGGGCGTCGCGG
>CALMYE010000255.1 GCA_937873425.1 uncultured Sphingopyxis sp. | reverse complement strand
CCCCCGCCCGGCCCCATAGCTGGGTGCAGGCTTCGTGGACCGCGCCATAGGCGTGGAGCCGCCCGGCCGACAGTGCGCCGCCGCCCGTGTTCACCGGCAATTCGCCGTCCAGTGCGATGCGCGTCCCGCCCTCGATGAAGTGCTTGGCGCCATAGCGTTCGCAGAAGCCGAAATTTTCCAGCCAGTTGATCGTATGGAAGCTGAAGCCGTCGTAAAGCTGCGCGATATCGACGTCGGCGGGCTTGAGATCGGTGCGGCTCCACATCATCTCGGCGACCCTGGGCTGCGCCTGCGTGTCGAGCGCGTCGAGCTGGGTCCAGCTGTTGCGGTAGCGCATCGACGATCCGATCGCCTCGATGCGGATCGGCGGGTTGCTGAGGGTGCGCGCGACGTCGATGCGCGACACGATGATCGCCGCCGCGCCGTCGATCGGCACGTCGCAGTCGTAAAGCCGCAGCGGCGTCGCGATCAAGGGCGATGCGAGATAGTCGTCGAGCGTGAGCGGCGTCTTGTATATGGCATTGGGATTGAGCGCGGCATTGCGGCGCTGGTTGACAGCGATCTGCCCGACCTGCTCGGGCGCGATGCCGCTCTTGTGGACGTAAAGGTTGAAGAAGAGCGCCTGCTGGAGCGCGGCGGCATAGGTGTAATAGGGGGCGTACCAGGCGAAGGCGCCGGCCTGCCGCTGCCCTTCGCGGAGCAGCGAATTGGCATAGGCCGTCTTGCGCGCCGTCGCCTCATACATGGTGCGGAAGATCAGCGCGTTGCGGCACAGCCCCGCCGCGATCGCGCCGATCGCGTTGAACACCGCGCCATATTGGCCCGGCGCCTCGCCGCCGCCGCCATACCAGCCGACCTCCAGCCGCAGCGCATCCTGCAAGGCGGCGCAGCCGACCGGGGAGAAGCCCGACCCGTCGGCGCGCTCACCCGGCCAGGTCGCGATGCCGTCGATGTCGGCGCGCGTCAGCCCCGCGTCGGCGATGGCCTCCATCGCGGCATCGACGGTCAGCGCAAGCGCCGACTTGCTCGCGCCGCGCGAGATCTCCGACATGCCGACGCCAGTGATCGCAGCCTGCTTTTCGGCGAAGCGGGTCATGTCCGCACCGGGCGGAAGAGCGGCACCCAGAGATCCTCGACCGCTTCGAAGGTGACTTCCACCTCCATGCCGAAATCCACCGCCTCCGCATCGCAGCCAACGATGTTACAGGGAATGCGGACGTCGTCCTGCTCCTCGATCGCGACCAGCGCGAGCACATAGGGGGCCGGCAGGTCTGGCACCCACGCCTTGTGGTTGACGGTGAAGGTGACGATGCGCCCGCGTCCCGACACGGCCTGCGGCGCGACGTCGCGGCTCTCGCAGCGCGGGCAGAAAGGGACCGGCGGGTGGACGAAATATTCACAAGTCCCGCAGCGGTGGATCGCGAGCTTTCCTTCGCGCCCCCAAGTCCAGAAAGCTTCATTGTCCCGGTCGATCACCGGCAATGTCCGCGCCGTCATATCGCTCTCCCACTTATTTAACTATGTCATAATCCAAGAGTTGACACATCGTCAATTTTTGCGATGATGCAGGCAACAAAAAGCAGCGAGAGAGGAGAGTCGCCATGCAGATGGACGACATGATCATCATCAGCGTCGACGACCATGCGATCGAACCGCCCGAGGCGTTCATCCGCCACTATCCGCAAGGAAAGAAGGACCGCGCGCCGCGCATCGTCAACGAGAATGGCAAGGACATCTGGCTGTGGAACGGCCAGCGTTTCCCGACCATCGGGCTCAACGCCGTCGTCGGCCGCCCGCGCAGCGAATATGGCATGGAGCCGAGCGCCTTCGACCAGCTGCGCCCCGGCACCTATGATCCCAAGCTGCGCGTCGACGACATGAACGCCAACGGCGTGCTCGCTTCGCTCAATTTTCCGACCATGCCGAGCTTCGCCGGCGGCACCTTCGTCGGCATGGCGCAGAAGGACCCCGAGGAGGCGCTGCTCGCCTGCCGCGCGTGGAACGACTGGCATGTGCAGGAATGGTGCGCGACCGCGCCGGGACGCTTCATCCCGATGTGCCTGATTCCGATGTGGAACATGGAGGACACGCTCGCCGAACTGAAGCGGATGAGCGACCTCGGCGTCCATGCGGTCAGCTTCTCCGACAATCCCGCGAACATCGGCCTGCCGAGCATCCACAACGAATATTGGGAGCCCTTCTGGGCCGCCTGCTCGGACTACAAGATGGTGATCAACTGCCACATCGGCACCGGCGCGCGGGCGATGCACGCGTCGAGCGAGAGCCCGATCGACGCATGGATCACCGCCATGCCGATCTCGATCGCCAATTCGGCGGCCGACTGGACCTTCGCCAAATTCTGGCAGCGCTACCCCGACCTGCGCATGGCGCTGAGCGAAGGCGGGATCGGGTGGATTCCCTATTTCCTCGAGCGCGCCGACTTCACCCACGAGCATCATCATGAATGGACCTTCACCGACTTCCACGGCGAGCGGCCCTCCGACCTGTTCAAGCGGCACATCATCTGCTGCTTCATCGACGACCAGTTCGGGGTGAAGAACCTCGAATATATGAACGAAGACATGGTCGCCTATGAATGCGACTATCCGCACTCCGACACCGTCTGGCCCAACGTCCCCGAATATCTGTGGGCGTCGGTCAACGGGCTGACACGGGAAACGATCGACAAGATCACCCACCGGAATGTGATGCGCGAATATAGTTTCGACGCCTTCGCGCTGAACGGCGGGCGGGAGAATTGCACGGTCGGGCACCTGCGCGAACTCGGCAAGCATGTCGACGTCAGCCCGCGGCACAATCTCGGCGGGCTCAAGACCGACAGCATGGACGCGATCGGCCAGGCGCGGCGTCCGGTGACGTCGGGCGACATCGAACGCATGTTCGCGTCGGCCTGAGCGATGGCGAGCCTTGCCGAACGCTGCCCGGTCGCGCGGGCGGGAGCCGATGCCCCGCCCGTCCCCGCGCATGTGCCGCCCGAACTGGTGCTCGACACGCGCTTCGCCGCGGGCATCATCCCCAACGACCTGATCGAGCCCTATCGGCCGATGGACGTGGTGCGCGAGGACAGTTTCCCGCGCATCCATTATTATCCCTGGCCGATCAGCGGCAACCGCCACGGCGCCTGGGTCGTCACGCGATATGAGGACATCCGCCGCGTTTATGAGGAGAACGACCTCTTCTCCTCCGAGGGCGTCGCGCAGTTCCAGGTGCTGGCGGGCGAGACCTTCCCGTCGATCCCGCTCGGCATCGATCCGCCCGAGCATGGCAAATACAGGAAGTTCCTGAACCCCTGGTTCACTCCCGTCGCCATGAACGAGCGCGAACCGCGCATCCGCGAGATCATCGGCGGGATGATCGACCAGTTCGCCGACAAGGGCGAGGTCGATATCGCCTATGACTTCGGCCGGGTGTTCCCGGTGCGCGTCTTCCTCGACCTGATGGGTTTCCCTTTCACCATGTTCGAGCAGTTCCTCGACTGGGAATGGAACATATTGCACGAGGAGGAGATCGCGAAAAAGGCCGAGGCGGTGCGCGGCGTACTCGCCTATCTGCGCGGCTTCATCGCCGAGAAGCAGGCCAATCCCGACGAGACGCTGGGCAGCTTCATCGCCAACGGGTCGATCGACGGCAAGCCGCTGACCGACGACGAGTTGATCGGCATCACCTGGTTCCTGTGGCTCGGCGGGCTCGACACCGTCGCGTCGACGGTCAGCCAGATGTTCCGGCGGCTCGCGATGCACCCCGAGCTTCAGAAGCAGCTCCGCGAGGACAAGGCGCTGATCAACTCGGCGGTCGAGGAATTCCTGCGCACCCAGCCGCTCGTCAATTCGGGCCGCAAGGTGAAGCGGGATTTCGAATGGCACGGGGTGCAGATCAAGGCGGGCGACTGGGTCAGCTGCTTCAACACCTCGGGCAATTTCGACGCCGAGCAGTTCGCCTGCCCGCACCAGTTCGACGCGGCGCGCAAGAACAACCGCCATTTCACGCTGGCCGGCGGGGTGCATATCTGCCTCGGCGCGCATCTGGCGCGGCGCGAGCTGCGCGTGCTGCTCGACATGTGGTTCGACCGCATCCCGCACGAATTCCGCATCAAGGACGGCGCCGACACGACGGTCGTGCCGAGCCTGCTGTCGATCCGCAACCTGCCGATCGTCTGGGACGCCAAATAAGGAAAAGACCATGGCATTTCTGAAATATGCCGACGCCATCTATGTGGGCGGCGAATGGGAGAAGACCGACCAGCGCGAGGCGGTGATCAACCCCGCCGACGAAAGCCTTCTCATTGAGGCGCCGGTCGGCAGCGCGGCGCAGGTCGATGCCGCGATCGGCGCGGCGCGCGCGGCCTTCGACAAGGGCGACTGGCCGCACCTGCCGGTTGCGGAGCGGCAGGCGGTGCTGACGCGCTTCCTGAACGCGCTCGACGCGCGCAAGGGCGAGATCGTCGACATGATCGTCGCCGAGGCGGGCGCGACGCGGATGCTCGCCGAATTCCTGCAATACGGCATCCCGATGAAGCATGCGCGGCGCACCATCGAGGTCGCGTCGCGCCCCGCCGTCACCTCGCTGCCGGTCGAACTGACGCCCAATGCGCAGGGCCGCACGACGCTCGGCACCGGGGTGGTCAGCCGCGAACCGGTCGGCGTGGTCGCTGCCATCTCGCCCTATAATTTCCCTTTCTTCCTGAACATCGGCAAGGTCGTCCCCGCGCTCGCGGTCGGCTGCACCGTGGTGCTGAAGCCTTCGCCCTACACGCCAATGCAGGCGCTGATCCTGGGCGAGATCGCCGACGAGGTCGGGCTTCCCAAGGGCGTGCTCAGCATCATCACCGGCGATATCGAGACGGGCAAGCTGCTGACCACCGACCCGCGCGTCGATCTGGTCCACTTCACCGGCTCCGACAAGGTCGGGGCGATGATCCAGGCGCAGGCGGCGCCGACGCTGAAACGCATCGTGATGGAGCTCGGCGGCAAGTCGGCGCTGATCGTCCGCGCCGACGCCGATATCCAGAAAGCCGCTGCCGCCGGCATCATGGGCTTCACCACCCACGGCGGCCAGGGCTGCGCGCTCACCACGCGCCATCTGGTCCACAACAGCGTTCGCCCGCAGTTCGTCGCGGCGATGCAGGCGATGCTTCAGCATATCAAGATCGGCAACCCCGCCGATCCGACGGTTACCTATGGCCCGCTGATCCGCGAAGTCGCACGGCGCCGGACCGAGGATTATGTGCAGATCGCGCAGGACGAGGGCGCGACGCTGGTCGCCGGCGGCAAGCGGCCCGAAGGCTTCGACAAGGGTTTCTTCTATGAGCCAACCCTGTTCGACAATGTGAAGAACGACAGCCGCCTTGCGCAGGAGGAAGTGTTCGGGCCGATCGGCGCGGTCATCGGCTTCGACGAGGATGCCGAGGCGATCGCCATGGCCAACGACAGCGAATTCGGCCTGTCGGGCGCGATCTATTCCGCCGACGCGGGGCAGGCTTACCGCATGGCGCTGAAGCTCCGCACCGGCGGTGTGTCGATCAACGGCGGCGCCGGGA
>CALMYE010000254.1 GCA_937873425.1 uncultured Sphingopyxis sp. | reverse complement strand
GTGATCTCCGCCTCGCTCCAGTTGCGCCCGGTGGCGACCGGAATGTTCAGCAGCCGGTCGAGCGACGGCACGGCCTCGCCCGCGATCTCCTGCTGCCGCGCGAACACATCGACCGCATGATAGTGCAGCGCGTGCAGCGTCGCGGCGGTCGGCGACGGCACCCACGCTGTGTTCGCGCCCGATTTCGGATGGCCGATCTTGGCGTCGAGCATCGCGCGCATCAGGTCGGGCATCGCCCACATGCCCTTACCGATCTGCGCCCGGCCGCTGAGGCCGCAGGCGAGGCCGATGCGGACGTTGCGGTCCTCGTAGCTAGCGATCCAGTCCGACGCCTTCATCTCGCCCTTGGGGATCATCGGCCCCGCGCGCATGCTGGTGTGGATCTCGTCGCCGGTGCGGTCGAGGAAGCCGGTGTTGATGAAGACGATGCGGTCCTTCACCGCTTCGATGCAAGCAGCAAGGTTCGCGCTGGTGCGGCGTTCCTCGTCCATCACCCCCACCTTGACCGTGTGGCGCGCAAGACCGAGCATATCTTCCACCGCGTCGAACAGCCGGTTCGTGAAGGCGCATTCCTCCGGCCCGTGCTGCTTGGGCTTGACGATATAAATGCTGCCCGCGCGGCTGTTCTTCAGGCTGCCCAGCCCTTTCAGGTCGTGCAGCGAACAGAGGCTGGTGATGACCGCATCGCACAGCCCCTCGGGCGCCTCGGCACCGTTCGGGAGCCGGATCATCGGCGTGGTCATCAGATGGCCGACATTGCGCACGAACATCACGCTGCGCCCGTGCAGCGTGAAGGCTTCGCCCGCGGGCGAGGTCCAGTCGCGATCGCTCGCCATCGCGCGCGTCACCGTCCGGCCACCCTTGTCGAAGCTTTCGACCAGATCGCCGCGCATCAGCCCCAGCCAGTTGGTGTAGCCGAGCGCCTTGTCCTCGCCGTCGACCGCCGCGACGCTGTCCTCCAGATCGATGATCGTCGTCAGCGCGGCTTCGAGCACGACATCGGCGATGCCCGCCGGGTCGGTCCGGCCGATCGCGCTGTCCGCGTCGATCACCAGTTCGATATGCAGGCCGTTGTGCTTGAGCAATATGCCGCCTGGCCTGCTGCCCGCCCATTGCGCGGGGTCGGCCAAATCGAGCTGGCCGCCGGTCCAGTCGGCCCATTTGCCCGACGCGAGCGGCACCGCCTCGTCGAGAAACGCCTTGGCCCGCGCGATCACCGCCGCGCCGCGCTCGGCATCGTATCCGCCCGGCTTCGCCGGCGGCGCGTCGAGCGCGTCGGTGCCGTAGAGCGCGTCATAGAGGCTCCCCCAGCGCGCATTGGCGGCATTGAGCGCAAAGCGCGCGTTCAATGCGGGCACGACGAGCTGCGGCCCCGCCATCGTCGCGATCTCGGGATCGACGTTTTCGGTACCGACTTTGAACGGCGCGGGTTCGGGGATCAGATAGCCGATCTCAGTCAGAAAGGCCCGATAGGCGGCGGCATCATGCGCCTGCCCTTCGCGCTCGCGGTGCCATGCGTCGATCTGTGCCTGCAAATCCTCACGCTTCGCGAGCAGCGCCGCATTCTCCGGCGCGAAACGCCCAAGCAGCGCGGCAAAATCGTCCCAGAACTTGCCGGCGTCGATCCCGGTGCCGCGCAACGCCTTCGTCTCGACGAAATCGACGAGGCGCGAATCGACGGACAGACCGGAACGATCGAGAAAATCAGTCATGTGAACACCCTTGTGGTCGGCGCGGCTGCGCCCGTGGACCCGGGGAGGAAAGGGCCGCCGCCCTATGGCCTGCCGCCGCGCGATTGGCAACCATGTTGCGGGGGGTGCCAAAGCCCCTTGTCGCTCGCTATAGCCGGTCCATGACCCTGCTCACCGCCACCGAAAGCGCAACCCTCGAACGCGCCGCCGACGCGCCGATGCTGGCGCAGGTCGAGCGCTGGGCGGCGGTCAACAGCGGCACGGGCAATCTGGCGGGGCTGAAGACCGTCGCGGGGCTGCTCGCCGATGCCTTCGCGGGCCTGCCCGGCGACGTGCGGCTCGTCGCCCCCGATCCGGTCGAAAGCGTCGATGCCGACGGCTCGATCCGCAGCATCCGGCGCGGCGATCATCTGCATGTCCGCGTCCGGCCCGATGCACCGGTCCGGCTGCTGCTGACCGGCCATATGGACACGGTGTTCGCCGCCGATCATCCCTTCCAGTCGCTGCACTGGCTGGAGGACGGCGTGCTGAACGGCCCCGGCACCGCGGACATGAAGGGCGGCATTTCGGTGATCCTTGCCGCGCTGACCGCGCTCGAAGCCTCGCCGCTCGCGGCGCGCGTCGGCTACGACGTGTTGATCAACAGCGACGAGGAAACGGGCAGCCACGCCTCCGCCGCGCTGATCGCCGAACTTGCCGCCGGGAAAACCGCCGCTCTGACCTACGAACCCGCGCTCCCCGACGGCACGCTCGCGGGCGCGCGGCCCGGAAGCGGCAACTTCAGCATCACCATCCACGGCCGCAGCGCGCATGCGGGACGCAATCCGGAAGAGGGCCGCAACGCCCTGATCGCCGCCGCCGACCTGGCGCTGCGCCTGAACGCGCTCAAATCCTTGGAATTGAAGGTCAATCCCGCCCGCATCGACGGCGGCGGGCCGAACAATGTCGTCCCCGACCACGCCATCCTCCGCGTCAACATGCGCCCCATGACGCCCGAGGCGATGGTCGCCGCAGAAGCGGCGCTGCGCGGCACTATCGCCAGCATCCAGCGCGACCACGACGTCCATTGCCACCTGCACGGCGGCTTCAACCGCCCGCCCAAGCCGCTCGATCCGGCGGCGGCGCGCCTGTTCGAGCTCGTCAGGGATTGCGGCAGCGCGCTCGGCCTCGACATCGCGTGGAAGGCGACCGGCGGGGTGTGCGACGGCAACAATATCGCCGCCTGCGGCGTGCCGGTGGTCGATACGATGGGTCCGCGCGGCGGCGCGATTCATTCAGCGGACGAATTTCTGATCACCAGCAGCCTCGCCGAGCGCGCGCGGCTGTCGGCGCTGACCATGATGCGCATAGCGGAACGGGGGAAAGTGTGAACCATGTGATCCGGGCGGCCAAACCGGGCGATTTGCAGAGCATCTATGAAATGGCGAAGCTGACCGGGGGCGGCTTCACCAACCTGCCTCCCGACAAGAAGGCGCTGCGCGCCAAGCTGGAACGCGCCGAGGCCGGCTTCGCGAGCGACAAGGAATATCCGTCGGACGAGCTATACCTGATGGTGCTGGAGGATATGGACAGCGGCGAGGTGCGCGGCACCTGCCAGATCTTCGCGCAGGTGGGGCAGCGCTGGCCCTTCTACTCCTATCGCATCGGCACCGACAGCAAGCATAGCGAGCAGCTCGGCCGCACCTTTCACGCGCAGGTGCTGATGCTGAGCAACGACCTCAACGGCGCCAGCGAGGTCGGCGGGCTGTTCCTCCACCCCGCGGCGCGCGCCGGGGGCCTCGGGCTGCTGCTCGCGCGCTCGCGCTACCTGTTCATCGCGCGGCACCGCGCGCGCTTTTCCGACCGCATCCTCGCCGAGCTGCGCGGGGTGATCGACGAGGCGGGCGGCTCGCCCTTCTGGGACGGGGTCGCGGGCAAATTCTTCGGGATGAGCTTTCAGGAGGCCGACCAGTTCAACGGCATCCACGGCAACCAGTTCATCGCCGACCTGATGCCCAAGCACCCCGTCTATATCGCGATGCTGCCCGACAGCGCGCGCAGCGTGATCGGCGTCCCGCACCCCAGCGGCCGCGCGGCGATGCGGATGCTGGAGAATGAGGGCTTCGCCTTCGAGAATTATATCGACATCTTCGACGGCGGCCCGACGATGACCGCGCGCACCGACCAGGTCGCGAGCATCGCGGGCGCGCAGCATGTCGAAGTGACGGGGATCGCGGAGGGCGGCGAGGATGCACTGATCGCCAACGGGCGGCTGGGCGATTTCCGCTGCTGCTTCGGGCGCGTCGGCGAAGGCGGGACGATCGACGCGGAGGCGGCGCGGATATTGGGTGTCGGCGTGGGGGATGAGGTGAACTGGATCGGGCGGTAAAATTGCGATCAAACCCCTCCCCTTCAGGGGAGGGGCAGCGAGACTTGCGAGCTTGCTCGCTAGTCGCAGCGGGGTGGGCACGACGGGTTGGCGCTATTTCGCTGGCCCCCACCCCAACCCCTCCCCTGAAGGGGAGGGGCTTTGATAGGGACGGAACGGACGCGACGCATGCTCACCGAGATCAATTTCGACGGCATCATCGGCCCGACGCACAATTATGCGGGCCTCAGCCGCGGCAATATCGCCTCGGCCAGCCACGCGGGCGACGTGTCGCAGCCGCGTGCGGCGGCGCTGCAGGGAATCGACAAGATGCGCCACAATCTGGCGCTCGGCCTGCCGCAGGGCTTTTTCATGCCGCTCGACCGCCCCGACGCGGCGTGGCTCGAAACGCTGGGAACGACGCCGGATGCCGCCGAGCCGCATCTGCGGGCGCAGGCGTGGTCCGCGTCGTCGATGTGGGCCGCCAATGCCGCGACCGTCTCCCCCGCCCCCGACAGCGGCGACAGCCGATGTCACCTGACCATCGCCAATCTCGTCACCATGCCGCACCGCAGCCACGAATGGCAGGGGACGCTGGCGCAGCTTGGCCTCGCCTTCGCCCACCCGGCCTTCGCGGTGCATCCGCCCGTCCCCGCCCCCTTCGGCGACGAGGGCGCGGCGAACCATATGCGGCTGTGCAAGGGGCATGATGCGCCGGGGGTCGAGATTTTCGTCTATGGGTTAAGCGGCGGGCGTTTCCCGGCGCGCCAGCATCTCGACGCGTCGAAGGCGATCGCGCGGCGCCACCGGCTCGATCCGGAACGCACGCTGTTCCTGCGCCAGTCGGACGTGGCGATTCAGGGCGGCGCATTCCACAACGATGTCGTCGCGGTGGCGAACGAGCATGTGCTGTTCACCCACGAAACCGCCTTCGAGGATCGCGAAGGCGCGCACGCCGCGATCCGCGCCGCCTTTCCCGAGGTCGAGATCGTCGAGGTCCCGGCGGGCGCGGTCAGCCTGCCCGACGCGATCAAATCCTATCTGTTCAACGCGCAGCTCGTGTCGCTGCCCGAGGGCGGCATGGGCCTCGTCCTGCCCACCGAGGCGCGGGAAACGCCGAGCGTATGGAACTGGCTGGAGGCGCATGTCGCCGGCAACGGCCCGATCCGCCGGCTGCTGCCGGTCGATGTCCGCCAGTCGATGGCGAACGGCGGCGGCCCCGCCTGCCTGCGCCTGCGCGTCGTCGCCGACCCCGCGACGGTCGATCCGCGATTCATCGCCGACGAGGCGCGTCTCGACCGCATCGCCGCCGTGGTCGCGCGGCACTGGCCCGAGCAGATCGCGGCGGCCGACCTCGGCTCGGCTGCGCTGACCGCCGACGTCCGGCGCGCGCGGGCGGCCCTGCTGGAGGCGCTGGACCTGAGCGCGCTCGCATGATCGGGAGATCGCGCGAGCGCGGCCCGTTCAGCTGAACCAGACGAGGTTGAGCGCGGGAAGCGGCCCGCCTGGAAATTGCGTCAGCTTTCCCCCGGCCGCCAGCGAACCGAGATCGACCGCGGCAAAGCCCAGCCGCTCGATGAGCGCGCCGATCTCGGCTTTCGCGGCGCCGTCGTCACCGGCCTGAAAGAGCAGCCTCCGGCCGCCTTCGCTGGACGGATCGCCGGCGAGGAGATGCGGTTGCAGGTGGTTGAACGCTTTCACGACGCGCGCGCCCGGCACCATCGCGGCGAACAGTTCCGACGAGGTGCGTCCGCCGAGGTCGAAGGGTTCGAACAGCGGCCCCTCGATCGGATTATTGGCATCGACGACGATGCGCCCGACGAAATCGGGAAGCCCGGCGAGCGCCGCCGGCAGTTTCGACCAGTTGACCGCGACGAAGACGATATTCTTCGCCGCCGCCTCTTCGCGGGTTCCGGCCGCGATGCCGGGGCCGATGGCCGCGAGGATATCGGCGAGGCTTTCGGGCCCACGGCTGTTGGCGATGGTCGCGGGGATACCGGCGCGCGCGAGGGCGGTGGCGATGGCGCGACCGATGTTGCCGGCGCCGATAATGCCGATGCTGGACATGGTTCTATTCCTTTCCTCTGGAGTGTCAGGCGGTGAGGCCGCCGTCGGCGACGATGTCGGCGCCGGTGACGAAGGCGGCATCGTCGCTCGCGAGGAAGGCGACGACGGCGGCGATCTCGCGCGGCTCGCCATAGCGGCCGATCGCCAGGCCGGGACCGACGATCGCGGCGACCGGACCGTCGGCGGGATTCATGTCGGTGTCGGTCGGGCCAGGGTGGACGGTGTTGACCGTGATGCCCTTCGGCCCGAGGTCGCGCGCGAGGCTGCGGTTGAAGCCGGTAATCGCGCCTTTGGTCAGCGTATAGACCGAGGCGGTCGGAAAGGCGGCGTAGCGCGTCATCGACGAGCCGATATGGATGATACGGCCGCCGGCGCCCATGCGGCGCGCCGCTTCTTGCGTCGCGACGAACACGCCGGTGACGTTGACCGCGATCATGCGTTCATAATCCTCGAAGCGGATTTCCTCGATCGGTGCGTTCACCGCGACCCCGGCGTTGTTGACGAGGATGTCGAGGCCGCCGAACGCCTCCACCGTGCGCGCCACAGCGGCGCGGACCGCTGCAGGATCGCCAGCGTCGGCCTCGATCGCGAGCGCCCGGCCGCCGGCCGCTTCGATGTCGGCGGCGACCTGCGCGGCACGGTCAGGTGAAGCGCTGTAGGTCAGCGCGACGGCGGCGCCATCGTCGGCGAGACGGCGCGCGATCGCGGCGCCGATCGAGCGCGAGCCGCCGGTGATGAGGGCAATCTTGCCCGAAAGATTCCGGTCGATGTCGGTCATGGTCTTCACTCCTTGCTTGGTGATGAGGCAAGGATGGCGAAATTTTTCCATCTCGATTAGCTGGTAATAATTTGCTATTTCTTCAATTATTGATTGAAAATGGAAACGCTCGCGAACCTTGAATCCTTCGTGCGCAGCGCCGAGCTGGGCAGCTTTTCGGCAGCGGCGCGGCGGCTGGCACTGACACCCGCCGCGGTCAGCCGCAACGTCGCGATGCTCGAACGCAACCTAGGGGTTCGGCTGTTCCACCGCTCGACCCGCCGGCTGACGCTGACCGAATCGGGCGAGGCGTTCCGGATCGCTATCGCCGGCAACCTCGAAGGCATCCAGGCCGCGATCGCGGGCGTCGCCGCCGAAAGCGGCGAACCGGCCGGCATGCTGAAGCTGAGCATGGCGCCGACCTTCGGGACGATGCACATCCTGCCGCTGCTGCCCGCCTTCCTCGCACGCTATCCGCGCATCCGGCCCGAGTTTCATTTCGAGAACCGCCACGCCGACATCGTGGCGGAGGGATATGACGCGGCGATCGGCGGCGGCTTCGAACTGTCGCCGGGCATCGTCGCGCGTACGCTCGCCCCCGCGCACATCGTCGCGGTCGCTTCCCCCGCCTATATGGCGGGCCGCGTTCCGCCGGTCGATCCGTCGGGGCTCGACGCGCTCGACGGCATCGTCATGCGTTCGCTACGAACGGGGCGCACGCGGCATTGGACGATGCGCCATGTGTCGGGCGAGGAGATGCCGGCGCCGCTTCCGGAAAGGATCGTCGTCAACGACCCCAGTGCGATGCGCGAAGCAGCGCTGCTCGGGCTGGGCGCCGGCTTGCTGGCGGTGCCCGATGTCCTTCCGGCGCTGGAGGAGGGGGCGCTCGTGCGCCTGCTCCCGCACTGGTATGCCGATGCGGGGGCCATCTCCATCTATTACGCCTCGCGCGCGCTGCTGCCCGGCAAAACGCGGGCGTTCATCGACTGGGTCGCCGAAGCGTTCAGGCGCGAGCGGCTCGCGGAGCGCTTTGCAGGCAGCCTGTCCTGACGCCGCGCGCGCCGGGCTCCGCTTCGTCCGTGGCGGGCCTTATCCCAGCAGGCTCTTCGATGCCTGCTCGGTCGTGTCGCGCGACAGGCCCGGTTGCGCCAATATCCGCTCCAGTTCCGCCCTCATCAGCGCGGCGCGCGCCTCGTCGAAGCGTTTCCAGCGGCCCAGCGGCGGGATCATCCGCGCGGCGGTCTGCGGATTCTTCGGGTCGAGCGCGATGACGAGGTCGGCGATCAGGCGGTAGCCCGCGCCGTCGGCCTGATGGAACGCCGCCTGATTGGCGGTCAGCGCGCCATAGAGCGCGCGCACGCGATTGGGGTTCGCCAGCGTGAAATCGGGATGGCCGGCAAGCTCCTTCACCGCCGCGACCGTATCGGGACGCAGCGACCAGGCCTGCACCTGAAAATATTTGTCGAGCACCAGCGGGTTGTCGCGATAGCGCTGATAGAAGATGTCGAGCGCCGCCACGCGCTCGTCGCTGTCGCCATGCGCGAGCGTCGCGAGCGCCGCCTGCCGCTCGGTCATGCCGTCGGCATCGGAGAAGATGCGGAAGGCGAGCGCCGGAATGTCCGCACGATCGGTCGCGGCGAGATAGACCAGCGCGACGCCGCGTAGGCGGCGGCCGCCCTTGGCCCCCGGCGACAGGTCGGTGGCGGGCGGCGCGGCGCCGTCGAGAATGGCGCGCCATTCACCCTCCAGCGCACGACCGATCGCGCCCTGCAGCGCCAGCCGCTCGCGGCGGATCGCGTCGGGATCGACGGTAACCATCTGGTCGCCGATGAACGCTTCGCTGGGCAGCAGCACCGCTTCGGCGACGAAGGCGGGGTCGGCGTCGCGGCCCGCCAGCGTCTGCGCCACCGCGTCGATCACCGCCTGCGCGTCGTGCGGCTCGCCCGACACCGCCGCGACGAGCGTATCGAGCATCAGCTGCTGCAGCGCCTCATAGCGCGCAAAGGGATCGTCGTCGTGCGCGGCAAGCCAGGCGAGTTCCCCCGGCGCGCGGTCGAAATCGACGATCACGGGGGCGGAGAAGCCGCGGTTGACCGACAGCGCGGGGCGCGATGCGAAGGCGCCGAGCGGGATGCGCTGGCTCGCACCGCCCAGCGTCACCAGCGTGTCGGGCAGCGCCGCATCGCCGCCGTCCATCGCAAAGGCGGCGAGGCGCAGCGGCATCGTCATCGGCCGCTTGTCGGGCTGGCCCGGCGTCGGCGGCACCGTCTGCGCGACGTCGAGGAACCATTCGCCGCCCTCCTCGGCCAGCGACAATTTCAGCTTCGGCGTCCCCGCCTGCTCGTACCAGCGGCGGAATTGCGACAGGTCGATGCCGCCGCCCTCTTCCATCGCGCGGACGAAATCCTCGCAGGTCGCCGCCTCGCCGTCGTGGCGGCCGAAATAGAGGTCGGTGCCCTTGCGGAAGCGCTCCGGCCCCAGCAGCGTCGCCATCATGCGGATGATCTCGGCGCCCTTGTTGTAGACGGTGGCGGTGTAGAAGTTGCTGATCTCCTGATAGGAATCCGGGCGGATCGGGTGCGCGAGCGGCCCCGCATCCTCGGGGAATTGCGCGGCGCGGAGCAGGCG
>CALMYE010000253.1 GCA_937873425.1 uncultured Sphingopyxis sp. | reverse complement strand
CCCGTTCCGACCGATGCCGCCGCCCGCGCCCCGCTCATCGAGCTTGCCCATTTCGCGCCGGGCGACATCGTGCGCCACCGCATGTTCGATTTCCGCGGCGTCGTGTTCGACGTCGATCCGGTCTTCTCGAACAGCGACGAATGGTATGAGGCCATTCCCGAGGCGATCCGCCCGGCGAAGGAGCAGCCCTTCTATCACCTGCTCGCCGAAAATGACGACAGCAGCTACATCGCCTATGTCAGCCAGCAGAACCTGATCGCCGACGGCGAGCGCGGCCCGGTCGACCATCCGCAGATCGAGGCGATGTTCGACGGGCTCGATGATGGGGGGCGTTACCGCCTGCGCGCGATCCATCGCCACTGAGGCGAGCGATCAGGCCTTCAGCTTCCACCCCGACGCCAGCAGACGATAGGTGAGGACGCCGAGCGCGACATTCACGCCGAGCAGCACGAGGATCGCGGTCGCGACCGGACTGGCGATCGTCGAGTCGACCGTCCCGATGAAGCCGTAGCGAAAGCCCATGATCGCATGATAGACGGGGTTCGCGTGCGCGACCGCCTGGAACGCCGGCGCCAGACGGTCGATCGCATAGAAGGTCCCCGACAGCAGCGCGAGCGGCGTGACGACGAAATTGGTCACCGCCGCGGCATGGTCGAACTTCTCCGCCCACACCGACGTCATCAGGCCGAGGAAGCCCAGCATCGCCGCGCCCAGCACTCCGAAAACGGCAACCGCCCACAGATGGTCGGGCATCACATGCACGCCGGGCCACAGCAGCATCGCGAGCCACAGCGCGAGCCCGACGAGGATCGCGCGCGTCACCGCGGCGCCGATCAGCGCGACCATCAGTTCGCCGACCGCCAGCGGCGGCATCAGATAATCGACGATCGTCCCCTGGATCTTGCCGACGAGCAGCGAAAAGCTCGAATTGGCAAAGCTGTTCTGCAGCATCGCCATCATGATCAGCCCCGGCGCGACGAAATCGGCGAAGGGCACACCGATCACCATGCGCCCCGCTCCGCCCAGCGCGACGGTGAAAATGACGAGGAAAAGGAGCGTGGTGACCGCCGGCGCCCAGATTGTTTGCAGCTGGACCTTGAAAAAGCGCCGCACCTCCTTGACATATAGCGCGCGCATCCCCGGCACGTTGAGCGTCCGGATATGCGGAACGCCGGGCTCCGCGAAGCTGGGAGCTACGGCGAAATCACCCGAGTCGCGGTGTGAAATTTGGGGCTGGTCGTTCATGGCGTTCTCGCCTATCGCCTCCCCGACTTTCCCGCAAGCTGGCCCGCCGCGGCGCACCGCCGCCAGGCCCGCTCCCGCGGAATGATTGAGGATTTTGATAAGCATGTCTTGGACCGACGAGCGCATCGAGCAATTGCGCACCATGTGGGAAAAGGGGCTGACCGCCAGCCAGATCGCCGACGAGCTCGGCGGCGTGAGCCGCAATGCGGTGATCGGCAAGGCGCACCGTCTGGGCCTGAAATCGCGCCCCTCGCCCGTCAAGGCGACCGAAAAGCCCAAGCCGGCGAAGGCGCCCGCGCCCAAGCCTGCGGCCCCCGCGCCGCGCGCCGCCGCACCGGCCGCGCCCGCGCGCCCGGCCGCGCCTGCGGCAGCGCGTCCCGAACCCCGGCCCGCGCCCGAAGCGCCCGCCGCGCCCTCGGCCGACGCCGCGCCCAAGCCCGATGCGCCGCGCATCGTCTCGATCGGCCCGGGCGGCTTCATCCGCCAGGGTCCCGGCGACCAGCAGGCGCCGATCCCGCCCGCGCCGCCGCGCCGCCTGGTGCCCGCCAAGCCGAGCCCCGAGATCGCCGACAAGACGAGCCTGCTCGACCTCAACGACCGTATCTGCCGCTGGCCGATGGGGCATCCGGGCGAGCCCGACTTCCATTTCTGCGGGCAGGCGGTGAACCCCGGCTTCCCCTACTGCGTCGAGCATTGCGGGCGCGCCTATCAGGCGCAGCTGCCGCGCGGCACCCGCCGCCCGCCCCCGCCGCCGCCCTTCGGAGGACCGCGGGTCCGCTAGGCGCGCACGGTGAAGCCGTTCGTCCAGGATTTCGAGTTCGCGCGTGCGCTGGGCCTTGAGCTGGTCGAGCGCGGCGACGGGCGCTGCACGATGGCGATCGACGTCAACGCGCGGCAGCATTTCAGCCCGCAGGGCGCCGCGCACGGCGGCGTCGCCTATTCGCTCGCCGACACGGCAATGGGCGGCGCGCTGACCAGCCTGCTCGGGAACGGCTTTTGGTGCGCGACGCTGGAGATCAAGTTCAACTATCATGTCCGCGTCGGTGAAGGCCGGCTGACCTGCGAGGCCGAGGTGCTTCATCGCGGCAAACGCATCGCGAACATCGACGCGCGCCTGTATCAGGACGGTCAGCTTGTCGGCAGCGCCAACGGCAATTTCGCGATCTTTCCGGCGCCCGAACGCTGAGTTCTCCCTTGCCCTCTCCCCTTCAGGGGAGAGGATAGCGCAGCTTGCCCCGGCAGGGGCTAGCGAAGCTTGGAGAGGGGAAGGAACGCCGGTGCGGCAAGCCCCTCTCCAACTTCGGCTAGCGAACAAAGTTCGCAATCTTCCATATCCTCTCCCCTGAAGGGGAGAGGGCAAAGGGAAGGCAATCATATTGATTGCAAACTCGAGGGTGGATGTTCGGCTTTGGGCGGAAA
>CALMYE010000252.1 GCA_937873425.1 uncultured Sphingopyxis sp. | reverse complement strand
ATCGGCGCAGAGCGACAGCCTACCTCTGACTGCCGCCAATCTTTGCAACAGAGCCGTCCAGAGAAATGAGTCTTATAAGTCGTGGGCTGATTAGTCTCATCGATTGATCATCAGCGCCATGGACGCGCGCACTCGAATTGGCTGGAACCTGAAGCGGTTACGCAAGGAGCGTGAGATCAGCCAAGAAGATTTTGCCACCGACAGCGGCTTTGACCGCGGCTATATTAGCGGTGTTGAACGCGGCGTGCGCAACCCATCGATCTTGGTTCTCGAGAGAATTGCGACCGCGCTTGAGGTTGATGTGGCTGAACTCGTCAATGCCGAGAAGGCAGCGGCCTTTGTGAGAGAAACGAGAGGCTAATGCGGTCGGCGGAAGCCATTGCGGATGAAGTCGAATACATGAACTTGGAGTCGATCTTCATTTCTTCGCAAACGCGTAGAAGTTCGCCGCTCCATCAGTCTCCTCCGGCAAGTGCTTATTGAACGAGGTGTTGTCAGAGTAAATCCCTCATAGTGCGCTTAGGCAAGATTAGGGCAGTTGGAGTAGAGCCTCAGGCGAGCAACGACTGCCACTCGGCCCATGCGGCAGTTCGGGCCCGTTTGTAGGTCTGGCGATCGACGAGGTGGCGTTCGAGATAAAAATGACTGTGGACGTTGCCATGGACGGAAGCAAATTTCTGCAAGGACTTCACCTGCCTAAATCTAAGCATCGCCCGCTCCCTTCGCCTGAAGGGAAGATGGCTGTTCTCCACTCTATTGTTTGCCCAGCGGCCGATCTTTTGTTTGTGGCGATTGCCGAGCTTGTCCATTGCGGCACCGTAAGAACGTAGCCCGTCAGTAGTGATGGTTTCGACCGGGCCGTGGCGTTTCAGCGCCTTTTTGATGAAGGCTAAGGCTGCCTTCTTGTCCCTGTTCTTAGTGACGAAACTCTCGAGTATTTCGCCCTCATGATCGACCGCACGCCAGAGATAGACCATCTTTCCGTTCAACCTGACGTACATTTCGTCGAGGTGCCAGTTCCAGTGGCGGAAGCCCTTCATTCGCGACACCCGTCGCCTGCGGAGTTCAGCGGCAAACATTGGTCCAAACCTGTTCCACCAGAAGCGCACCGTCTCGTGGCTGATATCGAGCCCGCGCTCGACCATCATATCCTCGACGTTCCGCAGACTCAGAGGAAACCGCATATACATCATCACCACCAAACGGATCACCTCGGGTGACGAGTTGAAATAGCGGAACGGACTGGCTGGCTTGCGCGGTTTTGGCATGCCAGACATCTAGCCGCGCTGTACAATGTTGCACAGGTGGTGCATTTGCTCTGACAGGACCGCGCCGACGCTTAGTTCGTCGAATTACCGCGCTCTGAGCGTCGCCATGTGCCGGGCGCAACCCCCTGCAGCCTCTTGAAGGAGCGGACAAAACTCGCCGACTCCGAGAAGCCGACGCGCTCGGCGATCTCGTCGATCGTCATGGACGTGGAGATTAGCATCTCGCGCGCGAACGCATGAAGAACCTCTGCGCGTATGGTTCGAAAGGTCGTGCCTTCGGCACGCAGGCGCCGGCGCAACGTGCTGCTTGGAACTCGCAGTTCTCTCGCGATCTCTTCCTCCGAACGTATGGCGCCCGGCGCACCCATAATCAAGCTGCGCACGCGATTGCGCGTCGTCGATGCGCGCCGCTGCGCCACTTGCTCGAGTTGGAGTTCGCACCAAGTACGTGTCCAGTGGTCGGCGAACCGCAACGGCTCCACGAACAGCGACGCCTCGAACTCGATCCGGTTCGCTTTCGCGCCGTACAGAATGTTCGTCCCAAAGTGCCGTTCGAACGGCGCAGCACTTGCGGGACGGTCGAACTTGAACGTGGTCGAGAGCGGCAAGATTTCGCGGCCGAGCATCGCGCTCATCCACTCCTGCAACGACGACAGACCGCGCGCGACGCAGAACGGCCGGCATGCCATGGGCAGCACGTGATCGAGCACCGTGAACACGCCGACCTTGGCGTCCAAATCGAAGTCGAGCTTGCAGAACCATAGCGAGATCGACTGAAAGCGGCTGGCCATCCAAAGCGCATCGACGATGCTTCGGCTCGACAGCATCGCGAAGCCCAACACACCCAGCGTTGTGATGTGGAGGCGCCGTCCGACCTCGAGTCCGAGCCCCACATCGTCGTTGAACAGCCTAAGATTGCGTATGGCGAGCAGCTCTTGCCAAGCCTCGATTTCGAGATCGCTCTTGTCTAGCTGGTCCGCCGTCAAATTCGTGCCCGAAAGCAGCCGTGGCGCGGACATCCCGCTCTCGTTCGCGACCTCGACCAGCACGCGCAAGGCCGCTGGATCACGCTTGGCTCTCGCTTCCAACATGATCAGAACTTGGCGTTTGTGGTCGAACTAGTCAAGAAATGAGCGACGCTATCATGTCGATTGTCAGTCCGCGAAGCGAAGATCAACCATGCCGTCGATTGCTGTGCCGCGTGCGACGTAGTGCGCGTGAGGCATAGTTGTGCCGAGTGGCATGAGAAAAATGAGGAGACACGAATGAATCGCAGCCTCAAACCCAAGCCGGTGCTGGCGCAGATTCCGCGAGTCGCTTTGGAAGATCTGCCGCACCGTATCAGCCACTTTGTGTCGAACGCGGCAGCGCGCGCGCCCGAGGCCGTCGCGCTCGTGCAGCCTGGCGGCGAAAGCTGGACCTATGCACGCTTTTGGCAGACGATACGCGCAACGTCCGGCGCATTGCACCGGTTCGGCGTTCGCCCCGGCGACCGCGTCGTGATCGTCTGCGAGAACGGCGTCGAGGCGCTGGCCCTGCTCTTCGCCGCGTCCGAGCTTGACGCGTGGGCCGTGATACTCAACGCACGCCAAAGCGCGCACGAGATCGACAAAGTCGCCGCGCATTGCGATCCGCGTGCACTGTTCTTCACTGACCGCGACTCTGCGGAGGCCGGGGCGCACGCGGCGCGCCATGGCGCAACCCGCTTGACGCTGGATGGATCTCTCACCGTCCTGGCGTCGCCGGTGAATAGCGGCGCGGCGCCGGAACCCGTCGCGACGAGCGGCGCGGATCAGGTCGCTGTGCTGCTCTACACGACCGGCACGACCGGGACTCCCAAGGGCGTGATGCTGACGCATCGCAATCTGGCCTTCACCACAGAGTCTGGCGCGCGCGACGCCTGGCTCTCGTCCGGCGACACGGCGCTCGGCGCACTCCCGATTTCACACTCTTACGGCCTCGGCGTCGTGTTGGCGATGCTGTGGTCGGGGGCGCTTACGTACCTGCAGTCGCGCTTCTCGGTTGCGCAAGCAGTGGACATGATCGTCGACGGACGCCTGACGCGTCTGCATGTAGTACCCAGCATGTTGGGTCTGATCCTGCGCCACGCCAAGGACAGCGGTGTCGCGCTGTCGCCCAACCGCCTAGTCGGCGTGATGAGCGCTGCTGCCCCGCTCGATCGGGAGATGAAACTCGAGTTTGAAGCACTCACCGGCGTCGTGATGCACAACAACTACGGCCTCACCGAAACTGCGCCGGCCATCAGCCGAACGTCACATCAGTCATTCGGCGAGGGCGCGCATGTCGGCGAGCCGATCGAAGGCGTGGAAATCCAGGTGCGCACGGCGACGGGCGCGACAGCGCAGCCTGGCGAGACCGGCGAACTCCACGTGCGCGGCCCCAACATCATGAAGGGCTATTACCGCGCGCCAGGTGAGACAGCGGCGGTGATGGATGCCGACGGCTGGCTCAACACGGGTGACATCGTCCGCGTCGATGAGAAAAATCGCATATGGATCGAAAGCCGCAGCAAGGAACTGATCATCCGGTCCGGCTTTAATGTTTATCCGCCGGAAGTGGAGGCGGCCATCAACGCACATCCGGACGTTCAGCAATCGGCCGTCGTCGGTCGCGCGGTCGCCGGTAACGAGGAAGTCGTCGCCTTCGTCGAGGTGCGCCCCGGCGCGACGATTTCGGCAGCCGACATCAGCGCTTACGTTGCCGATCGCCTCGCGCCCTACAAGCGACCCCAAGACATCATCATCGTTAGCGAATTGCCGGTTGCGCCGAACGGCAAAATTCTGAAAGCCAAGCTGGCGGATATCGCCAAGCGCGGAGCTAATTGAAAGACCACATGCCGCTGAAACAAATCTCCGGATCGCTGCGCCACGCCCTCGCGCTCTCGCGCGGCTATCTGGAGTCGCTTCTGAAGTCTCGCGCGCCGGTCACCCCAGACGCCTTCCAGCCCGCGACCTTCGCCACGAAGTGCGCCTATGGTCTGGGCCAAGCCTCTGAAGGGATGAAAACAAACGCGTTCAGCCTCTTCACGCTCTTCTACTACAATCAGATTTTGGGCCTCGATGGTGCGCTCACCGGCATGGCGCTCGGGATAGCGCTCGTCATCGATGCGATCGTCGATCCGCTGGTCGGCTGGCTGTCAGACTCATGGCGTTCTCGTTTTGGAAGGCGGCATCCCTTCATGTACGCCTCAATCCTGCCGCTCGCGCTCGGCTTCTCACTGCTCTTCAATCCGATTGTGACGAGCCAGGAGGGACTGTTCATCTGGCTGATCGTCTTCGCTTGTATCTCGCGGGTGTCGATCTCGATGTTCTTCATCCCGCATGTCGCGCTCGGAGCCGAACTTTCGGTCGACTTTCAAGAGCGCACGTCCATAGTCGGCTATCGCCAAGTCTTCTCCATTCTGGGCGGCGCGACCGTGGTCTTGCTCGGCTTCGGTGTGTTCCTCGCTGACCAAGAGATCCGTTCGGGCGCGCTGGATCACACATCCTATGGCGCGATGGGAATCACCCTCGCCGTGGTCATGGCGAGCTGCATGCTGATCTCCGCGCTCGGCACGCAAAACCGTGTACCCTACCTCTACCAGGTTCCCGATGGCGCTCCGCGCCACACCGCTTGGGGCATACTGGGGTCGATGTATCAGCAATTCCGTGGCATCCTTGGAAACCGCTCGTTCTGCGCGTTGTTCTTCGGCGTGCTTATCCTCTACGTCATGGTCGGCGTTGACGCCGCGCTTTACCTCCACGTCACGACGTTCTTCTGGCAGATCACGAGCACCGAGCAGATGTATTTCTGGGCGATCTTTTCGCTCGGTTGTATTCTCGGCGGCTTGTCCACAACCAAACTGTCGGAATGGTTCGAAAAGCGCACGTTGCTCATCTTTGGCACGGTCGGCTGGGCGTTCTTTCAGATGTTGCCGACCGTGCTGCGCTTACTTGAAGCATTGCCGGAGAACCGAGACTCCGCGCTGTTCCCTTTTCTCGCGGCAGTCTCGTTCGCCAAAGGTCTGGTCGTCGTGCAAGCGTGGATCATGTACGGCTCGATGATGGCCGATGTCGCCGACGAATATGACCTTGAAACCGGTCGGCGCAGCGAGGGTATCCTTTTCGCCGCCGTCTCCTTTTCGAATCAGGCGATGACTGGCCTCGGTACGATCATCGCGGGGTTCATTCTTTCATTCCTGGAGTGGCCGACCGGAGCACATGTCGATGTCAGCACGATCGATCCGAGCAAAGTCGCGTTGATGGGCCTTTTCTACGGTCCGGCCATCGGTGGCTTCGCGCTTTTCAGCATGTTGTTCTTTCTGGCGTACGGCATCGACAAGCGGCGCCACACGGAAATCCGCGCCATGCTGCAGTCGCGCTGAACCGCAACGATTTGACCCGGGGGCGCGTGCCAAGCACGTTGAGGCTGGCCGCGACTGTCAAGGAATGAGCGAAACGGTCATTGTCGACACCCCTCTGAACCAACCATCGTAGAGGCCGCGAAAATAGCGAAGAAAGCGGACGTACGATGGGGCAGTTAGAGGCCGTTGGCCACCGGCGAAACTCGTGGGCATGGAGCTACGAGGATCAAGGCCCGACGCCCGCCGAGACCCAGGCGATGTGCCATCGGATGGCAACCCGCCAGACATCGTCGCTCATCCGGGCAGCGAAGCCGACGTTGCGGCGCTCCTCGACTGGTGCGACGGCAATTCCTATGCTGCCATTCCATTCGGCGGCAGTTCGACCGTCACCGGCGGCGTCGAGCCGCTTCACGACCCGCGCTATTGCGGTATCGTCGCCATTGACATCTCGCGCCTCAATAAAATTGCCGAAGTCGACCGAGTCTCTCGGGCCGCGCGCATCCAAGGCGGCGCTTTTGGTCCTGAAATCGAAGATTTGACATCGAAAATCACTAAGGAGAAACGCTGTGGCGAAGGAAAAGAGTGGCTACTACGGCCCGAGAAGGAAATTCTGGTCGTGGGGATATGAAGGTGAAGAAATATCTCAAGAAGAAATCAACATCATGCGGGTCCGCGTGGAGCAGCGGCTCGGAATTAAGGACATTAAAGTTCTATCTGATCCGACTCTGGACGAGATTGACCTGTATTCGTCGCGCATACAGATCCCGCGAACGCTAGAGGACTTTTGCACCTCGGAAAAGTGGGACAGAGTTTCTCATACGTACGGTAAGAGTTTCAAGGACATGACCCTTACATACCGACGCGATTTCAAGAAGGCACCGGACGTCGTGGCCTATCCGCGCGACGAAGAAGACATCGCCGCAATCTTCGACTGGTGTGGGGAAAATGGTTACGCATGCATCCCGTATGGCGGCGGATCGAGCGTCACCGGTGGCTTCTGGGGTCCCGAGCGCGACGCCTTTCCCGGGGTCGTCGTAGTCGACCTGGGCAACATCAATAAGATCCTCGAAGTCGATCCCGTGTCACGTTGCGCGCGGATCCAGGCTGGCATTCTCGGTCCGGCACTGGAAGAGCAACTCAAGCCGTATGACCTCACCCTGCGCCACATCCCGCAATCGTGGGAATTCTCATCGCTGGGTGGTTGGATCGCAACCCGATCGTCCGGCCACTATGCCACCCATCTCACGCATATTGACGAAATGGTGGAATGCCTGCGCGTGGTCACTCCGGCGGGAACGATCCAGAACCGGCGGTTGCCAGGCTCGGGCGCCGGACCCAATCCAGATCGGCTGTTCATCGGGTCTGAAGGCTCGCTGGGCATCATCACCGAAGCATGGATGCGTCTACAAGGGCGCGTTAGATTCCGTGCGAATGCGTCGATCTCTTTCAAGACGTTCTATCAGGGTGCCAAGGCCATCCGTCAGATCACCCAAGCAGGACTGTTCCCGGCGAACTGTCGCTATTTGGATGAGCAAGACGCCATGTTCTACGGCGCTGGAGACGGCACCGAGTCAGTTTTGTTGCTCGGCTTCGAATCCGCCGACCATCCAGTAGATCCGTGGCTGGAGCGTAGTCTCGAAATCTGCAGAGACTTCGGTGGCGTCGTGACGCAAAAGGCGGGAACTGCGGACAACGCGTTGGAGACGAGCCGTAGCGGGCCGCAGGGTAACTGGCGGAACCAGTTCAGATATCTGCCTCGGTTTATGCATACGCGTGCGGCGATGGGAATCGTCAGCTTCACGTTCGAAACTGCCTACACTTGGGATCGGTTCGAAGAAGTCGATACCGAGATCGTGCGTCGCATGCGGAAGGCCCAGGAAGAAAATCTTGGTAGCGGCGGCATCGTCTGCCGCAGATTCTCCTTCCTGTATCCGGACGGCCCGGCTCCTTACTATTCGATCATGGCTCCTTCGACGCATGCCAACAGCCTTGAAGCCTATGAGATGCTCCACGACGTTGCGTCGGACGCGCTAATCGAGCTCGGCGCAACCATCACGCACCATCATGCTGTCGGCAAATCGTTCCGTCCCTGGTACGACAAGGAAGTCGATCCGCTGTTCCGCCGTGTGCTAGCAGCCGCCAAGACCGAGCTGGACCCGAACTGGATGTTGAACCCTGGGCTGTTCGTTGACAAGCCGGCAGGGCTTAAGATCGTTGGATAGGGTTCTTCAGCGATGATTGATCTATACTTCTGGCCGACCCCAAACGGATACAAAGCAGCCATAATGCTGGCAGAGTCGGGCTTGGATTATCGTGTGATTCCGGTTGATATAACGGCAGGCGAGCAGTTTCATCCGGAATTTCTGAAGATCAATCCAAACAACAAAGTGCCGGCCATCGTGGATCACGATGGCCCGCACAACAAGCCCTATGCAGTTTTTGAATCCGCAGTCGTTCTGATCTATCTCGCGGAAAAGTCCGGTAGATTCCTCCCTCAGGATCCTGAAAAGCGCTACGATACGCTGAAGTGGCTTGTCTTTCAGAATACGACGATGGGTCCAATGCTGGGGCAAGCGCACCACTTCATGGTGTATGCGACTGAGAAGATTGACTACGCGATCGAACGTTATGATCGGGAAGTTGGTCGAATATACAACATTCTCGAGAAGCGCCTTGGCGAATCTGAATACCTCGCCGGCGACTATTCTATCGCTGACATCAGCGCATTCCCCTGGGTTCGTACACGAAAGTTGCATCGGCGCAACTTGTCGGAGTACCCCAACATTGATCGGTGGTACCAAGCGATCAAAGACCGTCCGGGGGTTCGGGCGGGCATAGATACGTTATCCGGCAGCAAACAATGGGAAGCGAAGCCGGGCACCGAGGCCTGGAATAACATGTTCGGAAAGAACTGAAATACGTAACTATTGCATAGAATCGTACGCAAGCGGTGACAGCCGCCTTGCCGAGTGAGGCGTGGCATTAAGAACTGTCCTCATAGGGTGACCTTGGGGGTACCCGGCTTTAGACGCACTTGCCGATATTGCAAACTGGGGCGCAGTCAAAACGCTGACGGCTGATGACTACACGCTCCTAGTGGAAGAAGTGCTGTAGCTACGACGAAGCGCTGCAGGACGGCAGCCATCGTCGAAGCGCGCGCGCGAGCCTGCCCATACAGTCAATTGGCTAACCAGTTCGATCATTGTTTGGGCGCAGCCGCAGCATAGTCTGTGAGACCAAAGAGGGCGCAGGGTGCCGATGCCTAACGGCTCGGCACCTGCGGATCGAGCGGAGATAAGCCGCCGATGAGAGTAGGGGAAAGGCAATGCGTTTTTTGCTGTCGGCGAGTGTCGCCGCAATTGGAATCTCTTTCGCGCTCGGTTCAGCCGCGATGGCCCAGGACGCAGCGCAACAGCCCGCTCCCGACACCGCGGAGACAGACTCGCCGGCCGCCGAACAGCCGAGGGGCGAAGGCGAGAAAGAAATAATCATCGTCACTGCCCGCCGTCGTTCCGAGCAATTGCAGAGCACACCCATCGCGGTCACGCCGTTCGACCAGCGCAAGCTCGACGAGCGCCAGATCAGTACCTTCGGCGATCTGCAGTTTAACGTCCCGAATCTAACCTTCACCAAGACGAATTTTTCTGGTTCCAGCATTTCGATCCGCGCCATCGGCACCACTGTCATCACGTCGTCGGGCGATTCAGGCGTGGCCATCCATGTGAACGAAGCGCCGATCGTCTTTGCGAACATTTTCTCGA
This sequence comes from uncultured Sphingopyxis sp., assembly GCA_937873425.1. Classification (GTDB taxonomy): domain Bacteria; phylum Pseudomonadota; class Alphaproteobacteria; order Sphingomonadales; family Sphingomonadaceae; genus Sphingopyxis. The sequence continues at coordinate 11,266 of CALMYE010000252.1, read as the reverse complement.
CCGAGCTCTACGACGTCCAGGCGTTCGAAGTTCTGCGCGGGCCCCAGGGCACGCTCTTTGGCCGCAACGCGACCGGGGGCACAGTCAATCTCATTACTTCGCGCCCCGTGAACGACTTGACGGGTTATATCGAGGCCCGCGTCGGCGACTACAACGATGAAATGTTTCGCGGCGCGCTCAACGTACCAATCACCGACAATTTCTGGGTGCGCGGCGCATTCATCAAGCTCTCGCGGGACGGCTACACAGAGAATCTCCATAAGGGCGAGCGGATCGATGGTCGCGATCAGTGGTCGGCGCGCTTGTCGTTGCGTTACTCGCCGACTGAAAGCACGGACATCAACTTGATGTACCAGCGCTTCAAGGAGGATTCGAACCGGTCGCGCGTCTACAAGCAGATGTGCCACAAGGATCCAGACGGCGTTTACGGCTGCTTGCCCGACCGCCTGGGCTTCGACACGATCCACACCGGCGGGAGCCGCAGCCATCTGCAAGCCGTGGCGCTCGGTCTGCTGCCGTGGACGAGAAACACGCCGTCCAACATCCGTGCTGCAGCGAACGGCCGTTACAGCTACACGCCTGTCGACGCTTTCGCCGGCGTCGGCGTCCCCACGGACTTGCGGCAGGTGCGCACCGATTTCACGCCGGTCTACAAGGCCGACGAGGACATCCTGACGCTGAACGTCGAGCAAGACGTCGGCGCTGTGGCGCTCTCGTTCGTCGGCAGCTACCAGAAGTCGGACCTGCTTGCACAGACGGACTTCGACTGGGATGTGCCGAGCGCGCCGTTCAGCTTCGGCCGTACCGCATATTATCCGTTCGACAACGGGTTCCCGCTCGATCAATACTACAACGGTAACGCTTATGGCGGCAGCTTCGCTTCCGTCGCAAACTACATCGCGCGCATGCAGACGCTGTTTCCCGGCGGCAACATCCCGACTTCGGCGCTCGACACCGGCGCCTATGTCGGATCACTGCCGCTCTATACGCCCTCGCTCGGCACGCCGTCCGTCTACAACATCACCAACGTGCCGTTCGGTTATGACGAAATCAGCGGCCGCGCCTACCAGTACTCGGGCGAACTGCGCGTTGCGACCAATAGTGACGGTCCGCTGCAAGCGCAGGGCGGCGTCTTGTACATGGAGGTGACGAACAATGGTCAGTATTTTGTCGGTTTGAACACACTCGACGCGCTTTCGATTTTCGACAACGACCTGCGCAAGCAGCCTCCGGGCTTCTTCGGTCCGAACTCGTTCTACTCAACCGACTGCTTCGCCAACATCAATCCCGGCACGTGCGGCCAGCCGCCGTACTTCGTTTCCGAACTCTATGACTACAAGCTGAAGTCACTTAGTTTCTTCGGCGAGGCTAATTACGCCGTCCGCGACAACCTGAACCTCACCTTCGGCTTGCGCTACACTAGCGACAAGAAGGAGTCTCGTCAGCGCGTTCTGCAGCTCAGCGGTGTTTTCCCGTTCGAGACGCTGAAAAAATCGTTCCCCGGCTGGACAGGTCGCGTGGGAATCGACTGGACACCTCAGTGGGCCTTCGCAGACGAGACTCTTCTATACGGCTTCTACTCGCGTGGCTTCAAGAGCGGCGGGTTCAACACTGCGACGTCGCAGCGTCAGCTAGTCGACCCCACGTTGTCGCGCCAGTTCGACTCGGAGAAGGTCAACGCGTTCGAGCTCGGCATGAAAAACACGTTCGCCGACAACAAATTGCGCCTGAACCTTGCGGCGTTCCTATATGACTACAATGGCCTCCAGGTCTCCACGATCCAGCGCCAATCGTCCGTCAACGTGAATGTCGACGCGAAAGTCTGGGGCTTGGAGGCTGAAGTCTACTATGCGCCTACATCCTCATGGCAGTTCGACATAAACGCCTCTTATCTCGGTACCAAGATCGGCGATCGATCGATCATCGACCCACGCGATCCGACCGACGGCCGCCAAGACGTCATGCTGATCAAGGACGTACTCTACGGCGACCTGTGCGTTGCGCCGCGCGGTGCCAACGATCCGCGCGCCGTTCACGGCAATTGTCCGCGCCCCGGCCGCGATGGTCCATATTTCGGCCCTGTCGTGGGCGGCGTGGTGACGCAGATGTATCGCGGTCTGCCGATCGGGGCGACGGCGACAACATCGGACGGCGTCGTCTACTCGGGCTTCGGCGTGCCCCGCAACCTGAAGGGAAACGAGCTGCAGAACGCGCCGAACTGGCAGATCAAGGTCGGTGCGCAACATAGGCGCAATCTCGGTTTCGCCTATTTGACCTTGCGCGCCGACTATTTCATCCAGGGCGAGTCTTGGGGCCGCATCTTCAATCGCGACCCGATCGACAAGCTCAAAGGCTGGGATCAGCTCAATCTTTCGGCGGCGCTTTCGAGCATGAAGCCGATGCCGTGGGAGCTCAAGTTTTGGATGCGCAACGTGTCCGACAAAGACAATCTGACGGGCATGTACGTCGCCGACGCCGACAACGGCCTTTTCACCAACGTCTTCCTCAACGAGCCGCGCCTCTATGGCGTTACGTTGAGGACAGGCTTCTAACTCCCACCGACTCCGGCGATCTTCAAACGGGGATCGCCGGCTTCGTTGTTGCGCAAAATGCGTTCTCGCAGAGTTGAGTTGTCAACTCCGTGGGCAGACCTGCCCCAATCCCTAAGGTGCATGTTTTCGATGCGTGCCGCGACGATGATAAGCATGAGGCTTAGCGTTCTCTGATGGAATTGACCGCCATCCTTACCCTGCCCCGTCTGCACGAAATTGCGGCTCCGCTCTATATCATGTTTCTGCTGGGCGAGTTCTTGTTGGTACGTCGGGGCGTGCTCAAGGGGCACTTCCTGCGCGAGGACACCCAGGCGAGTTTGATCATAGGGACGGGCAGTATCGTGTCTAATATGCTGCTCGTGCTGCTCGGGGGGTCGTTGGTGTGGACCGCCTATGAGAACCGAATTTCCACAATCGGGTTTGAGTGGTGGGCTTTCTTGCTTTGCTTTGTGCTCGACGACCTCAGATTCTATGTGAGCCATCGCCTTGCGCACCGGTCGCGCTGGTTCTGGGCGGCTCATGTCGTGCACCACTCGAGCGAATATTACAATTTTTCGACTGCATTGCGGCAATCATGGACGGGCGCGATCACCGGGCTCGTTCTGTTGGCGGCGCCGATCGCCTATCTTGGGTTTCATCCCGCGTTGATCGGGTTCTGCGCGTCGTTGAACCTTTTCTATCAGTTCTTTCTGCACACGGAGTCGGTGGGCCGCCTGCATCCGTGGATCGAAGCGGTGTTCAACACACCGTCGCATCATCGCGTGCATCATGCGAACAATCCGCGTTATCTCGATGCGAACTACGCAGGAACGCTGATCATTTGGGACAAGATGTTCGAGTCATTCGTGCCGGAGCTCGATCACGACAAACCGGTGTTCGGACTCGTCGAGAACATCAAGACGTACAATCCGTTCGTGGCGGCGCTTGGCGAATATTGGGGTATCGCCAGGGATGTCGCCGGGCCTAAGCGGTCGCTATTCGATCGGCTGCGGTGCGTGTTTGCGCCGCCGGGGTGGTGTCATGACGGCAGCCGTAAGGACTCGCACATGATAAAGGAGAATTATCTGCAAACGTATCCGGCGGAAACGGGTACGCCCGGGCTGCCCGCTAGCGGCTGAAATCCGGCAGAAACTTTGCCCGAGCCGATCTAGCGTTTGGGCGGGATCTATGTGCAACCATCCTAACTCATCGGTTTGCGATTATGGCCGCGACAGCGTTCTACAAACTCGAACGCGCCGACCAAGAAAGCCATCTACTCTAGGGCTTCGCCTTCGTCATCGGCGGCGCGCCAGAGGTCCAAATTCTGGCGCGCGCGCGAGCCTGCCCATACTGTCAATTGGCTAACCGATTCGATCATTGTTTGGCTGAAGCCGCAGCATAGGCTCTGGGACCTAAAGGGCGCAGGTTGCCGATGGCCAACAGCTCGGCACCTGCGGAAGTTCTGGCGAAGAAGATTGGGCCCGCCATGGAAGTGGACTATTTGACTAGCCTGCCGCGACGCATCCACCTCATTGTGGATGAGGGGGCAAAAGCAGGGGCATCCCGGCCGGCCCTTACCGACGAGCGGGGCATTATTTGGTCCTACCGGGGACTGATCGATACGATCGAGGCCGTCGCAGGTGACTTGGAGCGCCTAGGCATCCGTCCAGGTGATCGGGTCATGGTGGTGGGCGAGAACTCAATCGGCGCCATCGTCCTGATGTATGCGGCGAGCCGGCTTGATGCATGGTCAGTGATGACGAGCGCCCGGCTCGGCTCGCACGAACTGGACGCTATTGAGAGTGATTGCAAGCCCAGACGCGTATTCTACACGCATGGAATATCGGCGGAAGCAGATGCTGAGGCCTGCCGGCGCGGCGCGGAATCCGAAATGTTCTCCGGGATTGGAGCGATCAAGGTCGGTAAGTTGGAGGCGAGCGCCGTTCCCGAGGAAGTTCATGCGGATCCCGCCCGTCAGGTTGCAGTTCTCATTTACACTACAGGCACTACCGGTCGTCCGAAGGGAGTGATGCTCAGTCACCGCAATCTCGCTTATGTGGCCGGCCGGGGCAAAGTAACTAAAACGCTTTTTCCCGAAGACGTCACGCTCTGCGTTATGCCGATCTCTCATTCATACGGGTTGGCGTTGCTGCAAACGATGTTGTTTGTCGGCGCGCACCTTCGGATCATGCCGAAGTTCTCCGTCTCGGAAGCAATCGACGCCATCGTGGATGGTTCGTTGACCTCCTTCAATGCTGTACCTGCAATGTTGTCGCGGATCATCGCTTACGTCGATCAGAATAATATCAAGCTGACGCCCAATAACCTTCGTTATGTCTATACCGGAACGGCTCCGCTCGATCTGTCACTGCGACAGAGCGTCGAGCGAGTATTCGGCGTGGTGCTTCATAACGGTTACGGGCTGACCGAGACGTCTCCGACCATCAGTCGGACGCTGTATGCCGTGGGAAGCAATGAAATCAACATCGGACCGCCAATCGCAGGGATTGAAATCAAGATCGTTGGACTTGATGGGCGCGAAGTGCCCGATGGCGAAGCGGGCGAATTGCTCGTTCGCGGGCCCAACGTGATGTTGGGGTACTATGGTCAACCGGACAAGACCGCGGAAGCGATTGATGGCGATGGATTTTTGAAAACCGGAGACATCGTCAGCCGGTCGCCGGGCGGCGAACTGGTGGTCCAGGGGCGGTCGAAGGAGTTAATAATCAGGTCCGGCTTCAACGTCTATCCGCCTGAAATCGAGGCTGTCCTCAATTCTCATCCGTCGGTTCTCAATTCGGCGGTAGTCGGGCGATCTATCGAGGGCAACGAAGAAATCATCGCCTTCGTTGAGCCGACGCCTGGAAGCACCATCGAAGTGGCCGAACTGCTGGCGCTCGTTGAGCAGCAACTAGCGCCATACAAGAAACCGCAGCAGATCATTGTCTTGCCGCAACTTCCGGTGGCTCCGAACGGAAAGATCAGAAAGCACGACCTAAAAAAGCGCGCCGGGGAGTCGCTGTCGGCGGCTGCCTCCGTCTAATGAACTATGAACCGGGACGGATCGAAATGGTGACACTGTTCGCCGAAATCACAAGCCGAACGCCGACTTTGACAACAGGGGACGGAGGATGAAGGGCTCAAAATTCGATTATGTCGTTGTCGGAGCAGGATCGGCGGGCTGCGTGCTCGCTGCTCGCTTGAGCGAAGATCCCAACTTTAAGGTGTTGCTGCTCGAAGCCGGACCTCCCTCTTCTTCAATCTTCGTTCGCATGCCAGCAGGCATTCGCGTGCTCTATACGAGTCCAAGGCATAACTGGATGTATTGGACCGAACCGCAAACCGAACTCAACAACCGCATGATCTATATTCCGCGCGGCAAGGTGGTGGGAGGATCGTCCGCCATCAACTCCATGATTGCGATCCGGGGAAATCCTCAGGATTACGATTCTTGGGAAGCGCAAGGCTGTCAAGGATGGGGATATGAAAACCTCCGTCCCTACTTTAGAAGAATCGAGAACGCCACTCAGGTCACATCCGAGCCCGATCAGGACCGAGGTTATTCGGGTCCGATCCAACTTTCTTATGGCGTTTTGCAGCATCCAATCTCGAAGGCACTTGTTGAGAGCGCCAAGTCGGCAGGCCTCCCCGAGAATAACGGCTTCAATGGTCGGTCTCAGATGGGCGCGGGCTTCTACGAGCTTACGATTTCAGACGGCAAGCGTTCGGGGGCCTACAAATTTCTCGACCAGGGAAAAGGACGAAGCAATCTGACGATCATGGCCAACACCCTTGTTCGGCGCCTCGCGATCGAGGGCACGCGCGTTCGTGGTGTTGTCATTGAGAAGAACGGGCGTGAGGTCACCATTTCGGCCGAACGAGAAGTTTTGCTGACGTCCGGGGCCATTGGCTCACCGCAGCTACTGATGCTCTCAGGAATTGGGCCCGCCGGTCACCTACGTTCGCTCGGCATCAAGCCAGTGCTCGATTCCGCCGGTGTTGGAAGCAACCTACAAGATCATTTGGACTGCCCTATCCGATTGGAGGCGTCGCAGCCGAACACACTGACGCCATACCTTGGATTGATCAGAGGTGGCTTGGCTGGCGCACAATATATGCTCCTAGGCTCGGGGGTTGGTACCTCGCAGGGCGTCGAAGCCGGAGCCTTCTGGGGACCCGACGAAACCTCATCTTGGCCTGAGTGGCAGGCTCATCTCATCGTCGCGCTCAGAAACCCACCCGGCGAGCGCATCCCGCACGGCTTTGCCATTCGTGTATGTCAGCTTCGCCCGAAGAGTCGTGGAACGCTGCGCCTGCGATCGGCCGATCCTTTTGAAGCGCCAGTGATCGACCCCCGCTTTCTATCTGATGAAAGTGATTTCGTCAGCATGCAAGAAGGCGTTCGGCAGATGTGCGAGATCATCGATCAGCCGGCCCTTCGACAACATGTTAAGCGGACACTCGATGCCGATGCGTTTACCAGCACGGAATCCCGCAAAAAATGGATACGGGCCCACGCAGAAACGATTTACCACCCGGTCGGAACATGTCGCATGGGGGAAGACAGCGGCTCCGTTGTCGACAGCCAACTGCGCGTGCGGGGCATCGATGGTCTAAGGGTCATTGACGGTTCGGTTATGCCGACCTTGATCAGCGGAAACACCAATCTACCCATCATGGCCATGGCGGAGAAAGCTGCAGAGTTGATCGCAGGGAAATGAGGCAATGTTCAACCGACATTTCCCAGATAGGCGGCCCTTGTGGTCTCTTGCGGAGCCCCGACAATGATCACGCTCACCGTCAACGGAGCGGCCCTCACGCTCGATGCGCAACCGGAGGGTGCCTGGGCGCCGTTTGAACGCTCGGGCCTGCGCCGCGCTTTCTTCCGCCGAGGGTCGTAGAGATGAGTACTTACCGACTGGTCGCGTTCAACACCGCGACCGACAACGACAACAAGATCCACGACGATGCGACCGCGCGGCGCTTCGGTTTCAGCGGCGGCCTTGTGCCAGGCGTCGAGGTCTTCGCTTATATGAGCCATGTGCCGGCCGCACTTTGGGGCTACGACTTCCTGCGCCGCGGCTTCATGAGCGCGCGCTTCCTGAAGCCTGTCTATGACGGCGACGAGGCGATCGCGGAAGGTTCGCCGCAAGGGCGGGGGCTCGTGCTGACGCTCTCAAGCCGCGATATTCTATGTGCGCAGGGTGGGGCGCATCTCGTTGATCCGCCCAATGTCACGCTCGACGACATCCCCTTTCGCACACCCTTTGCGGCGGCCGCCCGCCCGGACGCCTCGCCGGAAAGCCTCGCTGAAGGTACGGTGCTCGGGACCTGTGACACTGCCTTCGATGAACGCTACGGCGCTGCCTATCTGAGCGACACGCGCGAGACGCTGGCCGTTTACGAAGGCGGTGCGGTCACGTCGCCGGGCTGGCTACTGCATCACGCGAATTTCGTGCTGGCCAAGCACGTCAAGCTCGGCCCCTGGATCCATGTCGGCAGCGACGTTCACTTTCATGGCGTCTTGCGCGGCCCGGGCACGCTGCAGACCCGCGCGCGTGTGACGCGCCATTTCGAGACCAACGGTCACCTCTTCACTGTACTGGACGTGCGCGTCGCGCATGATGGACGCGTGCTGATGTCCGGTGCGCACACGGCGATCTACCGCCCGCGCCAGGTGCGCGCAGTCGTTGAGACAACTCTGAGACGGGGGCCTGACTGATGCTGCAGGCGGCCACCGGGCAGTGGATCACAGAAGGTCGAAAAGCCGCTATCGTCGCCTCGTGCGAGCTCGCATGCTCGGTATTGAGTAAAGCAGTGCCGCCCTTCAGCTTTGCTCGGCTCCGCCTGCGGCCAACACTGGCCAAGGGCATGACTAAACTCCAACAATCAATGCGGACCAATCAACTTGGGCCGGTCATAGAGCTCCCCGCGTGAAGGAACCCAGACGATGACTAACGACGATCTCAGCATGACTATCAACGGTCAGGCGGTCAATTCGCAAAGCTCTATCGAGGTGATCAATCCCGCCACTGGGACGGTCATTGGCTCAGTTCCGGATGCCGGTGCGGCAGAACTTGAAGCGGCTATCACCGCTGCCCGCGGCGCCTTTCCGGCGTGGCGCAACACTCCCTGGGCTGAACGCGCGGCGATCGTCAATCGAATCGGCGAGACCATCGCGGCCAATGCCGCAGAGCTGGCGGCGATGCTCACTCGTGAACAAGGCAAGCCTCGCGAGCAAGCTCAATTCGAAGTCATGGCTGCTGTGCAGTGGTGCGAGGCTACGGCGACATTGACCCTGCCGGACCGCGAGATGGAGGCTGGCCCTGGGCGCAAGCAGATCACCCGATATGTGCCGATCGGGGTGGTAGCGGGCATTTCTACGTGGAACTTTCCGGTCGTGCTTTCGATTTGGAAGATTGCTCCGGCGCTGCTGACGGGCAACACGCTTGTGCTCAAACCCTCGCCATTCACGCCAATGACGGTGCTTCGGATTGGTGAACTGGTTCGCGACCTTGTGCCCGCCGGCGTGCTTAACATCATCACGGGCGGTGATGCCCTTGGGCCAATGATGACCGCTCACCCCGGCGTGGACAAAGTCAGCTTTACGGGTTCGACTGCCACCGGGCGGCGTGTGATGCAGAGCGCCTCGCCCACACTCAAGCGCTTAACGCTCGAACTAGGTGGGAATGACGCGGCGATCGTGCTGCCCGACGTCGATATTGCAGAGACTGCTCAAAGGCTGCTCTGGTCGGCCTTCGCGAATAGCGGTCAGGTCTGCGTCGCCACGAAGCGTGCCTATGTGCACGAAACCATATACGACCAGTTCCGCGACGCCCTGGCCGAACTTGTCAAGGCGATGCCAATGGGTGACGGCAGCCAGCAGGGTATCGCCCTCGGTCCGATCCAGAACCGGCCACAATTTGATCGTGTGAACGGTCTGTTGGAGGATTGCAAAGCCAATGGTCACCGCCTGATCCAGGGTGCTGCTCCCGACGGAAAGGGGCTGTTCGTGCCCGCAACGCTGGTCGACAATCCGCCAGAAGATAGTCGCATTGTTCAAGAAGAGCAGTTTGGTCCCGTCCTGCCGCTTTTGAAGTATACGACGGTCGAGGAAGCGATTGAACGAGCCAATGCGTCTGAAATGGGCTTGGCAGGCACAGTCTGGTCGAAGAACATGGACGCGGCGCTGCACGTGGCCGAAAGAATGGAGACCGGCAACGTATGGATCAACGAAGGATTGGCGTTGTCACCTTTTGCGGCCTTCGGTGGGCGCAAGCAATCAGGCATCGGGGTTGAGAATGGGATCGATGGGCTGATGGCCTATACTGAACCCAAGACTTTCGTGATTGCTGAGTAGCATTCGCTGGCGGATGCTCGCCCACATGGCTTTTTCAGATCGATGCGAAGCTTCGTGCGTCAGGATCGGTGGTGCTCCCCAACTGGTCTAGATCGACCCGTTCCTTGGCACAATCAGTGTGGCGTCTTTTGGCTGGACCACAGTGCGGGAACAAGCGCACGCAGGGTGGCGCTGCCCATCGCGCCAAGCCCGATAACGATCACATCATAGGATGTCGCCATCATATCAGAAGGCGGCCAGTGTACCGGCGTCTTGTGTCTCGGCCGCTCGCAAAATGTGGTCGCAGGCGATCAGATCCTCTGCAACCATGCCGAGCGACTTGAACAGCGTGATATCGTCGGCGCTCTCGCGGCCCGAGCAAGTGCCTGCGATGACCGCGCCGACGCTACCGAGAATATGTTCAGGCGTGATCGCGCCAGCCTCCAACGCGCGGCGCAGATCGCCTCCCAGCGCCAGCGCGCTGTCCCGGAAATCGACGAAGACGCGGGAACGCACCAGCGTCTCGTGGTCAATCTCTGAGGTGGTTGGGATGCTCGATCCTACCACGTTGACGTGTTGGCCGGGTCGCAGCCAGCGCCCTTCAAAATAGGGCTCTTTCGCCGCTGTGGTGAGGCACAGGATGTCGGCGCTGGCAGCGTCCTCGGGCGTGGCGACGGCCCGTGCGCCTTCGCCAAGGCTCGCTGCGAAAGCTTGTGCCCGCGCCAAGTCGCGGCCCCAGACGAGCACCTCCCTGATCGAACGCACCGCGCGGATCGCGGCGACATGGGTTTGGGCCTGTTCGCCGTACCCGAACACTCCGAGGCTCGATGCGTCGGCATTGGCGAGCGCATCCGTGGCCGCCGCCGAGGCGCCGGCGGTGCGGATCGCCGTCACCTCGCGCCCGTCGATCATCGCCAGGAGGCGGCCATTGTCGGGATCGAACAGCAGGATCGGTCCCTGATGCGAGCCCAGCTCCGTGCCGAAATTGCCCGGAAAAACAGAGATGACCTTGATGCCAAGCCAGTCGGGATCGCTAACCACCCCCGGCATCATCGACAAGAGCCCTTTGCCATTTGGTATCAATATCGCCTGACGGATTGGCTGAAGCGCGCGCCCTTCCGCTTCGGCGAGGAAGGCGCGGCGCATCAGCGGGATAGCGGCGTTGCTAGACCGGGTAGCCGCCACTGACGCAATGATGCAAACGGGCGGCATCAGTGCCTGGATCGCCGACGACGAGCCACTGCCTGAACGCGTCGGTCCTTATCGAATCACTGGTTTGCTTGGACGCGGCGGCATGGGATTGGTAGCGCGTGGCGAACGCGACGATGGCGTATTCGAACAAGCAGTGGCCATCAAACTGATGCGCGGTAGTCTGACGTCGGTCGGCGCGCTGGAG
>CALMYE010000251.1 GCA_937873425.1 uncultured Sphingopyxis sp. | reverse complement strand
GCGTGGGACAAGCTGCCCGACAAGGCCGCGCACGCCGCGGCGCAGGCGAAGGCGCATCTGGCCGACACCTATCTTCAGGTCACGCGCGACACGGTCGAGGCGCATGGCGGTATCGGCTTCACCTGGGAGCATGACACGCATATCTATATGAAACGGGCGATGCTCGACTGGACATGGATGGGGTCGCCCAGCCGGCACCGGCTGCGCGCGGCCGATTTTGCGGGCTGGTAGATGGATCAAGGGCAGGATGTTATTCTCTATGCGGTCGAGGGGGGCGTTGCGCGGATCACGCTCAACCGCCCCGACCGGCTCAATGCGTCGAACGGCGAGCTGTCGCGCGGGCTGACCGCGGCCTTCACGCGGGCGGGGGCGGACCCGGAGGTGCGCGTCATCCTGCTGACGGGCGCGGGGCGCGCCTTTTGCGCCGGCGCGGACATGCAGGTGCTCGGCGAATTGTCCGATGATCCGTCGGCGCCCAATTCGGGGTCCGGCGGGCTGCGCTATGACGGGCTGATGCTGCTGCCCAAGCCGGTGGTTGCGGCGATCCACGGGCCGTGCGCGGGGATCGGGCTGGCGCTGGCCTGCGCCGCCGACATCCGCATCGCGGCCGGGGAGGCGGTGTTCGTCGCGCCCTTCGCGAAGCTGGGGCTGTGCGCGGAGGGTGGGCTCGCCTGGTTGCTGTCGCGGTTGATCGGGCCGGGCAACGCCGCCGAGATGCTGATGAGCGCGCGGCGCGTCGGCGCCGACGAGGCTTTCGCCAAGGGGCTGGTGTCGCGGATATTGCCGCGCGAGGGGTTCGAGGCGGAGGCGCTGGCCTATGCACTCGAGCTTGCGGGCAATGCGCCGGCGAGCTTCGCAATGATGAAAGCGCAGTTGCGCGATGCGGCGGGCGAGGATTTCGAAACCGCGCGGGCAAGGTCGGCGGACCTGACGCGCGAGACGCTCGACGCGCCCGATTTCAGGGAAGCGCTCGCGGCGAAGCGTGAGGGGCGGGCGCCGCGCTTCGCGCCGGTCACCGCGCCGTTCACGCCGCCGATCAGCAAGGGCTGATCATTCGAGGCGCAGCAGATGCTCGGTCTGGTAGCGGAGCAGGCCGTCATGATCGCCGCTCTGCACGCGGTTCGCGAAATCGGGATTGCTGATCAGCATTCGCCCGACCCCCATCAGGTCGAAATCGCCGCGTGAGAAACGCCGCAACGCATCGTCGAGGCCGTGCGGCAGGCCGTCGATCGTTGCGGCGCGCGCTGTCCCCGTGCCGGCGCCGGACGCCACCGCGCGCAGCGCCGCCATCGCGTCCTTTTCGAGGATTTCCTTCGCGATGCCCAGCGAGCCGACCATCATCGCCGGCTTGCCGGTCAGCCGCTTGATCCAGCCCGACAGGCCCAGGTCGGAACCGGGAAATTCGGGCTCCCAGAAGCGGCGCGTCGAACAGTCGAACAGGTCGGCGCCGGCCTCTGACAGCGGGACGACGATGTCGGCCAGTTCGTCGGGCGTTTCGGCGAGGCGCGCGCGATAATCCTGCTGCTTCCATTGCGACAGGCGCAGCAGGATCGGGAAGTCGGGCGCGGTCGCGGCGCGGCAGGCGGCGACGACCTCGACCGCGAAGCGGATGCGGTTCGCGATGCTGCCGCCCCAGCGGTCGGTGCGGCGGTTGAGCCGCGCCCACAGGAATTCGTCGATCAGATAGCCGTGCGCGCCGTGGATGTTGATGCCGTCACAGCCGATTTCCATCGCCGTGCGCGCAGCGCCCGCATAGGCGGCGATGCAGGCGTCGATCTCCGCTGCCGTCATCGGTTCGGCGACCGCGACCGGGTCGGGCGGGGTCACGGCGGGATCGAGCAGGCCGGGCATGTAGAGGCCCGACGGGCTCATTGACTTGAGGTGGTGGTTGACCATCTCCAGCTTCGGATCGTCGGCGGGGTAGGGCGATCGCATCAGGCCCGCGTGCCAGAGCTGCGGCATGAAGGCGCCGCCCGCCGCATGCACCGCATCGGCCACCTTTGCCCAGGCTTCGGCCCCCGCGCCGTCGATCGTCGAACTGGTGCGCATGTGCATCGCGGTCGGATGGCCGATCGCGGTCGCTTCACCGATGATCAGCGCGGTCCCGCCCGCGGCGCGGCGCGCATAATAGGGGGCATAGGCGGGCGAAAGAATGCCGTCCCGCGCAGAGCTGCGGCCCATCGGCGCCATGACGAAACGGTTTTTCAGCGTCATGCGCCCGATGCGGAACGGCGTGAACAGCGGCGACGCATCGACCCGCTGGTGACTGACGGAAACGGCGGCTTCTCCCATTGCCTGCGCTCTCCCCTTGTTCGCTGTCGCTGGTTCAATTAGTATACTGATACAAGGATGTGGCAAGGGGGTTTGCATGGGCGGCAGCAATCTGGAGGAACGGCTCGCGCGAGTGGAGGCACAGCTCGCGATCCATCAGCTTGCGGCGCGCTATGCCCGTGCGGTGGACAGCCGCAACCTGGCCGATCTGGGTGAATTGTTCGCGCCGCAGACGCGCTTCGGCGAGCACGGCACCGGGCCGGACGGCGCACGCGCCTTTTATGGGCCGGTGCTCGCGGGCTTCTATCGCAGCTTTCACCAGATCGTCGGTCATGTGATTGCCGACATCGAGGCCGACAGCGCGCGCGGCACCGTCTATTGCCGCGCCGAGCATGAGGATGGCGACAATTGGATCGTCAATCTGATGGTCTATTTCGACCGCTATGTGCGCGTCGACGGGCAGTGGCATTTTCTCGGGCGGCGCCCGCGCTTCCTGTTCGTCGGCGATCCGCGCGAGGCGCCGCGGTCGCTCGATTTCAACAAATGGCCGGGACGCGAGGACCGCTTCGCCTGCGAACTGCCGCAGTCGGACGAAAGCTGGAGCGACTATTGGGCGCAACGCCCGGATGAGCGGGACAGGGTGACGAGCCTGCCCTGAGCTCAGCGCGCCGACCAGCCGCCATCGACGGGGATGACCAGTCCCGTTGCGCGCGCGCCTTTGGGGGCGGCGGCCCAGGCGACCGCGTCGGCGATCTCCTCGGGCGCGACCATGCGCTGCGACGGGTGGAATTCGCGCACCAGCGACGCGCGCACCTCTTCGGCCATACTGTTCGCGACATTGGGGGTCAGCGTCAGGCCCGGCGCGACGACGTTCACGCGGATGCCGCGGTCGGCGTAAAGCACCGCCACCGCCTCGCTCAGATGCACCACCCCGGCTTTCGCGGCGTGATAGGCATAGGAGGCATAGCGCGTGACGCGGATGCCCGCGAGCGAGGCGATGTTGACGATGCTGCCCGATCCCGCCGCGAGCATCGGCGGCAGCGCATATTTCATGCCGAGCATGCAACTGGTCAGGCATTGGCGCAGCGTATTGTCCCAGGCTTCGACGGGCGTATCCTCCAGCCCGACGCCGACCGCATCGCCCGCCCCGAAATTGCCGACATTGTTGACGGCGATGTCGAGCCGGCCGAAGGCGGCGAGCGTCTCGGCGACGCTGTTTTCCGCGTCCGCCTCGCTGGTCGCGTCGGCATGCAGGAAGCGGATCGCATCGGGCTCTGCTTCGGCGACGCGCCCGCCTGCCGCTTCGTCGATGTCGGTGAACAGGACGCTTGCGCCTTCGGCGGCGAGGCGGCGGACGATCGCTTCGCCGATCCCCGACGCGCCGCCGGTGACGA
>CALMYE010000250.1 GCA_937873425.1 uncultured Sphingopyxis sp. | reverse complement strand
TGCGCCGCATTGTAATCGGGGCCGAGCACGGTGCCGAAGCGGCGGCACGCCGATTTGTGCAGCGCGCGGAGGAAATCCTGCGACGCCCGGTCGCCCTGCCACCCGCCGTCGAGCATGATGCGGCGTCCGTCGGCAAGCACAAAGCCCGACACGTCGACCGCGTTGGAATAGGCGTGCTGCGACAGGCGGCCCGACCGGCCACCATAGATGTTGCGGCAGCTGTAGGTGCCGAAGGTCTCGATCTTCACCACCTCCTGCCCGAAATATTGCCGCGCCGCGGGCCGCACCGCATATTGCGCCCAGGCCGCGAAATTCTTCGCCAGCGGACAGGTCATCGCGCCGAGGCCCGAGGTCGGCGTGCCGATGTCGAGCAGCTTCACCGAATCGATCGAACTGCACCCGCCGCCGTGATCCTGGTTGGCGAGCGGCGTGAACTTCACCCCCGCCTGCTTGAGGTCGAAGGCGCATTGCTGCGCGTCGGGCGTGTTGAAGGCGGGCGCGGAGGTCGCCTGCGGGCGCGGCGCGGCGCCCGATGCCGAGGGTTTGGAGCCGCCCTGCTTTATCGCCTCGGGGGCGCCGATGCAGGCCGAAAGCGACAAGGCCGCCGCGGCCACGGCGAGCGTCCGGAACAGGGGAAAGACCGATTGCGCCATGCCGCCTTCATGCCGCCATGATGGTTAACAAGTCGCTAACCCGCGCCTCCGCTCGTCGATTATTTCGCCCGCGCGGCGATATTTGTTTGACAGTTTCACGCACCCCCCTAAACGCGGCGCCGGGCCACGCGGTCCCAACGCCGCGCGAGCTCTCTGCAAGGAGAGTCAGACATGACTGAAGTGCGTAAACCGCAGGCAAAGCCTGCGCGTCCCTATTTTTCTTCCGGTCCCTGCGCCAAGCCGCCGGGCTGGTCCCCCGACAAACTAGCCACCGAATCGCTCGGCCGCTCGCATCGCGCGAAGATCGGCAAGTCGCGCCTCGCCACTTGCATCGACCTGATGCGCGAGCTGCTGCAATTGCCCGACACGCACCGCATCGGCATCGTGCCGGGGTCGGACACCGGCGCCTTTGAAATGGCGATGTGGACGATGCTGGGCGCACGCCCCGTCACGACGCTGGCGTGGGAAAGCTTCGGCGAGGGCTGGGTCACCGACGCTGCCAAGCAGCTGAGGCTCGATCCCACGATCATCCGCGCCGACTATGGCGAGCTTCCGGACCTGACTCAGGTCGACTGGTCGAACGACGTCCTCTTCACCTGGAACGGCACCACCAGCGGCGTACGCGTCCCCGACGGCGAGTGGATCGCCGCCGACCGTGAGGGGCTGAGCTTCGCCGACGCGACCAGCGCGGTGTTCGCCTATGACCTGCCGTGGGACCGGATCGACGTCGCGACCTTCAGCTGGCAGAAAGTGCTCGGCGGCGAAGGCGCGCACGGCGTCCTCATCCTCGGTCCGCGCGCGGTCGAGCGGCTGGAAACGCACACCCCCGCCTGGCCGCTGCCCAAGGTGTTCCGTCTGATCTCCAAGGGCAAGCTCGCCGAGGGCGTGTTCAAGGGCGAGACGATCAACACCCCGTCGATGCTCGCGGTCGAGGATGCGATCTTCGCGCTCGAATGGGCGAAGTCGCTCGGCGGCTTGGGCGGGCTGAAGGCGCGCAGCGATGCCAATGCAGCGGCGCTCGACAGGATCGTCGCCGACCGCGAATGGCTGAGCCACCTCGCCACCGATCCCGCCAGCCGATCGAAGACCTCGGTCTGCCTGTCGGTCGCGGGCGCCGACACGGATTTCATCAAGAAATTCGCCGGCCTGCTCGAAGCCGAAGGTGCGGCCTACGACATCGCGGGATACCGCGACGCGCCGCCGGGCCTGCGCATCTGGTGCGGCGCGACGGTCGATACCGCCGATGTCGAAGCGCTCGGCCCGTGGCTCGACTGGGCTTACGCTTCGCTCAACAGCTAACCCTCCTTCGTCATTCCCGCGAAGGCGGGAATCCCGCTTTTTCCAAGTCATCCCCAGCATCGAACAGAAAGCGGGACCCCCGCTTTCGCGGGGGTGACGAGAAAACAGGAACATAGAAATGACCCAACCCAAAGTCCTCATTAGCGACAAGATGGACCCGAAAGCCGCCGCGATCTTCAAGGAGCGCGGCATCCAGGTCGACGAGATCACCGGCAAGACGAAGGACGAGCTGATCGCGATCATCGGCGATTATGACGGCCTCGCCATCCGCTCGGCCACCAAGGTCACCGCCGACGTCCTCGCCGCCGCGACGAGGCTGAAAGTCGTCGGCCGCGCCGGAATCGGGGTCGACAATGTCGATATCCCGGCGGCGTCGAAGCAGGGCGTCGTCGTGATGAACACGCCCTTCGGCAACAGCATCACCACCGCCGAACATGCGATCGCGATGATGTTCGCCCTGTCGCGCCAGGTGCCTGAAGCGGACGTTTCCACCCAGGCCGGCAAATGGGAGAAGAACCGCTTCATGGGCGTCGAGCTGACGTCGAAGACGCTGGGCCTGATCGGCTGCGGCAATATCGGCAGCATCGTCGCCGAGCG
>CALMYE010000249.1 GCA_937873425.1 uncultured Sphingopyxis sp. | reverse complement strand
GTGGGCAGTATTCAGCCCCCCGGACGTGCGGGCCGTTATTAACGGGGCCGGGTTGCGGGCGGGGTAAGGGGGGGCGGTGGGGCGTAAGGGGACGTCGCCCGCCACGCCGAGCTCGCGCACCCGCCGCTTCTGCCGCGCCGCATCGACGAGACCGCGCAGCCGCTCGCGCCGTTCCGCCGCCTGCTCGATACAGGGCATGACCAGCGGCCCGCCCCGCGTCGTCTCGTCGCTCGAATCGATGCTGATCGTGCCGATGCCGGCGATCTGGTTGATCAGAGAAAAGTCCAGCCGGACATTCTTGACGCGATACAGCTCGATCTCGTCGATGCTCTTGATGAAGATGCCCTGACGCAGGATCAGCCGGTCCTCGGTCAGTTCATAGGTCACCGACAGGTTGCGCACCCACTGGACCAGAACGATCGCCAGCCCGACCCCGATGAGGCACAGCGCCAGCGTCAGCCAGCCGAGCAGGGTGCCGCGCAGCCAGCCCCAGGTCGAGGAACGGAAACGGTCGATGATCTCCGGCATGGCGGTTCCTTTCAGAGCGCGGCGCGCATCATCGCGCGGTCAGAGCAGATAGACAATGACGTAACGCGCTATCAGCAGGACGAGGACGGCGGTGCCGATGCGCGCGCCCTTCACCCACATCGCGGCGACCATCAGCGCGGCGAGGACCAGCGTGAGGCCGAGCGACAGCGGATTGGTGACCGCCTTCACCAGCACCGGATGCGCGGCATAATAGGCGATCTGCGCGCCCAGCAGCACGAGCAGCAATCCCAGCACCAGCCGCCGGACGCGGAAATAATGGGTGTCGAGATTGGCGAAACCTTCGGGATGCGACGGAAAGACGAGCCGCGAGGCGAGATAATAGACGCTGGCGAAGGCCGCGACCGCCATCAGCGTCGTTCCCGACACCGCGATGTCGCCGCGCAGCACCCAGGCCGCGCGCCAGAAGGACAGAAGGTCGAGCATCACGAAGATGGCGAGCAGCGGCGTCAGCCAGCCGATCGCGAACGTCCCGCGCTCGGCCTCCGCCGCGAAGCGCGCCTCCAGCGCCCGGCCCAGCCCGCCGAGCAGCTCGACCATCGACAGCCCGAGCAGCAGGCTGAACAGCGCGAAGACGAATTCGAAATCGGTCATGCTTTTCCCCGGCTGGCTTTAGACAGACAGAAACTGCGCCAACCTGCGGGAAGTGCCACGCCTCGCACCGCCGGTCGAGCCAATGGTCATCGTGCGGGACGAAAATTGCGCAGCAAAGCCATATGTGCGACATCTTGCAAAGATGAAGCGCTTTTCACCTACCGCCATCTTGGTCGCGCTCGCCGCCTGCAGTCCGGAAGCCAAAGTCCCTGCTGTCGACATATGCGACATTCCGGAACGGGGCGAGCGCTTGATCGGGAAGGAAATCATAGTGGCCGGCTGGTATGCCGGCGGCGGCCATATGTTCGAGATCGGTTCGGACAAGTGCAAGGATGACACCCTCATTCCCCGTTTCAAGGAAGGAACGGTCGGAGTTTTCCAGAATCCCAAGGATCAATGGCGGGACGAACTGAATGCCGAACTGAAGGTCGGAGTTTTCCCGATAACGGAATTTTATGCACGGTTTCACGGCGTCCTGCGGTTCAGGGCCGGGTCTCTCCATTGGAACCCCAGAAACGGATATTATGAACTGGAGATCGACCGGGTGGAGGGCATCCGGTGGGAGGAAGCTCCGTTTATTGAACGCCCACCACCGTGCGACGCCGAATGCCAAGGCTATGGGCGAAAGATGGGCGCGACCTATCCCTAGCTATGCCGTCTGCCACTGAGCAGGCAAAATTGCCCGATAGGCCTCCACCCCCGGCGCGCCGGCGACGATGCGTCCCTGCGTCAGCAGCCAATAGTGGCGCACGATCTCCGCCTGCTGTTCGAGGCCGTAGCGGTGCAGCGGCCAGCCGGGCTTCAACACATAGTCATAGGTCGCGAACGGATGGCGCATCAGCACCAGATACCAGCGCCCGCGCGTCTGCGCCTGCCACACATGCGTCATTTCGTGGAGGAACAGGCCCTTGGCGCTCAGTTCGCCCTGCGGCGGGCAGGAGAAGTCGTCGCAATAGACGTTGCCGCGCGGGTGGAAATGCAGATGCCCCATCGGCGCCATGACGATACGGCGCGGCTGGAAGAAGATCCATTTGCGATGGCGGATGCGGACCGCGTCATAGTCGATCGCGTCGCCGAAGACGCTGCGCGCCAGCGCGACCTCCCCCGCGGTCAGCCTGCGCCCGTCGCGCTCCATGCCGGCTTACTTCTTGTCCGCGTCCGCGCCGCCATGCCCCATCGCGCCATGGTCCATCGCCGCACCCTCCCCGCTCGCGGCGCTTGTCGCCTCGCGGATCGGCAGGTCGAACAGGATGCGCTCATTGTTGTTGTTGGTGAAGACGAAGGCCATCGGCAGCTTGCCCGCGCGCACCGCGGCGGGGTTGATGTGCCAGAGCATCAGATGCTTGCCGCCCTGCCGGAACACCAGCTCGCCCTTCGCCGGCACCGGCGCGCGCAGCAGCGGCTTCATCACGGTCATGCCGTCTTCCTGAACCGTCTCGTGCATCTCGACGCGCTGGGCGAAGTCGGTCGTCACCCCGACCAGTTCGACGTCGCGCGGCCCTCCTTCAATGCGGAAATAGCCGACCGCGGGTCGGTCGGGCGTCGCGCCGAGGACGATATGGCCGCTCACCACATTGAGCTGCTGCCCCTTGCCGAGATTCTCCCCGCAGCCGGTCAGGGTCAGCGCGGCGGCGGCCAGCGTGGTCGCGAGCAGCGTGCGGCGGGCAAAAGGCTTCATGATGCGGGACTCCCTCGATGCGTCGATTTTCGCGCTCACGATAAGCGCTCGAAGGGCTTGTGCCAAGGCGAAGCGCACCTATATCGCGCCCAGAAACCCCCAAGGGATCAACATCCGGCGTGCCTTTTCAGGGCGCCGAAGAAGCAACAAGGACGGATATTCAATGGCCAAAGTGATCGGGATCGACCTCGGCACCACGAACAGCTGCGTCGCGGTGATGGAAGGCGGCAAGCCCAAGGTTATCGAAAATGTCGAAGGCACGCGCACGACGCCCTCGATCGTCGCCTTCGCCAAGGACGGCGAGCGGCTGATCGGCCAGCCGGCGAAGCGCCAGGCGGTCACCAATCCCGAAAACACCATCTTCGCGGTAAAGCGCCTGATCGGCCGCCGCTTCGACGATCCCATGACCAAGAAGGACATGGAGCTCGTCCCCTATTCGATCGTCAAGGGCGCCAACGGCGACGCCTGGGTCAAGGCGGGCGGCGAGGATTATTCGCCGTCGCAGATCAGCGCCTTCATCCTCCAGAAGATGAAGGAAACCGCCGAAGCCTATCTCGGCGAAAAGGTCGAGCAGGCGGTGATCACCGTCCCCGCTTACTTCAACGACGCGCAGCGGCAGGCGACCAAGGACGCGGGCAAGATCGCCGGCCTCGAAGTGCTGCGCATCATCAACGAGCCGACCGCGGCGGCGCTCGCCTACGGCCTCGACAAGACCGAGAACAAGACCATCGCCGTCTATGACCTCGGCGGCGGCACCTTCGACATCTCGATCCTCGAGGTCGGCGACGGCGTGTTCGAGGTGAAGTCGACCAACGGCGACACCTTCCTTGGCGGCGAAGACTTCGACTCGAAGATCGTCGAGTTCCTCGCCGATACCTTCAAGAAGGACGAAGGCATTGATCTCCGCGGCGACAAGCTCGCGCTCCAGCGGCTCAAGGAAGCCGCCGAAAAGGCGAAGATCGAACTGTCGTCGGCCGCGACGACCGAGGTCAACCTGCCCTTCA
>CALMYE010000248.1 GCA_937873425.1 uncultured Sphingopyxis sp. | reverse complement strand
GTCCTCGAAATCCGCGACGTGACGCGGCGCTATCCGGGGCGCACCGCGGTCGATGGCGCGTCGCTGGCGCTGCGCTCGGGACGCATCGCCTGCCTGCTCGGCCCGTCGGGCTGCGGCAAGAGTACGCTCTTGCGGATGATCGCCGGGCTGGAGCCGGTCGATTCCGGCGAAATCCGGCTGCGCGGCGCGGTCATGTCGGCGCCGGGGCGTCAGGTCGCGCCCGAGGACCGCGGCGTCGGGCTGGTGTTTCAGGACAATGCGCTGTTCCCGCATCTCGACGTCGCCGGCAATGTCGGTTTCGGCCTGTCGGGCGTGACGAAGGCGGAGCGGCACGCGAAGGTCGCCGACCTGCTCGCGCGCTTTCACGTCGATCATCTGGCGAAGGCATGGCCGCACATGCTGTCGGGCGGCGAGCAGCAGCGCGTCGCCATCGCGCGCGCGTTGGCGCGCGAGCCGTCGCTGCTGCTGCTCGACGAGCCTTTCTCTGGCCTCGACGGCGATCTGCGCGAGCGGGTGCGGCAATCGCTGCTCGCCGACCTGCGCGATGCGGGAGCGACGGTGCTGATCGTCACCCACGACCCCGAAGAGGCGATGGGGCTCGCCGACGATCTGATCCTGATGTCGGAGGGCCGCATCCTGCAAAGCGGCGATCCGCGCGCCTGCTACGACCGGCCGGTCTCGGCGGCGGCGGCGCGCCTGCTGGGCGAGGCGATCGTGCTGCCGGCGACGGTGGCGGACGGCGTCGCGCGAACCGCGCTCGGGCCGGTTCCGGCGGCGGGCATGGCCGATGGCGCGGCGGAAATATTGGCGCGGCCCGAGCATATCCGGCTGGGGCAGGGCGATGCGGCGGCGACCGTCGCCGCCGTCCGTTTCGTCGGCCGCCACTATCGGGTCGATCTGGCGGCGGGCGATCTGGCCCTGTCGCTGCGCCTCGCCGACGATCCGCCGGCGCCGGGGGGCAGCGTGGCGCTGGCGCTCGATCCCGCGTCAGCGATCGTCCTTCCGACCGGGCCGGGGTGACTCAAGCTGGTCCGAAGCGCGCCACCAGATCATAGGCGTGGCCGGGGAATATCTGCCGCACATGGGTGATGCGGTCGTCGCCGCGCCAGGTGCGTCGCTCGACGCACAGACAGGCGGTGCCGGGCTCGACCTGCAACAGCCGGGCCTCGTCCGCCCTGGCGGGCAGGGCGGAGATGCGCGTCTCGGCCTCGGTCCACGGCACATGCTGCAGCAGCCACGAGCCGGGCGCGACCTCGCTCAGGTCGGCCCCCGCGATCTCCGGCACCGCGGCGAGGCTGACGAGGCGATATTCGATTCCGAGCGGAATGCCGTCGGCGAGATGCAGGCCGTCGAGTTGGATCAGCGAGCCGGTTCCGGCAAGCTCCGCTTCGTCGGCATCGGCGGGGTCGGCCGCGCGGACCCGGTGCGTCAGCGCGGCATAGGCGTGCGCCTGCCCGCGCTCGCTCACCTGCATGGCGAGGTCGGGGACATCAAGGATCATCGAATGGACGCGCGGGCGTGCGACCCTGGTGCCCGCCCGCTTGCGCCGGTCGACCAGCCCTGCGGCGGACAGCGCCGACAGCGCCTTGTTCACCGTCATGCGCGAACAGCCATAATGGCCCATCAACTCCTGTTCGGTCGGCAGGCGGTCGCCGGGAGCAAGGCCGCCCGACAGGATGCGCGCCTCGAAATCCGACCGGATGCGCTCGTGCAGCGGCGCGCTCATGCCGTGAGGTTCCGGAGCGCGGCGGTGTAGCGCGCGACGATCGCGTCGCGGTCGCGGTGGCGGCCGCCCGAGACGACCTGTTCGCCGAAGCGCCACACGCCATCGATCGCGCCGCGCCCCGCCGCGAAGACAAAGGCGTCGAGCAACTGCGCGTCGGCCTGCGCCGCCAGCGAGGGGTGCGAGAGGTCGAGGCTGACGATATCGGCCGGCGCGCCGGGGGCCAGCCCTCCGGGCGCGCCGAGCGCCGCCGCGCCGCCCGCGAGTGCGCCGGTATAGAGCGCCATGCCGGTCGATTGCCCTTCGCCGCGCGCCCAGATGTTGCGGCCCCGGAGCAGCAGCCGCTGCCCATATTCGAGCAGGCGCAGTTCCTCCGCCGCGTCGATCAGCACGTTGGAATCGCTACCGATCCCGAAGCGGCCACCGGCGGCGAGGAAGGCGGGGGCGGGGAAGAGGCCGTCGCCGAGATTGGCCTCGGTGATCGGGCATAGGCCCGCGACCGCGCCGCTCGCGGCCAGCGCGCGCGTTTCTTCCGCCGTCATGTGGGTCGCGTGGACGAGGCACCAGCGATGGTCCACCGTGGCATGATCGAGCAGCCATGCGACCGGCCGCCGGCCGCACCACGCGATGCAATCCTCCACTTCCTTCACCTGCTCGGCGATATGGATGTGGACCGGGCGGTTCGCGGCGAGCGGGGCGAGGGCGGCGAGCTGTTCGGGCGAGACCGCGCGCAGGCTGTGCGGCGCGACGCCGACGACGGCATCGGGGAGCGCTTCGACGGCGGTGTCGCATGCCGCGATCAGGCGGGCATAGCCGTCGATGTCGTGGAGGAAGCGCGACTGCCGCTCGCCCGGCGGCTGCGCGCCGAAGCCCGACCAGCTGTAGAGCACGGGGAGCAGGGTCAGGCCGATGCCCGACTCTTCGGCGGCGGCGACGATCGCGCGGCTCGTCTCGGCGGGGTCGGCATAGGGCGCACCGCCGCGATCGTGATGCAGATAGTGGAACTCGCCGACGCGGGTGAAGCCGCCCTCCAGCATCTCCATATAGGCGAGCGCGGCGACCGCGCGGACGTCGTCCGGTGTCATGCGATCGAGGAAGCGGTACATGACCTCGCGCCAGGTCCAGAAGCTGTCGTCCGACGGGCCGCGTTGTTCGGCAAGCCCGGCCATGCCGCGCTGAAAGGCATGGCTGTGGAGGTTGGGCAGGCCGGGCAGGGCGCAGCCGTGGCGGTCGTCGCCGGGGGCGGGCGCTGCGCCGCTTTCCACCGCCGCGATGCGTCCCGCGCGGATCGTCAGCCGCACGCCCTGCGCCCAGCCGTTGGGCAGCAATGCGCGGTCGAAGAACAGATGATGGTCCATTGGCGAGGGGGCGGACAGCATGATTTTCTCCCGAGCGTCAAACCTAACCCAGAGGCCTGCCCCTGGTTTGATTATTCCCTTGCCGTCACCCCGGACTTGATCCGGGGTCCCGCTTTCGGACGGTGCAGAGCGGGACCCCGGATCAAGTCCGGGGTGACGAAGGAAGCGAAATCACCCTCCGCTTTTCGAACCACGTCACCGCCATGTGCCTTTATGTCTATACATTATTGCGCGTTTGAGGCAAATTGTCCCGCGGCGGCAGAGAGGGTTTCCGGCCTATGCGGTGCGAAACGATATGGAAAGGCGCGCGGCTCGCGACGATGACCGGCGACGGACTCGGCATCGTCGAGGACGGGCTGGTCGCGGTGGCGGACGGCGATATCGTCTATGCGGGACCCGCCGCCGAGGCGCCACAGCTCGACGCCCGCGAGACCATTGCTTGCGACGGCCGTTGGATCACGCCGGGCCTGATCGACTGCCACACCCATCTGGTCCACGCGGGCAACCGGGCGCGCGAGTTCGAGATGCGGCTCGAAGGCGCGACCTATGAAGAGATTGCGCGCGCGGGCGGCGGCATCGTTTCGACGATGCAGGCGACGCGCGCGGCGAGCGAGGACGAACTGGTCGCTTCGGCGCTGCCGCGCCTCGACGCGCTGATCGCCGAGGGTGTCACCACGGTCGAGATCAAGTCGGGCTATGGCCTCGATACCGAAAGCGAAATCTGCATGCTGCGCGCCGCGCGGCGGCTGGGCGAGGAGCGGGCGGTGCGCGTCGCGACGACCTTCCTCGGCGCGCATGCGCTGCCGCCCGAATATGCGGGCGATGCCGATGCCTATATCGCGGAGGTGGCCGACACGATGCTGCCCGAGATCGCGCGGCTCGGGCTTGCCGATGCGGTCGATGCCTTTTGCGAAAATATCGGCTTCACCGCGGCGCAGACCGAACGGGTGTTCGCGGCCGCCAAGGCGGCAGGCTTGCCCGTCAAGCTCCACGCCGAACAGCTTTCCAACCAGCATGGCGCGGCGCTTGCGGCGCGTTACGGCGCGCTGTCGGCCGATCATCTCGAACATCTTGACGATGCAGGGATTGCGGCGATGGCAGAGGCGGGGACGGTCGCGACGCTGCTCCCCGGTGCCTATTATTTCGTGCGCGAGACGAAGCTGCCGCCGGTCGAAGCGCTGCGCGCGGCGAGCGTTCCGATCGCGCTCGCCACCGACTGCAACCCCGGCACCTCTCCGCTGACCTCGCTGCTGCTCGCGATGAACATGGGCGCGACTTTGTTCCGCCTGACGGTGACCGAATGTCTGGCCGGGGTGACGCGCAATGCGGCGCAGGCGTTGGGTCTGGCCGATCAGATTGGAACGCTGGAAGCGGGCAAGCGCTGCGACCTTGCCATCTGGGACATCGAAAGTCCTGCCGACCTTGTCTATCGCATGGGGTTCAACCCGCTCCATGCGCGCATCTGGAGTGGCCGATGACCGCAATCACCCTGATCCCCGGCGCGGTGCCGCTTGCCGACTGGCGCGCCGTCTATCGCGGCGCCGCCGTCCGCCTCGACTCGGCCTGCGCGCCGCGCATCGCGGAAAGCGCCGCTGCGGTCGGCCGCATCCTCGCGAAGGGCGCGCCGGTCTATGGCATCAACACCGGCTTCGGAAAGCTGGCGAGCGTGCGCATCGGCGACGACGATCTTGCGACGCTTCAGCGCAATATCGTGCTGAGCCACGCCGCGGGGACGGGGGCGCCGTCGCCGGTGCCGGTCGTGCGGCTGATGATGGCGCTGAAACTCGCGAGCCTGGCGCAGGGCGCATCGGGCGTGCGCCCCGAAACCGTCGCGCTGCTCGAAGCGATGCTCGCGAAGGGGCTGACCCCGGTGATCCCGTCGCAAGGGTCGGTCGGCGCGAGCGGCGACCTCGCGCCGCTGTCGCACATGGCCGCCGCGATGATCGGCGTCGGCAAGATCGACGTCGCGGGCGAGCGCCTGCCCGCCGCCGGCGCGTTGGCGCAAGCCGGTCTCGCGCCGCTCGACCTAGCCGCCAAGGAAGGGCTGGCGCTGCTCAACGGCACGCAATTTTCCGCCGCCAATGCGCTTGCCGGGTTGTTCGAGGCCGAATTGCTGCTGCAGTCGGCGCTGGTCACCGGGGCGCTCTCGACCGAGGCGGCGAAGGGATCGGACACGCCCTTCGACGCGCGCATCCACGAGCTGCGCCGCCATCGCGGCCAGATCGAGACGGCCGCGGCGCTGCGCGAGCTGATGGCCGGATCGGCGATCCGTGCCTCGCACGCGGTCGACGACCCGCGCGTGCAGGACCCTTATTGCCTGCGCTGCCAGCCGCAGGTGATGGGCGCCGCGCTCGACCTGTTGCGGCAGGCCGCCACGACGCTGGGTATCGAGGCGAACGGGGTTTCCGACAATCCGCTGATCTTCCCCGATACCGACGAAGCCTTGTCGGGCGGCAATTTCCACGCCGAGCCGGTGGCCTTCGCCGCCGACATGATCGCGCTCGCCATTTGCGAGATCGGCTCGATCGCCGAACGCCGCATCGCGATGCTGGTCGATCCAGCGCTGTCGGGGCTGCCCGCCTTTCTGACGCCGCAGCCGGGTCTCAACTCGGGTTTCATGATCCCGCAGGTCACCGCGGCCGCGCTGGTCAGCGAGAACAAGCAGCGCGCCTATCCCGCCAGCGTCGATTCGAT
>CALMYE010000247.1 GCA_937873425.1 uncultured Sphingopyxis sp. | reverse complement strand
GTGACCTTCACCGCGTCGGCGAGGATGTCGACACCCTTCAGGATGCGCTCGCGCGCGTCGCGCGAAAATTTAACGTCCTTGGCAGCCATGATTGCTTCCTTCCAAAAATCCCGGAAAACCGGGTAACTTCACTCTGAATCGTCATCCCGGCGAAAGCCGGGATCGTTCCGAACCTCGAACCGGACTCGAGATTGACAGCGGTCCCGGCTTCCGCCGGGACGACGGGGCTTCAGGCGATGACGCCCAGGATGTCCGATTCCTTCATGATCAGCAGCTCCTCGCCGTCGACCTTGACCTCGGTGCCCGACCATTTGCCGAACAGGATGCGGTCGCCGGCCTTGACGTCGAGCGGGGTCACCTTGCCGTCGTCGGCGCGGGCGCCGGTGCCGACGGAGACGACTTCGCCTTCCTGCGGCTTTTCCTTGGCGGTGTCGGGGATGATGATGCCGCCGGCCGTCTTTTCCTCGGCTTCGATACGGCGGACGAGCACGCGGTCGTGCAGCGGACGAAATTGAGCCATGGGACTCCCTCCAGTTTTACGAACGATGTTCCTTAGCACTCATGTGATAGGAGTGCTAACAGGCGGGCATATGGGAGGGGGCTCGATAGGCGTCAAGCCGATTAAGAGAAAATTTTCGGCAGCGCGTTACGGCGTCCAGATGGGGTGCGAAACGACCATCGTCAAGCAAGGCAATCTGCCGGACCTGAAGGCGTTACGCCAACAGGGTCAGTTGCTCCGCGGCGAGTTTCTCGACGCTTTTGCGCGGCTCGAAGGCGAAGTGCTCGCCTATGCTGCCCGGATCGATCTCAAACTCGCCGCAGGCATGCCCTTTTCGCAGAAACTCGCGAGGCTGGCGAAGGAACGCGACCGGTTCCGCCATCCGGGGAAGCTCGACGATCGGATAGAAGCCATCCGCTGCCTGCTGGCGATAAGGGCGGATGTCGTGCATGCCCCGCTGGCGGTAGCCGTCGAGTATGACGGCCAGGACATCCGGTGCTGGCTGCATTTCCGGAACGCCGCGCAGCCGGGTGTCGCACCGCGTATCCTTTCCGCAGATGAACTGACGGCGCTTGCGCGCCGGACCTCGACGCTCGCCGCGCAGTTCAGCCAACAGCAGTTGAAGGCAGCAACCCCAGCCGCGTCCGCATCCGCCAGCGCAGCATAAGCAGCCCCGCCACGACGACTAGCCCCACCGCCAGCCCGATCCACACACCGACACCCTGTAGCGGCGTCCAGAAACCGAGGTAGATGGCGGTGCCGTAGCCCGCGATCCAGTAGCCGCACACGGCGATGATCATCGGCGTGCGCGTGTCCTGCAAGCCCCTGAGGGCGCCCGCCGCGACCGCCTGCGCGCCGTCGAACAGCTGGAAGGCGGCGGCGACGATCAGGAACTGCATCGCGAAGCCGACCATCGCCGCGTTGCGCGCAGCATCGACGTCGACATAGATCGACAGCACCAGCGACGGGAACAGCCATATGACGAGCGCGGTCAGCGCCATGAAGCCGATGCCGAGGATCAGCGACGCCTGCCCCGCGAGGCCGATGCCGCGCGGGTCGCGCGCGCCATAGGCGAGGCCGACGCGGATCGTCGCCGCCTGCGCGACGCCGAACGGTATCTGGAAGGCGAGCGCCGCGACCTGCAGGGCGATGGTATGCCCCGCGAGCTCGGTCTCGCCGATGCGGCCCATCAGGAAGGCGGCGCCGGTGAACAGCCCCGCCTCGGCGAGGATGGTCAGGCCGATCGGGGTGCCGATCACGACCATCTCCTTCAACCGCGTCCATTCGGGGCGCCACCAGTTGCCGAACAGCCGATAGCGGCGGAACCGGCGGTCGAACTGGATGATCGCGACATAGGCGAGCAGCATCGCGGTCGAGGTGAGCACGCTCGACAGCGCCGACCCCTCGAGGCCGAGCGCCGGCATGCCGAGGTTGCCGAACACCAAAGTCCAGTTGCCGAGCGCGTTGACGAACAGCGCGCCGAAGGTGATCGCGGTCGCGATGCGCGGACGCCCGAGCGCGGAGACGAAGATGCGCAGCACGCTCGCCGCGATCATCGGGATCATCCCCCACATCAGGATCGTCAGGAAATCCATCGCGCGCGCCGAGGTTTCGGGCGGCTGCCCCGTCACCCGCATCACCCAGCCGCCCATCATGCACACGCCCATCGCGGCGACGCCGACGATGACGCTGAGCCACAGGGCCATGCGCACCGAGCGCCGCACCTCGCGCACCGCATGCTTGCGGCGACCGATCTCGGCGGCGATCAGCGGCGCGACCGCGCCGACGAGGCCGGTGCCGGTCCAGACCAAGAGGCCGAAGATCGACACGCCGAGCGACGAGGCCGCGAGCGCCGCGTCGCCGAGCCTTGCCACGAAGATCACGTCGATCGCATGCACCAGCATCTGGAGCAGATTCGCCGCCGCCAGCGGCCAGGCGAGCGCCAGCGTCGCGCGGAATTCGGCGCTCAGACCTTGCGGAACCTCCGCGGTCAGGGGGGTAGCGGTCTGCGACACAGCCGGCCCGGATAGGCGTGGCGGCGGGAGGGTTCAATCGCTGCCTTGCGATGCAGGTCGTTTCACGGGCAAGGGTGGCAAAAGAGCAACAGGAGGGCCGGGGGCCGGCGGGATGCCCTTGCCTAGACTCTGTCCTGTTTAGTTTGAACCGTAGCCCTGAGCCTGTCGAAGGGCGCCTATCTGCGAGAAGCGCCCTTCGACAGGCTCAGGGCTACGGTGATGAAGATTCCAGCTGAACAGGACACACTCTATTTCAGCCGATCCGCCACACGCATCATCAAATCCATGCGTTCGTGCAGGATCGCAACCACGAGAGCGGGCGCATCGCCACGTTGCAGGCTGAAGATATAGTGATGCTCGCAATGGAGCATCCGCAAACCCGGATGGAGCGCCGTCATGGTCCTGAAGACGCCACGCCCCGCGGCAAGCTTTTCCATGCCGGCTTGCAGCCTGGCGACATAGCTGCGGGTCTGGGCATCGCCCCATTGCTCGCGCGTATAGCGGATGATGCTGCGCAGGTCGGCTTCCGCCGCCAGCGACAGGACATATCCGGCGCTCAAGCGCGTCTATCCCCGCCCAGTTCCTCGTCCAGTTCCTCGTCCACGATGGCATCGACGCCCTTCGACGACACCTCACCCGCCAGGCCCGCGGCAATCCGCTCACCCAGCAGGGTTTTCAGATCCTGCCAGGCTGCATCCTCTTCCGCAGTCGCCGGGAACAGCCGTTCGATGGCATATTGCTTGATCGTCTTGCCCTGCAATGCGGCCATGACCTTCAGACTCTGGTGCTGCTGTTCGGTGATATCGATGGTCAGGCGGCTCATGAGAATCCTCATATGGTGTCCGGATGCCCACAATAGCACAAATGTGTGTTCGTGGGAATCCGGCTATTCCGTCCACATCATGACCATCTCGGCCGCGAAGACAATGAAGGTCAGCGTCAGTCCGACCACGAACAGGCGATAGGCGTGGGCGAGATAGCGGTATTTGCGGCGCGCGAGGACGATGCCGTTCTGATAGGTGTCGCGCAGCATCGTTTCGTAGAAATCTTCCTCGCTGCGCAGCCGTCCCTTCACCGCGGCGATGAATTCATCCTCCTCCATCTGCTCGAAGCGGCCGAAGAAGAGGATGTTGCTGTGGTCCTTGCCGTCGCGATAGTCGATCGGCGGCGCCCGCCCGACGCGCGGCAGCACCGCCGACACCGCGAGCAGCGCCGACAGGAAGGAAAAGGTCGCGAGGATCGCGAGCGGGATCGCGAGCGCGCCTGCCCCGGCGCGCGCCTGTCCCACCGCGAGGGTGAAGACGACGAAGGTCGCGCCCATCAGGATCGACGCCTTCTGGTCGGCCATCTGCGACAGCTGCATCGTCAGCTGCTGGCTGGTGCGGACGAGATGCACCGCGTTGGGCGGAAAGGATATGGCCGGGGGCGGCGGCGTGGCGGCGGCTTTCGGCGTGTCGCTCATAGGCTTGCTCTCCCCTGCTGCGGCCTGTCACAGCGATGACATGTTCGCCCGCCCGCGGCAAGATGCTGCCCGATTGCCGCCGCATTCGCTTGCCAAGCGGGCGATGGCGCGGCATTCCCGCGCGCAGCTTTTTCAACAGACGGGACGCACCCCATGAGCACCGCCCTCCAGGACCAGATCTACGGCCTGATCGCCCCCTTCAACAAGAAAGGCGTCGAGCTGACCGACGCCACCACCTTTGCCGGCGACCTCGAATGGGACAGCCTGACCGTGATGGACTTCGTCGCCGAGGTCGAGGATGCGTTCGACATCATCATCAGCATGAACCAGCAGGCCGAGATCGAGAATGTCGGCCAGCTCGTCGCCGCGGTGGAAAAGCTGCGGGGCTGATGCCCCGCACCCCGGCGAAAGCCGGGGGCCATTGCTGCCTCCGCGCAACATATCTGGACCCCGGCTTTCGCCGGGGAACATGGAAGCCCGAAGATGACCGACCTCTTCTCCAAATTCGACCCGCTGATCGAGCAGCGCGCGGCATTGCTCGCCACCGGCGTCACTGATCCGTTCAGCCTGGTGATGGAAAAGGTGCTCTCGCCCACCGTCGCCATCTGCAACGGGCGCGAGACGATCCTGCTCGGCACCTATAATTATATGGGCATGACCTTCGACGAGGATGTCATCGCCGCGGGCGAGGACGCGCTCCGGCGCTTCGGCAGCGGCACGACGGGCAGCCGCGTCCTCAACGGCACCTATCAGGGCCATAAGGAATGCGAGGATGCGCTCCGCGACTTCTATGGCATGGACCATGCCATGGTGTTCTCGACTGGCTATCAGGCGAACCTCGGCATCATCTCCACCATCGCGGGCAAGGGCGACTATGTCATCCTCGACATCGACAGCCATGCCTCGATCTATGACGGCTGCAAGATGGGCGACGCAGAGATCGTCGCATTCCGCCACAACGACATTGAGGCGCTCGAAAAGCGGCTGAAGCGTCTGCCCCCGGAGGCCGGCAAGCTGGTGGTGCTCGAAGGCGTCTATTCGATGCTGGGCGATATCGCGCCGCTCAAGGAAATGGTCCGCATCGCCAAGGAAAACGGCGCGATGGTGCTGGTCGACGAGGCGCATTCGATGGGCTTCATCGGCGAGCATGGCCGCGGCGTCGCCGAGGCACAGGGCGTGATCGACGATGTCGATTTCATCATCGGCACCTTCAGCAAGAGCGTCGGCACGGTCGGCGGTTTCTGCGTGTCGAACCATCCGAAGTTCGAGATTTTGCGGCTCGTCTGCCGCCCCTATGTGTTCACCGCCTCGTTGCCGCCCAGCGTCGTCGCCACCGCCGCGACCAGTATCCGCAAGCTGATGCACGGCAGCAACAAGCGCGCCCATCTGTGGGAAAATTCCAAGACGCTCCACAAGGGGCTGCGCGACCTGGGCTTCACGCTGGGCACCGAAGAGCCGCAGTCGGCGATCATCGCGGTCATCATGCCCGACCTCGAAAGGGGCGCGATGATGTGGGAGGCGCTGCTGGAGGAAGGGCTCTACGTCAACCTCGCCCGCCCGCCCGCGACCCCCGCCGGCATGACGCTGCTGCGCTGCTCGCTCTGCGCCGAGCATTCGAGCGAGCAGGTCGGCGAGATTTTGGGTCGCTTCGAACGCGCAGGCAAGCGCGTCGGCATCATCGGCTGACGCGCCCCAACGTCCGACCAGCGGCGCGCTTTTCGGGGTGAGTTGATCCCCCGACTCCTTCGCCGCTTTGCCGGACCGCGCTTGTCCGTTACAAGACCGCGGTGTTCGAGC
>CALMYE010000246.1 GCA_937873425.1 uncultured Sphingopyxis sp. | reverse complement strand
CTAGTCGCGCCCGAGCATCAGGTCAACGAGTTCGCCGAGCCGGCCGAAGCCGGTGACGCCGATGCCGGCCACGCCCTTCATGCCTTTGGGGCCCCAGCCCCTTGAAAAGCCGAGCTTTGCTGCCTCGCGCAGGCGGAGCGCGTCGTGCGCGACGGGGCGCACCTCGCCCGACAGCGACAATTCGCCGAAGACGATCGCGTCGGCGGGCACCGGCCGCTCGCTGAACGCCGAGATCAGCGCCGCGGCGACCGCGAGGTCGGCGGCGGGGTCGGTGAGGCGATAGCCGCCGGCGATGTTGAGATAGACTTCGGCGGCACCCATCGCGAGCCCGCAGCGCGCCTCCAGCACCGCAAGCACCATCGCCAGCCGCCCGCTGTCCCAGCCGACGACCGCGCGGCGCGGCGTCGCACCGCTGGCAAGGCGCACGGTCAGCGCCTGCACCTCGACCAGCACCGGCCGCGTGCCTTCCAATGCGGGAAAGACCACCGATCCCGGCACATCGCGGCCGCGGTCGGTCAGGAACAGGCTCGACGGGTTGGCGACCTCGCCCAGCCCTTCCTCGCCCATCGCGAAGACCCCGATCTCGTCGGTGCCGCCGAAGCGGTTCTTGACTGCGCGCAGGATGCGGTACTGGTGGCTGCGCTCGCCCTCGAACGCCAGCACGGTGTCGACCATATGTTCGAGCACGCGCGGGCCCGCGATCGTGCCGTCCTTGGTGACATGGCCGACGAGCACGACCGCCGCGCCGCTGTCCTTGGCATAGCGGATCAGTTCCTGCGCGCTCGCGCGGACCTGGCTGACCGTGCCGGGGGCGCTGTCGATCAGGTCGCTGTGCATCGTCTGGATCGAATCGATCACGACGAAATCGGCGGTCCGGCTGTCGAGCGTCGCCAATATGTCGCGCACCGACGTGGCGCTGGCGAGCGCGACGGGCGCCGCGCCGAGCCCCAGCCGCTGCGCGCGCAGCCGCACCTGCGCCGTCGCCTCCTCCCCGCTGACATAGACGACCGACTTGCCCGCCTGCGCCAGACGTCCCGCCGCCTGCAAGAGAAGCGTC
Organism: uncultured Sphingopyxis sp.; assembly: GCA_937873425.1. Taxonomy (GTDB): domain Bacteria; phylum Pseudomonadota; class Alphaproteobacteria; order Sphingomonadales; family Sphingomonadaceae; genus Sphingopyxis. The sequence continues at coordinate 4,725 of CALMYE010000246.1, read as the reverse complement.
GACTTGCCGATCCCCGGATCGCCGCCGATCAGCGTCGCCGATCCCGCGACGAAACCGCCGCCGAGCGCGCGGTCGAACTCGACGATGCCGCACAGCATGCGTTCGGGTATGGCGCTCTGGGCATCGAGCGTTTCGAGCGCGAGCGCACGGCCGCCCCTGCTCAGATCATGCTTGGCCGAAAAGGCGGTTTCGGCAGCCTCCTCGACCAGCGTGTTCCATTCGCCGCAATCGGCACATTGCCCCTGCCAGCGATAGGAGATCGCGCCGCAGTTCTGGCAGACATATCGGCGTTTCGCTTTGGCCATGGCGCGGGCTTAGCGGGAACAAATATGGAACACCAGCGCTTTCGACAGGGGCCTGCGCGTTCGCTATTTGCCGAGCTTGACGACGAACCCGGCGCGAAGACGCCACGACCAGGCATCCTCGGTCCGCAGCCCGGTCCGCAACCCCTCGAAAAAGACCTGGTCGCCCGAATTGGGGTTGAAGATCGCGCCCACGCGGCTGCGATAGCTCGCGCCGCCGCCCGCGAAGATCAGGAAGCGGGGCGACACCGCATATTCCAGCTTCACGCGCGCCTCGGCCGCCATGCCGAAACCGCTGTCTTCCTCATCGGTGGCGATGGTGAAATCGCGGTCGGCGGCGGGGCCGAAATTGCTGGTGTTGCGTTCGATGGCGTGCAGGTCGCTGTTCAGATGATAGCCGCCGGCCGATGCCTCGATCCTGGCGCTCAGTGCCGGGCCGAGCGGAACGCGCACCTCGCCGCCGATACCGGCCCCGAAGGCATTGTCGCGGATGCGCTGATCGCGCTGCTGGTCGAACTGGATGACCGAACCGCCCGACGATACCGTGCCGGTCAGCGACAGCTCGTGGCTCCGAACCTCGCGGAAATAGTCGAAGGTGAAGAATATCCGGTTTCCGGGTTGGGGTTCCAGCACGGTGACGTCCGCGCGCAGCCGGAATTGCGACAGGTCCACCCGCGTCTCCCCGGCCAGGGCGGCGCTGCCGGCGCCGATCCCCGAACTGCCGCTCGGCGACAAGGCGCCGTTGACCGCACCGTTGAAGCCGCCCGAGATCGGCGCGACATCGAAGGCGGTGCCGCCGTCGCCCCAATTGTAGCTTGCCGAGACCGTCGCCCGCGTCCCGCCGAGGGGAAAACCCAGCGATCCTCCGACACCGACGGTGCGGACCTTGTCGCGAGTCAGGCCCGCATCGGTTTCCGGCGCGCTGCCGGACGGCCCGTCGCGGGTGACGCCGATGCCGGTCTGCGGCGTATCGGTTTCATCGAGGCCAAGCCAGAATTCTACGGGCAGATACGCCTCTTCCTGCAACGAAGGCAGGCCGCGCGGACGGCGCGGGGGCCGGGCATCCTCGATTTCGTCGAGGATGCTTTCTTCCGGATCGCAGATGGGCGGCATCAGCCGCCGCACCTCGTCGCGTTCGCGGATCAGCGCCTGGCTGCGCTCCTCATCGGGCTCGGCGGCGATCAGCGCGTCGAGCAAGCCAAGCAGGCGATCTTTCGCCGCCTGATAGGCGGCCGGATCGCAGCGCTCGCCGGCAACGCGAACCGCGGCGCGCGCGCCGATCAGGCTCGATCGGTCAACGGAAGGGGGCGTCGGCGAAGGCGGCGGTGCGTCGTCCGGCGCCAGCCCCTGCGACCGCAGGCCGGCGTCGGGATCGTCGATGATGGCGTCGAGGTCGTCGGCATCGGGATGCGGCGGCCCCGGGTCCGGAGCCGTGCGGGGCGGCTGCGGCGCGGCGGCGGGCGGCGGCGGTGCGGGCGGCCGCTGCGGCCCACTGTCCCGGATGATCGCCCCCGTTTCGCTGTTGATGACGAAGGTGCGGGACGTGCCCTGCGGGCATCCCCGGTTGACGATCGCGGCCAAGCGGCTCCGCAATGCCGTCAGCGTCTCGCGATGGAGGATCGACTGCGGGCCGAGCGATTCGGAGAGCGAGCCGACCAGTTGCTCGAAGCGCGCGCAGGCGGTTCGCGGGCCGCCCCGCGCGAGCCGGGCCTCCCGCTCCAGCTCCTTGAGCTGCCGATCCGCCTGCCGATAGGCGGCGTTGCGCGCCGCCAGATCCTCGCTCGGCTGTGCGATTGCCTGCGGGACGCCCGCGGCGGCGAGCGCCCCCAACGCCAGGAATCCGCCGATCCTTCCCCTCATGCCCCTCATGGATTATCCCCTACGGCCTCCGGCTGGCGCCGGATGCGGGCGGCACCAACACGGACCGAGTCCCGACTAAGCGACCTGCGCCCGCCGGGTCTTTGCGCAGTTCTGAAAAATTATGAAAATGGCCCGTTGCGCGGGGTTCGTCTCGACTTCGCGCGAGCGGAATAGCATTATGAGCAGAGGGGACTCATGAACGGCAAGGTGATGCGTTTCGGCCAGGTCGAATTCGATCCCGCCCATCGCCGGCTGACGGTCGCGGGCCGGCGCGTCGCGCTCGACCCGCCTTGCGCGGCCATCCTCTCGGTCCTGCTGGACGAGGCCGGCGGGGATGTCGACAAGGACCGGCTGCTCGAAGCGGGCTGGCCCGATCGGCTGGTGCATGAAAATTCGCTTGCCAAAGCGATCGGCCGGCTGCGGCACGCCCTGGGGGACGACGGCAGGGCGCTGGAAACGGTTCACGGCCGTGGCTACCGCCTGGCGGTCGAACCGCACGCCGTCGCTTCGGCTCCCTCCGCTCCGCCTCGCGCGCGCCGCCGTCGCCGCCCCGCCCTCGTCGCGGCGGCGCTGGTGCTGCTGGCGGCGGCGGTGGGACTGGGCCGATTTCTGTATGGCGGCGCCGATTCCGGAATGGAGGATCTGCGCAGGGGCGAACCCGCGGATGCGATCGGACGCCTGTTGTGGGTGGACGACCACCCGGAAAACAACCTCAAGGAAAAACGCTTCTTCGAGGGGCGCAAGATCGCGGTCTATCAGGTCACGGCCAGCGAGGAGGTGCCGCCGCTGCTCGCGATGTATGAATATCGCGCGGTGATTTCCGACATGAACCGGCACGGCCGGCCGCTGGCCGGGCTCGAACTGGTGCGGGAGATGCGGCGGCTTGGCGACGACACGCCTTTCTTCCTCTACACCGTCGTGCCGTCGGCCGCGCAGCGGCAACTCGTCGCCGAAGCGGGCGGGCAGGGAGTGGCGGTGACGTCGGAGGAACTTTACGCAACCGTGCTGCCGCTTTTCGCCCGAAAGAAGCGGCTTGCCGGCAATGCAGGCGCCAGGCTTGCCAGCGAGGAGGTGACAGAGCCGTAATATCGACAGATATAGCGATGTCTTTTCCGGGGAGATCGAAAATGACCGCAGCGCCGACCGATCGCCGCACATTCATTTCGGCGCTTGCCGCCGCGCCGCTGCTCGCGCTTCCCGGCTGCGCCGGCCTGCCCGGCTTCAGCCTGACCGACGCGGTTCGCGAACTGCTCACCCTGTCGTCGCAGCGCGCCTTCGCAATGCTCATCCAACCTGGCGGATTTTATGACAGCGAGGTCGCGCGCATCGACCTGCCGCCGCAGCTCGGCGGCGCGGGCGCCTCGTCGCTCGTGTCGCGCGTGCTGCTGTCGGGCGTGTTCAAGGACCGGCTGACACGGCAGGTGAACAGCGCCGCGGAGAAGGGCGCCGAGCGCGCAGCGCCGCTGGTCGCCGACGCGATCCGCACGATCAGCATCGCCGACGCCGCCGCGATCGTCCGCGGCGGGCCGACCGCGGCCACCGACCTGCTGCAGGGCGCGATGGGCCGCAGCCTGGTCGGCGCCATGTTCCCCGACGTCGAACAGGGGCTGCGCCTCGCCGACAATGCGGTGGTGACCGAGGCGCTGCGCGCCGCGACCGGCATCGACTTTCGTGGCCTGACGCAGGACGTCAGCAACCGCACGCACGACGCCATCTATCGCGCGATCGGCGCCGAGGAAGCCGCGATCCGCGCCAATCCGCGCGGCACGGGCAATCCGCTGCTGATCGGGGTGTTCGGGTTGGCGAGATAGAACACGCCGTCATTGCGAGCGTAGCGAAGCAATCCAGAGCCTGCGTAAACCGCTCTGGATTGCTTCGCTACGCTCGCAATGACGAAGGTTCATATTTCGGCCGCGCTGCTCTAGGGCGGACGCGATCCGAATCGCCCTCCCACAAGGAAGCCCCGCGCCATGAAATTCTTCGCCGACACCGCCGAGATCGCCGACATCCAAGAGCTTGCCGCGACCGGCCTGCTCGACGGCGTCACGACCAACCCGTCGCTGATCGCCAAGTCGGGCCGCGACTTCAAGGAAGTGACGAAGGAAATCTGCGCCATCGTGGACGGGCCCGTGTCGGCCGAGGTCGTCGCGCTCGACCATGAAACGATGATGAAGGAGGCCGAAATCCTCCGCAAGATCGCCGACAATGTGTGCATCAAGGTGCCGCTGACGATCGACGGGCTCAAGACCTGCAAGGCGCTGACCGCCGACGGGACGATGGTCAATGTCACGCTGTGTTTCTCGGCGACGCAGGCGCTGCTCGCGGCGAAGGCGGGGGCGACCTTCGTCTCGCCCTTCGTGGGGCGGCACGACGACAATGGCTTCGACGGGATGCAGCTGATCGGCGATATCCGCCTGATCTACGACAATTATGCCTATGACACCGAAATCCTGGTCGCCAGCGTCCGCCACGGCATCCATGTACTGGAAGCCGCGAAGATCGGCGCCGACGTGATGACCGCGCCGCCCTCGGTCATCAAGGGGCTGTTCAAGCATGTGCTGAC
>CALMYE010000245.1 GCA_937873425.1 uncultured Sphingopyxis sp. | reverse complement strand
GCGGCGCAGGCGCAGGTCGGGAAAGGCGGCACGGGTCATGCCGCGTGCATAGCGGCGTGGACGCGCGGGGCAAATGGATATTGGAGAGGAGAAATAAGCCCCTCCCCTTCAGGGGAGGGGTTGGGGTGGGGGTCGCAGCGTAGCGCAAGACCGATAGGCCCACCCCGCTCGACTAAGGCCCGGCTGACGCCGGACCAAGTCTCACTGCCCCTCCCCTGAAGGGGAGGGGGCCGGAAAATCAAATCCCCCCGCCCGCGCGTTTCGCCTCGACCTCCGCAAGGCTACCCAGCCTCGGCCCTTCGACCGGCTTCGCCGCGATCGGGGTCAGCGCGGCGCCGGGGGTCACCGCGGTCAGTTGCCGGATGCGCGCGCGGAAGTCGGCGAGCGCCTTGCCCTCCAGCCGCGCACGGGTGACGAAGCTGACCGAGGCGGGGTTCACCGCGACGCCGTTGCGATAGAGCTCGTAATGCAGGTGCGGCCCGGTCGACAGGCCGGTCGAGCCGATATAGCCGATCACCTGCCCGCGGCTGACCCGCTGGCCGGGAGTCACCGCGATGCGGCTCATATGGCCGTAGCCGGTGCCGATGCCGTTTCCGTGGTTGAGCTTCACGAAATTGCCGTAGCCGCCGTTGCGGCCCGCCATGGTGACCGTGCCGTCGGTCACCGCATAGATGGGCGCGCCATAGCCGCCGCCGAAGTCGATGCCGCTGTGCATGCGGCGATAGCCGAGGATCGGGTGGCGGCGCATGCCATACCCCGATGTCTGGCGGCCGCCGGTCGGGCGGACCATGCCGCCGCGCTGTTCGCCCGCGCCCGACGCCTCGAACCATTGGAGGCGCCCGTCGACCGTCCATTCGATCATCGACAGCCTGGGCTTTCCGTTCCGCACGAGGCCCGCATAGAGCAGTTTTCCAACCTCGGTCTCGCCGGTTTCGGCGCGGCGGTAATCGACGATGATGTCATATTCGTCGGAGGCGCGGATGTCGCTGCCGACCGAGATCTGCTTGCCGATCACGCGCAGATAGGCCTGCACCGCCTCCGCCGGGGCGCCCGCGGCGCGCGCCGAGCGATAGAGGCTGTCGCCGACGCGACCGCGGATGCGCAGCGGCGTATTGTCGACCGCGATCGGAATGCGGCGCATGACGAGGCGGTCGCCCTCGCGCTCCATCTCGATGCGCAGGTCGAAGCGCGCGCGCATCGCGAGCGCGTCGACCGGGCGCGGCATGGTGCGCGCGGCGCGGCGGCCGAGGATCAGGTCGATGCGCGTTCCCGGCGCGATGTCGGCGAGCGGGACGGCGGCGGCGACCTGGTCCGCGAGCGCCTGCGCCTCGGCGCGGCCGACGCCCGAGCGTTCGAGCAGGCGCGCGAAACTGTCGCCGCGCCCCAATGTCGCGGTGAGTTCGATCTGCGGACGTTCGGGGGTCTGGGCGAGCGGGCGCACCGCGTCGGTCGCCGCCATATGGCGGCCGGTGTCGCCGCCCAATGCGAGCGGCACGATCATCTGCGCGCGCGCCTCGTTGAAGTCGGCGGCGTCGAGCGCCGGGCCGGTGCCGGCGAGGACGGGGTCGACGCCGGGGAAGGCGGCGACCGCGCCGCCGCACAGCAACGTCAGCGTCGCCAGCCCGCGCCACCATGTGCGCGAGCCGATATCGTCGCCGAGATCGACTGCAAGATCGAGGTTCGCGAGCCGGTCGCGCCAGCCTTCATGCCATTTCGGTTCGGGCAGCGGTTCGGCGCCCGCGCGGCCGAACGGAATCGCCTGCGCCATCGACAGCGCCGCGGCGTTGCCGGTCATGCCCGCGATGGGTTCGTGACGCTGGAACAAGAAAAGCAACCCCCGCCCGGCGACCGCCCGCCTCCCGCAGGGACCGCCGATGATATCCGTGGCCCCGGTCTGTAAAGAAAGACCGTTAAAGTCAATTTAATGGGCAGCGGCGTGCTGGGCCTTGCGGCGAGCCGTTGCGGGGGCGGGATATGGCGTGCCATGCTTCCTTCTCCCTCGATGGGAGAAGGATACGCAGCCTTATCCGCGTAGCGGATTAGGCGAAGTTGGATGAGGGTGATGGTGCGTCATGGCACCGTCATTTCAGGCCAGAACCGCACCCCCACCGCTGCGACTAACGAACAAGTTCGTAAGTCTCGCTGCCTCCCCCATCGAGGGGGAGGGAAAAGTATCGCCGCCCGTCGATCCGCTGTTGCACCGCAGCGCGGGCCATGCCAGCGTGAGGCAAAGACAATGACGTCATCCTCTTCCACTCCGGTCAAGGCCGTCCTTGGCCCCACCAACACCGGCAAAACCCATTTGGCGGTCGAGCGCCTGACCGCACACGCCAGCGGCATGATCGGCTTTCCGCTGCGCCTGCTCGCGCGCGAGGTCTATGACCGGGTGGCGGCGATCAAAGGCGCGGGCCAGGTCGCGCTGGTGACCGGCGAGGAACGGATCATGCCGCCCGACGCCCGCTATCTGCTCGGCACGATGGAGGCGCTGCCGGTGACACGCGACGTTGCCTTCGTCGGCATCGACGAGGCGCAGCTCGGCGCCGACCCCGAACGCGGCCATGTGTTTACCGACCGCATGTTGCGCGCGCGCGGGCGCGAGGAGACGATGATCCTGGGATCGGCGAGCATCCGGGGGTTGGTGCAGGATCTGGTCCCCGAGGCCGAGATCGTGTCGCGCCCGCGCTTCTCGACATTGAGCTACGCCGGCACCGCCAAGCTGTCGCGCCTGCCCAAACGCTCGGCGGTCGTCGCCTTCTCCGCCGAGGAGGTCTATGCGATCGCCGAGATGCTGCGCCGCTTTTCGGGCGGCGCGGCGGTGGTGATGGGCGCGCTCAGCCCCCGCACCCGCAACGCGCAGGTCGAGATGTTCCAGGCCGGCGAGGTCGACTATCTCGTCGCGACCGATGCGATCGGCATGGGGCTGAATCTCGACGTCCAGCATGTCGCCTTCGCGAGCCTCCAGAAATTCGACGGACGCCGCCTGCGCCGCCTGACCGTCGCCGAGATGGCGCAGATCGCCGGGCGCGCGGGGCGGCACCAGCAGGACGGCAGCTTCGGCACCGTCGGTCTGCCGCAGGGCGGTTTCACGCCGGAAGAAATCCACGCGATCGAGGGGCATCATTTCCCGCCGCTGCAAAGCGTCTATTGGCGCAATCCGGAGCCGGGATTCGCGACGCTCGACCAGCTGCTCGCCGACCTCGCGCAGCCGCCCGCGCATCCGCGGCTGCGCCCCGCGCCCGAGGCGGTCGATCTCGCGGTGCTCAAGCATCTGGCGGGCGACATGGAGGTGCGCGCGCGCGGCGGCGATTTCGACGCGGTGCAGCGATTATGGGACGTGTGCGGCCTGCCCGATTTCGAGCAGCTGGGCGCCGAGCATCACAGCCGCACCGTGCTGAAGCTGTGGCAATGGCGCACGCAGGGCGACGGGATGATCGACCCCGACTGGTTCGCGCGCCGCCTCGCGCGGCTCGACGATACCGACGGCGACATCGACCAGCTCGCGAGCCGCATCGCGGCGGTGCGCACGCTCTGCTTCATCGCGCAGCGCGGCGACTGGATCGCCGACGCGGCGGGCTGGACGGCGCGGACGCAGGATCTGGAGGCGCGGCTGTCCGACGGCCTGCACGCCGCGCTGGCGCAACGCTTCGTCGACCGGCGGCTCGCGCTGCTCATCCGCGACGCGGGGCAGCGCCACGCCGCGCTGCCCGTCGCGGTCGGGCCGGACGGCACCGTCGCGGTCGACGGCGAGGCGATCGGGACGCTGAAAGGCTTTCAGTTCAGGGTCGATGCGAAGGCGCGCGCGAGCGACCACCGGCTGCTGCTGGCGGCGGCGGAAAAGCATCTGCGCGCCGAACTGTCGCGGCGCGCGGCGGCGCTGGCCGAGAGCGAGGACGGCGCGCTGGCGCTGGTGAGCGAAGCCGGCGAAGCGCCGCGCCTCGCCTGGCACGGCGATGTCGTCGCGACGCTCGCCAAGGGGCCGACGCTCGTCCAGCCGGCAATCCTCATCGAACCCGCGCTGCGCCGGCTCGAACCGCAGCAGGTGCAGGCGATCGTCGAGCGGCTGCAAGCCTTTGTCGCCGCGCAGCTCGCGCGCCACGCCGCGCCGCTCGCGGCGATGGGCGCGGCGGCGGGCGACCTGTTCACCCCGCCGCGCGTCCGCGCGCTGCTCGCGGCGCTCGTCGACGGCGGCGGCGCCGCGAGCCGCCACGCGGTCGAGGAACAGCTGACGGCGATGACCGCCGACGAGCGGCCGCAGCTCCGCAAGCTCGGCCTGACCATCGGGTCGCTCGACATCTTCCACCACCAGCTCCTCAAGCCGGAGGCGGTGCGCTGGCGCGCCGCGCTGACCGCGGCGCAGCAGGGCGCCCCGGTCGCCGCGCTGCCGCCGCAGGGCGCGGTGCTGCAAAAGACCGGCGGCCACGCGGGCCTGAAGATCGCGGGCTTTCGCCGCTGCGCGTCGGGCTGGCTGCGCATCGACATGGCCGAAAAGCTCGCGCGCCAGGCGCATGCCGCGCGGATGCAGGCCGCCGCCCCGCCGACCGCGCCGGTCGCGGGCAGCGAGGACCATCTCGACGACCCGCCCGGCGACGATCCGGGCCACGGCGTCGCTGCGGCGCCCCCGCCCGGCTTCGCGATCGACCCCGCGCTCGCCACCTCGCTCGGCCTCGACGAGGAGAGCCGCCGCGCGCTGCTGCAGAGCTTCGGCTTCCGCGCCGTCGGCGATCCGCTGTTGCAGCGCTGGCGCTGGTCGGGGCTCAAGACGCCCGACAAGCGCCAGCGGGGCAAGCGGGCGAGCAAAAGCGCGAAGAACGGGAACAAGCCCGCCGCGGCGAACCGGACGCCGCCCGCGCGCGCCGAAAAGGGCTCGCGCGCCAAGGGTGCGAAGCGCGGCGAGCCCGGCCCGGCCGCTCCCCGTCCTCCGCGCCCCGAACGCCCCGCCCGGCGCGGGACATCGCCGCACAGCCCCTTCGCCGGGCTCGCCGCGCTGCTGGCAGAGGCACGCAAGGACTGATGGCAAGTCCGGGCGCGGCAGGAAGCATCAGGCTCGACAAGCTGCTCTGGTATCTGCGCTTCGCGCGCTCGCGCAGCATCGCGCAGGCGATGATCGCGGCGGGGCATATCCGCCTCGACGGCCGGCGCGTGACGCGCGCGTCGGCGGCGGTCCATGCCGGGGCGACGCTGGTGCTGCCCGCCGGCGAGCGGATCGAGGTGATCCGCGTGCTGACCCTCCCCGCCCGCCGCGGCCCGGCGCCGGAGGCGCAGGCCTGCTATGCCCGGCTCGACGCCGGGGCGTCCGCCGCCAGCTGAACTATCGGCGACAAAGGAAAAGCTGCGGCGGAAAAGCGGCGCAGCGGGGCTATCGAGTGAGAGTGATTCGCAACAGTCGCTTAGCGTTGACGCGCGCGCGCCGCGCGGCCTAGAGGCGCTGGAATCGCAGCAGCGGGACGGCGATGACGCCGCCCACCAAGGGAGCCATAACCCATGACCTATGTCGTCACCGACGCCTGCATCCGGTGCAAATATATGGACTGCGTCGAAGTGTGTCCGGTCGACTGTTTCTACGAGGGCGAGAATATGCTCGTCATCAACCCCAACGAGTGCATCGACTGCGGCGTGTGCGAGCCCGAATGCCCCGCCGAGGCGATCCTGCCCGACACCGAGAGCGGTCTGGAACAGTGGCTGGAGCTCAACACCAAATTCAGCGCCGAATGGCCCAACATCACGGTCAAGAAGGACAGCCCCGCCGACGCCGACGAATGGAAGGGCGTCGAGGGCAAATATGA
>CALMYE010000244.1 GCA_937873425.1 uncultured Sphingopyxis sp. | reverse complement strand
CGTCGCCCGACCCGGTGCCGCTGTTCGACCTGTTCATGCGCAACGGCGAGGCGCTCGGCGACGCCGGGCGGTCGCGCGGGCCGTGGCGCTGGGCCAATCGCGCCGCGCATTTCCTCAACCGCAACAGCCGCCGCGGCGCGCGGCGCAACATCCATGCCCATTATGATCTGGGCAACGACTTCTATCGCCTGTGGCTCGATGCGGGGATGAATTATTCGAGCGCGCTGTTCGCCGACCCCGGCCAGTCGCTCGAAGCGGCGCAGGCGAACAAGCTCGACGCGATCCTTGACCGGCTCGACTTGCGGTCGGGCGGCCGGCTGCTCGAAATCGGCTGCGGCTGGGGGGCGCTCGCCGAGCGGGCGGTCGAGCGGCACGACGTGCTCTATACCGGCATCACCCTGTCGCCCGCGCAGGCCGAGGTCGCCGACGCGCGACTTGCCGCGGTCGACCTGTCGGGGCGCGGCGCGATCGAACTCTGCGACTATCGCGACGCGCGCGGGCCCTATGACGCGATCGCCAGCGTCGAGATGGTCGAGGCGGTGGGGCAGGCCTATTGGCCCGCCTATCTCGACGCGATCGCGCGGCTGCTGCGCCCGGGAGGCAAGGCGGCGATCCAGTATATCGCAATCGACGACGCGCTATTCGAACGCTACGCGGCGAGCAGCGACTTCATCCAGGCCTATATCTTCCCCGGTGGCTGTCTGATCTCCGAGAGCCGCTTCCGCGCGCTCGCCGAGGCGCGGGGGCTCGCGTGGCGCGACGTCCGCCGCTTCGGGCGCGACTATGCGGAGACATTGCGCCAGTGGCGCGAGCGCTTCGATGCGGCGGTGGCGGGCGGGCGGCTTCCGGCCGGCTTCGACGACCGTTTCGTGCGCCTGTGGCGCTATTATCTGCAATATTGCGAGGGTGGCTTTCGCGGCGGCGGCATCGACGTCGCGCAGGTCACGCTCGAGAAAACAGCCTGAGGACAGGGGGAAGAGGATGAGACGACGACTATGGGCAGCGGCGCTGCTGTGCGCAGCGGCGACGGGATGCAGCGCGCCCGCCGCGGACGACAAGAGCAAATTGCCGGAGGATCTGAACGTGCTGTTCTGGAACCAGGATCAACGCGACGCCGCCTTTCGCACGATGGAGACGGTGCCGAAGGTCGTCGTCAACCGGATCGAGGCGGGTGGCAAGGTCTATCCATTGCCGCAGGGCGCGCCGCTCGACATCGGCAGCGACGTCGACGCCTATATGGCGAAGCAGCGCAACGCCGGGCTGATCATCGTTCAGGACGGCAAGATCAGGCTGGAGAAATATGCGCTGGGCTATGATGCCGCCGGGCGGTGGACGAGCTTTTCGGTGGCGAAAAGCCTGACCTCGACGCTCGTCGGTGCGGCGGTGAAGGACGGCTATATCAAGAGCCTCGACGACAAGGTCGCCGCCTATATCCCGACGCTCAAGGGATCGGTCTATGACGATGTCAGCGTGCGCGAGTTGCTGACGATGACCTCGGGCGTCCAATGGAATGAGGATTACACCGATCCCAATTCCGACGTCGCGCGGTTCAACCTGCAACAGCCGGTCGAGGGCGAGGATATAACGGTCAGCTATATGAAGGCCTTGCCGCGCGAAGCTCCTGCGGGATCGAAATGGGTCTACAAGACCGGCGAAACCAATCTGATCGGCGTGCTGGTGTCGAGCGCGACGGGCAAGACGCTGTCGGCCTATCTGTCGGAGAAGATCTGGAAGCCCTTCGGCATGGAACAGGACGCGGTGTGGATGCTCGGCGCGACGGGGCATGAGATCAGCGGCTGCTGCATGTCGGCGAGCCTGAAGGATTATGCGCGTTTCGGCGTCTTCATGCTGAACGGTGGCGTAGCGGACGGCAAGAAGGTTCTGCCCGACGACTGGATCGCGGCGGCGACCACCAAACAGGCCGACATCGGCTTTCCGGGGCGCGGCTATGGCTATCAATGGTGGACCAACGACGACGGCAGCTATGCCGCGCAGGGCATCTTCGGTCAGGGCATCTTCATCGACCCCAAGCGAAAGCTGGTGATCGCGTCGAACGGCAACTGGCCGACCGCCACCGATCCCGAAGGCGTCGGCGCGGCGCGCGAAGCCTTTTACAAGGCGGTGCAGGCGGCGGTGGACCGGGAA
>CALMYE010000243.1 GCA_937873425.1 uncultured Sphingopyxis sp. | reverse complement strand
CGCGCCATCGCCGAGGCGATCGGGCAGGAAATGGAGCGCGATCCCGATGTGCTCGTCATGGGCGAGGACATCGCCAGGCTCGGCGGCGTGTTCGGCACCACGACCGGTCTGCTCGACAAATTCGGCCCCGCACGCGTGCGCGACACGCCGATCTCCGAAACCGCCTTCATCGGCGCCGCCGTCGGGCTCGCGGCGTCAGGAATGCGCCCGGTCGTCGAGCTGATGTTCGTCGATTTCTTCGGCGTCTGCATGGACGCGATCTATAATCTCGCGGCCAAGCAATGCTATTTCTCGGGCGGGCAGGTCGCCTGCCCGATGGTGCTGATGACCAGCGTCGGCGGCGGCTATGGCGACGCGGGCCAACACAGCCAGACGCTCTATGCGACCTTCGGCCACCTGCCGGGGCTGAAGGTGGTGATCCCGTCGAACGCGCATGATGCGAAGGGGCTGATGCTCGCGGCGATCCGCGATCCCAATCCGGTGATCTTCATGTATCACAAGGCGCTGCAGGGCATGGGCTGGCTCGGCACCGTCCAGCGCGCGATCACCGACGCGCCCGAGGGCGATTATGTCGTGCCGCTCGGCAAGGCGAAGATCGCGCGCGCGGGCCGCGACATCAGCATCGTCGGGCTGGGGCTTTCGGTCCATCAGGCGCTCGACGCCGCCGAACGCCTCGCCGGCGAGGGTGTTTCGGCGGAGGTGATCGACCTCGTCAGCATCGCGCCGCTCGACCGCGAGGCGGTGCGCGCCTCGGTCCGCCGGACCGGGCGGCTGCTCGTCGTCGACGATGATTATCTGAGCTACGGCGTCGGCGCCGAGATCATCGCCAGCGTCTGCGAGGCGGGCCTTCCGCTGCGCGCCGCGCCGCGGCGCATCGCCTTTCCCGACATTCCCGTGCCCTTCACCCCGGTGATGGAGCATTTCGTGCTGCCGAGCGCCGACAAGGTCGCCGACGCCGCACGGCAGATGATGGAGAAACAGGGGCATGACTGACGTGACCGTCCCGGCGGGACTGTGGAGCGCGGACGACGAAGCGGCGATTTCGGCCTGGCTCTATGCCGACGGCGACAGCGTGCCCGCGGGCGCGGTGATCGCCGAGATCATGGTCGAGAAATCGAGCTTCGAGCTGATCGCGCCCGCTTCGGGCGTGCTCCGCATCGCCGTCGCCGCGGAAATCCCGGTCGCGCAGGGCGCGATCGTCGCGCGCATCGGCTGATCCGGGGCTTGGACGCACCGCTTCTTGCCGCGCTCGCCGCCGCGATCGCGCCGGGCGGACGCATCGAGCGCGGAACGGGCGCCGCCGCGATCGGCGCCGATTCCGCGCGGCTCGAAGAGATGCTGGCGCGGGAAGGCGAAGCTGCGGAGCTGCGGCTGTGGACCAACCGCCAATGTCTCGTGACGACCCGGCGCTTCGCGCGCCTCGACCGCTTCGAGGCCGCCGCGGCGGCCAGCGCGGCGCGCGGCTGGCCCGTCTTCGTCCGGGCGAGCGGCGGCACGACAGTCGTTCACCGGCCCGGCATCCTCAACGTCAGCCTGCTCATGGTGCGGCGGGCGGGCGCGGTCGACATCGACCGGGGCTATGCCGGGCTCGGCCGCCGCCTCGTCGCCGCGCTCGCCGCGCTCGGGGTCGCGGCGCGGGTCGGGCCGGTCCCCGGCAGCTATTGCGACGGGCGCCACAATATCGTCGCGGGCGCACGCAAGGTCGCCGGCACCGCCTGCCTGCTGCGGCCCGCCGGCGCCCGCATCGGCCTCTTGGCCCATGCCGCCGTGACGGTGACGGGCGACGTCTTCGGCGACGTCGCGGCAGTCGCGTGCTTCGAGGCCGACCTCGGGCTCCGCCCCGCCTATGACGCCGCCGCCCACGCGTCGCTCGCGGAGCTCATGCGCGCGGAAACGATGCCAGCACCTCGCGGGTGTAGCTCAACGGCAGAGCAGAAGCTTTTCAAGATTCTGTAAATCCACGTTTTTCTGGATATCCTGAGCAAAACGCGGCAACAAAATCCCCATTCGTTGCAATGACTTACCGAGCCGAGAAAAACAGTCAGGGGCGCCTTGGCTTCGTCCGCGGCGCGGCACATGTTGATGGATCGCCAGATCTCAACAAACAAATTTGTTGTTGGCAAAACCCCATTTCGCGATCATCAAACCATCTAGCGTTCGATGGACGATCATCAACAACCGGAATGAGCGCGCGCGTTACACGGAGAGATGCATTGCCCGTAAACTACCATTTTGGGAAATTTCCTCCCCGCGAACTCGATCTGGGGAAATTGTTTCCGCTGGTGGGGCCGGCGAATGCCGCTGTCGCCCGATACGAGGGCGTCCTGGCAGGCATCCCCAATCCGAACGTCCTCTTGTCCCCCCTGACCGCTCGAGAAGCGGTCCTGTCGAGCAAGATCGAGGGAACTCAAGTCACCTTGGGCGAAGTGCTGGAATTCGAGGCGCAAGGCGACCTGTTGGACGAAAGTACGCCCAAAAAGGCCGACGCCCGCGAAGTGCTTAACTATCGGGCCGCCCTGAATGAGGCAACGCGCATGATGGCCGACGGGCTGCCCTTGTCGCAGCGGCTGATAAAATCGGCCCACGCGGTGTTGATGGACGGTGTTCGGGGGCGCGGCAAAGCACCGGGCGAGTATCGCCGTATTCCGAACTGGATCGGCCCTGACGGTTGCATAGTCGAGCAAGCGCGCTTCGTCCCGCCAGCGGCCGATCGAATTGACGATGCGATGGCCGCTTGGGAAACATACATCCACGCCGATGCTCCGGATCGGCTTGTCCAGCTCGCGATCGTGCATGCGGAGTTCGAGTCGATCCACCCCTTTCTCGACGGCAATGGCCGTTTGGGGCGCTTGATCATCCCTCTGTTCCTCTATGCACATGGCCTGCTCACCCGGCCCAACTTCTATCTCTCGGAATATCTGGAAGCGAACCGGGAGGAATACTACGACCGGATGCTGTCGGTTTCGCGTGACGGCGACTGGACGGGTTGGGTGTCATTCTTCCTGCAGGGCATAATCGCACAAGCCGAGGTCAACACGCGAAAAGCCCAAGCCATCCTGACTCTGCATCAGGAAAAGCGGGACTGGGTCGTGGAAGTGACCCGTTCGCAATATGCCGTCCGGGCACTGGACTGGATTTTTCAGCGTCCGATCTTCCGGACTCCAGACTTCGTCAAAGCCGCCCAGATCCCAGGGCCGACTGCCCGCGGGATAGTGCGGTCTCTCAGGGACAATGGGATGCTTCAGGAGATTGTTGCCGCTTCGGGCAGAACACCCGCCGTTTTCATGTTCCGTGAGCTGCTCAACATCGCAGAGGGTAGAGCGGCATTCTAATGTTGCGCTCCGTTCACGCCATCCTTCTCCTCGGACACCGCCTATGAATCATCGATCAGGCTTGGCTGTCGCCATCGTCGCTATCCGCTTGGGGAAATCATATCCACAGCCTGCACATTCCTTCCCCTTCCGCGGCGTCAATTCCGCACAACGGGCATGCTTTCATCTCGAGGCCCCTCCACGAGCTGGACCTGGAAATTTGAATTCAGTGAGGTTTTACAGCTGGTTTCGCCAGGTTGGCGGCACTGCGTCGAGATCGTCGAGAAACTCTGACCCGGGCTCGACACCTGAAAGCAGAAGCCGGTCGCGGGCGCGCGTCGCGGCGACGTATAGCAGGTGTCGCTCGGTATCCTGAATCGCTTCCAGGTCGTTGATGTCGCCGACGCTGGCCAAGCGTTCGGCATCGGGCAGGACGTCTTCGTCGAGCGCCATCACCGCAACTGCCCGGAACTCCAGCCCCTTGGCGTCGTGCATGGTCAGGATCGCGGGACTGATGCCGGTGGCATCGGCCGCCGCCGCAGCCCGCGCGACCTGGGCGTCGCCCCGCACGAGGATCGCGATTTCCCGCTCCGGCACCCCCTCGTCGATCCGCATCTTCAACCATTTTGCCACGGCGGAAATTTCTTCCCCGGCGTTGGGGAACAGCCTCACGCCCGGCTCGGGACCGTCGAAGACCGACACCGTGCCCCGCCGGCTCTCTTCGATCCCGTCCTGATCGACGATTTCCGCCGCCAGCAGCCGGTCTGCAGTGCTGCGAATCTGGTGCGAGGTGCGATAGCAGACCTTCAGGATTTGCGCGCGTCCGCGCACATCCAGCCCCAGCCGCGCCCAGGAGAAGGGGAGGTGGAATATCCGCTGGCCGAGATCCCCGGTGAAGAACAGCGCGTCCGGCCCGCCCGCCCGTCCGATGGCGGCGAGGAGCCTCGCCTGCGCGACCGACAGGTCCTGCGCCTCGTCGATGACGACATGGCTGAACGGCACGCGGCCGCCATCGTCCACCCATTTGGTCAGCGACCCGTAAATATCCGCGAGCGTGACCAGGCTTCGGTCCGCGAGCCAGCGACGAACGAATGCGAAGACCGCCCAGGCCTTTTCGCGCTGCTTCGGCCCCAGCCGCGTCCGGCGGCCGATGCGCGGGACGACGGCATAGTCCTCGCTATCGTGCAGCCCCCAGGCGTCGACGAGCTCGGTCCATTCCTCGATCAGGAACGCGGGGGCCAGATTGTCGCCCAGGCCCGCCTTCATCGCCGCACCCACGGCCTCGGCGATATGTTCGTGCGTTGCCAGATCGGGTTTCACGAAATGCGATGCGAAGAGTTCGAGCGCGGCTCGATCGATGGCGCGGACGGCAATCCTGTCGCGGCGGTCCCGATGAGCCTCGGTCAGCAGCGCGACCTTGGTCGCGAGATTTTCGGCCAGCCTGTCGGAAAAGGTGGTGAGCAGGACCTGCGCCTCGCCGCGCTCGGCCAGATGCACGGCGCGGTGCAGCGCGACGATCGTCTTGCCGGTGCCGGCCGAGCCCGACACGCGCGCCGGCCCCGACCAGTCGCGCGTCACCGGCGCCCGCTGTGCGGGGTGAAGGAACACGGCCCACTGGTCGAACGGCGCATCGAGCGCCGCACGCAGTTCCTCGACGCCGTCTACAGCACGGAAGCGACGCATCGCGTCGGGGTGGCTGAACGGATCGGCGCCGGGCGCTGCGGCGACGGCAATATGATCTTCGATCCGGCCGCCCGTCGCATGGTCGAGCAGCGCCTCCGCGGCCTCGTCGGGTAGCGCCGCGAACAAGCCGTCGACGCTCGCCGCGTCGGCCTCGCGCACGGCATCGAGCCACTCGCGCGGCACGCCGACGTTCAGCAGGTCGTCGTCGGCGAGATCGGCGAATGGGCGATGTATCGCTACAGGCTCGGCCGGAGCATCGTCGACCCTCTCGGTGTAAACGAGACGCTCCTCGGTGCGCTCGACCACCTCGACGATCTGCATCGCGCCGGTGCGCTCGTGCGGCACGATCTTGCGCCGTTCGGCCCAGCGATAGGCGTCGTCATGATGGTCGACCCAGGCGAGCAGCATATGCTCGCCGTCCTTGTGCAGGACGATGCGGATGTCCTGATTGACGCGCGCGGTCCAGAAACCGGGCGATGCCTCGACGCGGTGCAGTTGCAGGCCGTTGCCCGCTTCGTCCTGCGCCAGGTCGAAGGCGGTGATCTTCACCTGCTTCTGCTCGTTCGCGGTCAGACGACCGAGCGCTTTCGTGAAGGTCGAGGCGTAGAGGAGGGTCATTTCGAGGTAGCAGGTAGCAGGTAGCAGATGGCTGCGATCACTGGTCTCGGCCTCCCAGCTTGCCGATCATGGCGTGCAGCATCCTGCCGATCTCGTCGCAGCCCTGCATCAACGGCTCTATCGTGATTGCATCGACGATGGAAACCCGTTGCGCCAGCAGCAAATGGGTTTCCAATTCCCGAAGAGAACCCCGGACAACACGCAGAAAAGACGCATAGGATTTTCTTGTGCCCCGTCCATGGCCTTCGGCGATATTCGCAGGGATCGACGCAGCCGCGCGCCGCGTTTGTGATGTCAGACCAAACCGCTCGTCCGACGGATAGGCGCGCGTTATGCGATAGACATCTTCTGCCAACGCCATCGCTCATTGCCATACGATCAGTTGACCATAGCCCTGCACCAAGCCCCCCGCTACCTGCTACCTGCTACCTGCTACCTGCTACCTGCACCTAAACCCCCACCACCTTCATCACCTCGTCCCCCAGATGGTTGATGACCTTCACCGCCACCTTGCCCCCAGCCGGCCGCGGGAAGGGGCGGGAGCGGGGGCGCTTCAGGCTCTCCCACGCATCGGCGTCGATCTCGGCCTTCAGTGTGGTCTTCAGGGCCTTATAGGGGTCGTTCGCGCCGGGGAAATAGGCGTGGCGGACGAAGAAGCTTTCGTAATTATAGTCGGTGTCGATGAACCACACCGCGATGTCGTCGGCGTCGCCGCTGACGATCTCGCCGCCCTTGTACATATCGACCCCGGCGACCTCGACGCTGATGCAGCCGTCCCCCTCGTCATGCACCTGTATGTCGGGTTCGCCGAACACGGTGAACAGATTGCCCGCGCCGGTGCTGGCGAGGTCGGGCATGTGGAGGTCGGGGTTGATCCGCGCCTGCAGCACGGTCAGCGCGCCCATGCGATCGAACTCCGACGCATGCGCGTCGAAGTTGAACGAGGCGGCGATCAGCAGGTCGAAGCCCGCCTCCATCGCCTCGCGCGCGGCGGCGGTCAGGTCGGCGCGCGCGACGGTGCCATATTCGGGGCCGACGAAAATCGCCGCGCGCCGCGTCGGACTGTCGGACAGCGTATCGCTTTCGCCCGAGCCGATATCCTCCATGGATGCCTGGCGCACCGCGCCCTCGGCGCAGATGAAGCGGCCGGGCCAGGGCTTCAGCGACGCGAAGACGAGGCGGTCGGCCTTGTGCGCCTGCTGCACCCCCGACCGTTTCAGATTGTCGAGCACCATTTCGGCGAAGTCCGCCGTCTCGGATGCGGCGCCCGGCGTGTCGGTTTTTTGGCGCCGACCCGCGGCGGCTTCGAGTTCGTCGAACAGGCTGTCGTCGGCATCGACCGCGGGGACGCGGTGCGGCGACAGGCTTTCGACCGTGAAGGGTCCCGCGACGCGCACGCGGCCCTTGTCGTCATAGGGCTGGTCGTAGAGATATTCGGTGTCGGCCTTGGCGGCGATCGAGGCGTCGATTTCCTTCTGCCGCCCGATCCGCGCTTCCCACCAGGCGGCGTGCGGCGTCGCGGCGGCCGATTGCGCCGCGGTCAGCTCGCGCGGGATTTCCCATTCCTGCCATGCCGTCCCCAACGCAGCGTTGATCGCCTGCCGCAGCGGTTCCAGCTTTTCCTGCCAATTCTCCCAGATCGTATCGATCTCGGCATTGTTGGCGATCGATTTCAGCGTGATGTGCGGCACGCGCTTGTAGACGAAGCCCTGCCGGATGCGGCCATAGGTCGGCGCATCGGCGGGGACGCTGCGCGTCACCTCGCCCTCCTTCACCTGCCCCTCGCGGCTGTCGGCGAGCAGATACCAGGGATAGCGCGCGCCCATGATCCGCGCGCGGGCGAGCGCCAGCGCGACGCGGCTGGTGTCGATCGTGATCCAGCGCCGGCCCCATTGTTCGGCGACAAAAGCGGTGGTGCCCGACCCGCAGGTGGGGTCGAGAACGAGGTCGCCGGGGTCGGTGGTCATCAGGATGCAGCGTTGGATTACGTTCGCGGAGGTCTCTACGACATATTGCTTGCCAAGCGCGGCTCTCGTGTCGGTCCAGAGATTATTATATGGCTGGACGGGGAAGTCGGAGTGTCGCTGCACATAGTAAGGCAGCTTGCCAATCTTGATTAGGCGATTGGCCTTGATAAGCGTGTCCATCCCCGACCGATTGGTTCTCCAACTCTTCTTTGAAGTATCGAACTGCTCGCCTTGGAAATCGAAAGGATAGACGCACGTCGGCGTGAAGCCGGACGAATACAGGGCTCCCCTCGCGAAGACATCGTCAGTGTCTGGAACTCTCGCCGGATTGGAAAGCTCTTCTTCGGTGAGGCGGCGAGGAGTTCCATCCGGCCGCATGGCCCAAGTATACTCGCTGCCATCTCCCGTGCCTTTGAAGTTCAATAGTTGGCGGTATTTCACTCGATCTGCGGATTTTGCATACCAAAGGATGAAGTCGCAGACAGTGGGCAAGCCGCTGGCGCCCAGCGGGCTGCTTGTTCGATAACTGATCATCGACATCAAATTTTCGGGGCCGAAGACTTCGTCCATAAGTGCACGTAGCCGGTGCACGTTATCTGGCCCGATCTGCACGAAGATCGATCCACTTTCTATCAGAAGGTCTCGGGCGATGGTCAAGCGGTCACGAAGATAAGTAAGGTAACTATGGATGCCGTCCGCCCAGGTGTCACGAAAAGCCCTGACCTGTTCGGGTTCGCGAGTGAGATGATCTGCCTTCCCGTCCTTCACATCTCGGCTTGTTGTACTCCACTGGAAGTTGGAGTTGAATTCAATCCCATAGGGCGGGTCGATATAGATGCACTGCACCTGCCCCTTCAGCCCCTCGCGCTCGGCGAGGCTGGCCATGACCTTGAGCCCGTCGCCCAGGATCATGCGGTTCGACCAATGCTGGTCGTGCTCGTAAAATTCGGTGCGCTGTTCGGGATCGATGCCGTTGAAATCGGCGAACAGGTCGGGCGCGGCCTCGGGTTCGGCACGGCGCGCGCTCGCGCGCTTCAGATCCTCGACCAGCGCCTTGGGGTGGATCTTTTCCTGGATATAGAGCGGCGGCGCCTCGACGATCAGGTCGGACCAGTCGGCGACATCCTTGCCCCGCCACACCAGCTGCGGGTCGAGATCGGGGTTGCGCCGTTCATAGGCGGCGAGGATCGGCGCCTTCACCTCCGCCGGCACGAACGGTTCGAGCTCCGCCGTCGGCGCATTGCGCCGCGACGCCTCGTCATGGGTCAGCGTCTCGACGGTGAGGGGCTTTTTGGCCATCAGTTCGGGTCCTTGGCTTCTTTTTCGGCTGCCTGCGCGGATGCAGGCCGTCTGAGCACGGTTTGCAATCCGTCGATATGCTCGAACAAATCGTCCGAGACCGATTGCCAGAGGGGGTCGAGAATGAACTGAATGCCTTCGCGACGTGCCAGTTTGGCGGCAGGGACAAAATCGGCGTCGCCTGCGATCAGGATGATCGTCGATGCCTGATGCTTCAGGGTGATCGCCGCAATATCGAGGCCGATCCGCATGTCGACACCCTTTTGCCTCAAATCGAGCTGGACCATCCAGTCTTCGAGCTTCGACCATATTTCGGCATGGGTGCGGATTTCCTGAACCTGCTCCGCGCCGATGTTTATCGAGCCATCCGCGAGCGAAGGCAGCGCCGAGATGGTCCCGAAGACCGCTTTGGCGTGTAGAAGCTTGACCAACCGTTCGCTTTGGATACTCCAACCGCTCAGTTTTGAAAGGTGACCCAGGCGCAGCGCCATGTTTCTTTGCTTTTTTAGCAGCAGAAACAATTCGTTCTGAAATTTCGCCTGATCGCTTTTCGCGTAGTTGATCTGCTTGCGGCTAAGCGGATGATGGGCCTGACCGGTGAACGGTGGGGCGTCGTAGTAAAAAATGCGGTAAATATGCTTATGCCAGTTGCCGCCCAAGTCGTCGGTGAGCTTGCGCACATGCTCCCGGCAGATCGAACGGATGATCCCGCAAACCTTATATGGGGTGAGCTTTTCGGGCGAATCGACGAGTTTCTGGAGGCGCTTCGTTAGAAACCCGCCGTCGATAAGAATGGCGATTTCCCGACTCATTTTTTCGCTTCCAAAACAGGCGGAAACGAAAAAGCCCCAAGATTTCGGTAACGCTCTGGATAGCCGAGCGAACCTACTCTCAAGGGGCGGATGTGCGGGAAACTATATACTTGACTCCCGATTTTGCAAGCAAATTCGCCTCCGGTCATGCTATTGTCCCCACGCCCACTTCACCCAACCACCTATCCACCTTCGCCGAAAACTCGGCCGCGATCGTCCACACGTCGGTGAACTCGGCATAGGCCCAGCGGCCATGATCGCCGAGCGCATTCACCCCCGGCACCCACAATGTGCGCATCGTCTCTGCCTTGTCCTTGTCGTCCTCGTCGCGGGCGCCCTTGATCTCGACCACGACGTTCAGCGGATCGTCGGCGCCGCGGCCGTCGTCGATCCGCAGGATGAAGTCGGGACGATAGCGGCGCGCCTCGCCCGCCGCGCTGTAGGGCACCTCGAAGCCGAGATTGTGGTTCTTGACCCAGGCAAGGACGCGTGGATGCTTGTCGGCGACGCGGCAGAATTCGGCCTCCCAGTCGCTGTCGATCACGGCGAAGTTGATGTGGCAACGATCGCCGGTTTCGTAGCGATCCTTGCTGGTCATGAAGCTGACGTGCCGGGTGCTGCCCTCGCGATTATAGGGGTCGAGCATGGCGAGAACGCGGCCTCCGCCCTCCTTTCCGCGCGTGATTGCGGCCATGATGCGGTCGGCGGCGCGGTCGGCGATGCTGTAATACAGCAGTTGCGCCGGCTGCGTGCCGCCCGCCAGCACGACATGCTCGGCGATCCAGCGGCGGACGATCGACTTCATCTGCAGGATCAGCGACACATTGGGACGTTCGCCCGCGTTGGTCATCCGGCGCTTCACGATCCAGTCGGCGAGCCGCAGGTGGATCTCGGCGGCGCGCGTGGTCGACAGATGCTCGATGGTCAGGTCGGCGGTTTCGCCGATGATGCCCGAGTTGACCGTTTCGGTCGCGCCGACGAGGTCGGGCGTCAGTTCGAGCGTCGAATCCGCGGTGAAGGCCGCGGTCAGCTTCTCGCTGGGCAGCTCGGTGCGATAACCGTCGACCCGCGGGTAGCGGATTTCGGCGGTGTCGCGCGCGGGGCTGATCGCGTGAACGCGCACCATATTCTCCGGCGGCGAAGGCTTCGATACGACCGGCTGCGCGGTGAAGTCGAACGGGATGCCGAGCACATCGGCATATTCGACCGGAAAAAACCCGTCGGACTTGAGCTGATAGGATTGCCGGCGGAGGGCACGGCCGATCACCTGCTCGCAGAGCAATTGTGTGCCGAAGGCGCGGACGCCGAGGACGTGGGTGACGGTGTTGGCGTCCCATCCTTCGGTCAGCATCGACACCGACACGACGCAGCGGATGCCTTCGCCGAGCTGGCCCTTGCGGCCGACCGTGTTCATCACTTCGCGCAGGATCGATGCATCGTCGATCCTGTCGGCCGCGGCGCGGTCGCCGGTGCGCTGGATCAGTTCGTCCTTGAACCGCGCGATCTCGTCCTTGGCGGCGTCGCGGAAGTCCGCGCTGATCGCCTCGCCGCTCTCGAGCTGCATGCTGTCGATCAGCAGCGTGCGCATGCGGGGCAGGGCCGAGCCGTCGGGGGCGTAGTTGCGGAACAGCTCGCACTTTCCGCGGATCGGGGTGATCGTGCCCTGCTCGTCCTCGATCTCGTAGCCGGCGATATAATCGTGGACGAGCTTCGAGGTCGCGGTGTTGTTGCAGACGACGATGAAGACCGGATCGACCCCGATCCCCGCATCGCGCCACAGTTCATAGGTCTTCTCATAATGGCCATAGAGCGCGTCGATCGCGGCGAGCAGTTCGTTCGGCAGCTTCTGCGGGTCGAGCCCCTTGGCACTGCCGCGACCCTTCTTCGGCAGCTGCTTGCCGACATGCTCCCACAGGTTGCGGAACATCGGCGTGTCGCCGCCGGGGACATTGTCCATGATGGGCACGCGCGGCAGCTTCACGATCCCGCATTCGATCGCGTCCATCAGGCTGAAGTCGCTCATCACCCAGCCGAACAGCGACCCCTCGCGATAGCCCGAGCCGCGCAGGAAGAAGGGGGTCGCCGACAGGTCGTAGACCATCGACACGCCAAGTTCGCGCTTCACCGCCTCGATGCCCGAGATCCAGAGGCGTGCGGCTTCGTTCGCTTCCTTGGCCTCGGCGAGCTCGTCGCCCTTGAGCGCCTTCCGCTCCTCGTCGGTCAGCGTGCGTTCGCGATAGCAATGGTGGGCCTCGTCGTTGAGGACGACGATATTCTTCAGGCCCATCAGCTCGCCGGCGACGCGGCGGATCATCGCGCCGTCGCTCTCGGGCCTGGGCCTGGTGCCCAGGGCGGCCTGCTGCACCCTGTTGAGCGGAATCTCGTCCTTCTTCTTGAAGGCGTGGTAGTTGGTGATGACGATCTTCGCGCGGCCGAGATCGAGGAGCATGTCCTCGGGCACGATCTCGCGGCTCTGGTAATAGCTCTCGGGATCGTTGGGCTGGAGGACGCGCAGGCGGTCCTTGATCGTGATCCCCGGCGCGACGACCAGGAAGCCCTTCGAGAAACGCTTCGCATTGGGATGGCGGACGGCGTTGAGGGTCTGCCACGCGATGAGCATCGCCATCACCGTCGTCTTGCCCGCGCCGGTGGCCAGCTTGAGCGCGAGGCGCATCAACTCGGGGTTGGACGCCTCATTGGCGGCTTCGAGATGCGCCCAGAAGCGCCGGCCCTGCGCCGAGGACCGCGGCGCGACTTCGGTCATCCAGATGACGGTCTCGACCGCCTCTACCTGGCAGAAGAAGGGCCGCTGGTTCGCGAAATCATGGGTGCGCCAGTGGCGCAGGAGCCGGGCGGTCGTCGGCGTGACCTGCCACTGACTTTCGGGCAGGCGGCGCCAGCTCTCCACGGCCGACCGGATGCCGTTGATAACCTCGACCGGATTATATTCCTGGCCCGTCTCGTCGGCGAGGAAATCCGCCTGAACGGCCTTGCCACGCACCTTCTTCGCCTTGGGGATGGGGGATACCAGCGCGCTCTGACGGCGACGCGGCACGATCACGCTGGTAGGCTGGCCCTGTTCGTCGAGCTCCCAATGGCGTTCCGGTTCCTCATATGGCGAGTTGAGGATCGGCGACTGAAAAAAGGCTTCGCTCATTCAGGCCAGCCTTGCCGATGCTTGCATTTCATCCCCCAAGGCCAAGTAAACCGTCGAGCGATTTCGACTGCGCCACGGCTCTGCGGAGCCTAGCGATGCCGTGGACATGCTGCAACGCCGAGCGCGAATGTTGCGTAATATCTGTCGCTGTCGTTGTAACAGTTCGATTGAATTGTCCGGATGTTGGCGAGGGGGAGGACTGGGTTGTCCCGACATTCGGGATTTTGTTTGTGAGTGAAGTCTGGTTCAAGCTTCGCGAAGCGAGCGGAGTCTGGAGATGGGTATCAAGCGATAGGAGTTGAGCGGTTGATACCGCAACAAACGCAGGGATCGCGTCATTGGGACTTGCCACCCGCTCCTCACCTGTGAATAGAGGAGGGGAGGTTTCGGAGCCAGAAAAGAGCCAGAGCCAAGTGCGAAGGCAAGGTAAGGCTTTGAGATTGCGGGTGTAGCTCAATGGTAGAGCAGAAGCTTCCCAAGCTTACGACGAGGGTTCGATTCCCTTCACCCGCTCCAGCTTCGGCCCGTATCGGCGGCGGAGAGGCTTCCCGCCCGTCGCTCCCCCCGGATCAGCCGGCGGGCTCGTCGAGCGCGGCGTCGATCATCGCGGCGAAGATCGTCGCGGCGCCGCGTTCGTTCCAGTCGTCCTCGACGTGAATGCGGCCGGTTTCCAGCGCGCCCGACGGCGTGTGAAAGGCGACGTCCTCGCGCCCGGCCGCCAGCACCATCGCATAGGAGGGCAGGCGCACCGCTTCGAGCACCGCGCGCGCCGCGGGCAGATAGCCGCGCCACGGCGCCGCATCGTCGGGATGGCCGTCGAGGCGGCACAGTGCGCGCGCGGCGCGTTCGAGCGGGGTCTGGGTCATGCGGCCACCCTAACAGAAAGCGCCGCCGTTCGCCAAACGCCGCCCGTGCGGCTTTGGCGCGGCCGCGTCAGAACAGCCCCGGCAGCTCGCGCTGCGCCGCGCTCGGGCGGTCGGGCATCACCATCTCCTGAATCTGCCGCGGCTGGCCCGGCGCGGTGCCGACCGAGGCGACGCGCGTGTCGGGCGTGGCGGTGATGCGCACGGTGCAGCTGTTCCCGGCGAGGAAGTCGATCGCGGTGCGCAGCGACGGCTCATTGGGGTCGCCGAGCTGGAAGGACAGATTGTCCGCCGCGGCGCAGCTGTTCGTGATCTTGGGCGCGAGGCCGCTGTAATAGTCGCTCTGCCCCGCCGCATTGCCGGTCGAAAAGGCGACGACGCGCATGCGGTCGTCGCATTCGGCCCGGTCGAGCGCGATCTGGCCGACCGGCTTGCCGAAGGTGTTGCCGCCGACCAGCGTCATGTCGGTGCCGAGATAGGGCAGCATGCCGTTGATCACCATCTCGCTGGCCGAGGCGGTCGATCCGGTGCCGATGAAGGCGATGCGCGTCGGCGCGATCGACTGCGGCTGGCTGGTGAAATTGTGGATATCGTTGTTCGAAGCTTTCGAAGGGCGGAAATCGGTGCGCGAGAAAATCTCGCTCGCCGTGCGGTTGCGCCCGAGCAGGTCGCCCATCAGCTCGGCGGTCGAGACCAGCCCGCCGCCGTTGTAGCGGAAGTCGATGACGATGTCGGTGACGCCCTGGTTGCGGAAATCGAGGAAGGCGGTGCGCAGCTGCGCGTTCGCTGACGAGATGAAGGTGCGCAGGTTCAGATAGCCATATTTGCGCCCGCCCTCCTCGATGATCTTGGCGCCATAGCGGTCGGAGATCGGGTCGATGTCGAAATCGGCCTTGGCGACGGTCACCTCGCGTATATTGCCGCCGCCGGGATCGGCGATGCGCAGCACGCGCGCGACGCCGACATTGTTCGGGCCGAGCGCGTTGGTGATGCCCGCCGTGCCTTCGGCCGCGACGATGTCGCCGATCGTGCGCAGGTTCGCCGTGCTGGTGCCGATCGCCAATATCTGCGTCCCGCGGTCGATCCCCGCGGCGAGCGCGGGCGCGCCCTCGAACGCCTCGGCGATCACGACGCGCTGGGTCGAGGGGTTGTAGGTCAGCCGGATGCCGAAACCGGCGGTCGCGCCGCTCGCGAAAAAGGCATTCTCCTCGGCGATCGAGGTGATGTAGGTGAAGAAACGGTCCTTGTTCGCCGCGCGCGCCGGGGCGACGAGCGCGTCGATATAGGATTGCACGCTGCTGTGCGCCGCCGCGTTGACGGTCGCGACCTCGGCGGGGAAGAGATACCATTCGTCGATCACCGCCTTGGCGAAATTCTGGCGTGCGGTCAGGCTGCAGGTCGGTGTCGGCGTGGGCGTCGGCGTAGGGGTCGGCGTGACCGACACCGGCGGCGCACCGCCGCCGCCTCCACCCCCGCCGCCACCGCAGCCCGAGAGGACGAGCGCGGCCATCGAAAGGGCCAGCATGGATTTCTGCGAGATTCGGCGCATCGATAGTCCCCGGTTGATCATGGCGCGACGAGCGGCGCCCTTTCTGCGATCGCCCACATGTATCGGCGATGAAAAGGCTCGGCAATATTCTGTCGCGGCGGATGCGGTGGATGGAGGTGGCGCTCGCCTATCCTCCCCGGCACGGGGAGGGGGACCACCCGAAGGGTGGTGGAGGGGCAGGCGCGGCCAAGCGCTTCGCCGATATTTTGCGTAAACCGAGGGTGCCCCTCCACCATGCTTCGCATGGTCCCCCTCCCCCAAGGGGGAGGATCGGTTGTGGCCGCAACCGCTCTTCTAATCCTCCCCGCCGCCGCCCTTAAACCCCTGCGCGATCACATAGAGTTCGGGCGAACCCTTGCGGCTGGCGGGCGGCTTGGCGTGCTTGACGCTCGCGAAATTGCGCTTGAGCAGGGTCAGCAGCTCGCGGTCGGCGCCGCCCGCGAACACCTTGGCGACGAAGGCGCCGCCGGGCGTGAGGTTGCGCACCGCGAAATCGGCCGCCGTCTCGGCGAGCGCGATCGTGCGCAGATGGTCGGTCTGCGGGTGGCCGACGGTGTTCGCCGCCATGTCGGAGATGACGAGGTCGGGGGCGCTGCCCAGCGCGTCGATCAACGCGTCGGGCGCGGCGTCGTCCATGAAGTCCATCTCGAGAATTTCGACGCCCTCCAGTGGCTCGCAGGGGAGGAGGTCAATGCCCGCCACCTTCGCGCGCGGGTTCGCCTTGCGCACCACTTGCGACCAGCCGCCCGGCGTGATGCCGAGGTCGACGACCGCGCGCGCCTTTTTCAGGAAGCCGAACTTCTCGTCGAGCTCGAGCAATTTATAGGCGGCGCGCGACCGGTATCCCTCGGCCTGCGCGCGGCGGACATAGGGATCGTTCAATTGCCGCTGCAGCCAGCGCGTCGACGACGCGGTGCGCCGCCGTGCGGTCTTGACCCGTTCGTGCAGTCCGCCCCGTCCGCTCCCGCCGCTTTTGCCGCGG
>CALMYE010000242.1 GCA_937873425.1 uncultured Sphingopyxis sp. | reverse complement strand
CCGCCGGCTAGGCGCCGTTTGTCGCAACAATATGGCAACGAAAGAAAAGTTCCACCAACGGCCGATCCCGCCCGACGAGAGGCGAGCGCAAAGTTCCTCCCCGGAACGGGGAGGGGGACCACCCAAAGGGTGGTGGAGGGGGCTGGCGTCCTGATGCGACGCTGCGTGAGGACGCCAGCCCCCTCCGTCAGCGCTCCGCGCTGCCACCTCCCCGCGAGCGGGGAGGATTGCTCTTGGACAGACTCTGGACAGCCCTGCCCTTCGTCCCTATCGGCCAGCCATGCCGACTCCCACACTCGTTCAGCCCGCCGAATCCATCCTGATCGTCGATTTCGGCAGCCAGGTGACCCAGCTCATCGCGCGCCGCGTCCGCGAAGCCGGGGTCTACAGCGAGATCGTCCCCTTCAGCGCCGCCGAGGCCGCGCTCGAACGCATGCGACCCAAGGGCGTGATCCTCTCGGGCTCGCCCGCTTCGGTCCCCGCCACCGGCAGCCCGCGCGCGCCGCAGGCGATCTTCGACAGCGGCCTCCCCATCCTCGGCATCTGTTACGGCCAGCAGGTGATGAGCCAGCAGCTCGGCGGGCAGGTCGAGCCCGGCGGCGCCGACGGCGAGCGCGACGGCGAGTTCGGCCGCGCCTTCCTGACCGTCACCGAGCCCTGCGTGCTGTTCGACGGCCTGTGGGAGGTCGGCGAGCGGCATCAGGTGTGGATGAGCCACGGCGACCGCGTCACGAAATTCGCCCCCGGCTTCCGCATCGTCGCGATCAGCGACGGCGCGCCCTTCGCGCTGATCGCCGACGACGAGCGCCGCTATTACGGCACGCAATTCCACCCCGAGGTCGTCCACACCCCCGACGGCGCGAAGCTGATCGCCAATTTCGTGCGCCATGTCTGCGGCTGTTCGGGCGACTGGACGATGGCCGAATTCCGCGCGACCAAGATCGCCGAAATCCGGCAGCAGGTCGGCGGCCAGCGCGTGCTCTGCGGCCTGTCGGGCGGCGTCGACAGCGCGGTCGCCGCGGTGCTGATCCACGAGGCGATCGGCGAGCAGCTCACCTGCGTCTTCGTCGACCACGGCCTGCTGCGCCTCAACGAGCGCGAGCAGGTCGAGCGACTGTTCCGCGACCATTACAATATCCCGCTGGTCGTGGTGGATGCCGAGGAACGCTTCATGGCGGGCCTCGCCGGCGTCACCGACCCCGAGGCGAAGCGCAAGTTCATCGGTAAGACCTTCATCGACGTGTTCGAGGAGGAGGCGAAGAAGATCGGCGGCGCCGACTTCCTCGCGCAGGGCACCCTCTATCCCGACGTGATCGAATCGGTTTCCTTCACCGGCGGGCCGAGCGTGACGATCAAGAGCCACCACAATGTCGGCGGCCTGCCCGAGCGGATGAACATGAAGCTCGTCGAACCGCTGCGCGAATTGTTCAAGGACGAGGTCCGCCTGCTCGGCAAGGAGCTGGGCCTGCCCGACATCTTCGTCGGCCGCCACCCCTTCCCCGGCCCCGGCCTCGCCATCCGCATCCCCGGCGAAGTCAGCAAGGAGCGCTGCGACATCCTCCGCAAGGCCGACGCGGTCTATCTGGAGGAAATCCGGGGTGCCGGGCTTTACGATGCGATCTGGCAGGCGTTCGCGGTGCTGCTGCCGGTCAAGACGGTGGGCGTGATGGGCGACGGGCGCACCTACGACCATGTCTGCGCGCTGCGCGCGGTGACCTCGACCGACGGCATGACCGCCGACATCTATCCCTTCGACGCGCAGTTCCTGTCGCGCTGCGCGACGCGCATCATCAACGAGGTGCAGGGCATCAACCGCGTGGTCTACGACTATACGTCGAAGCCACCGGGGACGATCGAGTGGGAGTAGGTCGCGGACACTCCGCCGATTTGGGGACAGACATTCGATGATCTTGCTGCGCGAACAGAAATTGCTCTTCCTCAAGCCGCGCAAGGTCGCGGGGACCTCGTTCGAGATTGCCCTGTCGAAATTCGCGGGCGCCGACGATGTCATCACGCCGATCATGAAGGTCGACGAGCCGGTGCGGGCCAGGCTCGGCTTTCGCGGTCCGCAGAATTATCGCTGGAGCGTTATCGAGGGGCTGCTCCGCGCGCCGCGCGAAACGATAGTGTCGCTGCGCCTGCGCGAGATGCCGCGGAAATTCTACAATCATATTTCGGCGGCGGATACGAAGGTCCGCGTCGGCGACGCCGTTTGGGACGCGTGCCGCAAGGTGTCGATCGTCCGCAACCCCTATGACATGGTGGTGTCCTCCTATTTCTGGCGCCAGCGCAATCTGGAAACGCTCGAACCCTTCGAAAGCTGGTGCCTCGCCAACCAGTCGGTGCTGACGCAGAACAATCTGCAATATCTGATCGACGGCCGGAACGTAATCGACACCTATATCCGCTTCGAGCATTTCGCCGAGGACATCGCAGCGCTGGAGGCCGAAATGCCCGAACTGGCGGGGCTGCGCGATTGCTTCGCGCAGATCACCACCAAGGCGGGAACCCGGCCGAAGAACGCATCCGCGAAGGAGCTGTTCGGCGCATCGGAAACGGCGCGCAAGCTGGTCGAAAGGCTGAATGCGGCGGAGCTGGAACGGTTCGGCTATACGCTTTGACAGCGGCCGGGTGACAGGGGCTTCGCTTGACCGCCGCCCTTGGCCAAGCTATCTTGGCCAAGCCATGACGATCCATGTGAACATCGGCGAAGCCAAGACGCGCCTGTCCGAGCTCGTCGCCGCCGCGCTCCGCGGCGAGGAGGTCATCGTGCAGCGCGACGGCCAGCCCAAGGTGCGCCTCGTCCCGCTGCCCGAGGCCGAAGCAATGGAACGTGAGGCACTCGCTGCAAAACGGCGGGCTGCTTTTGGCTTCGCACGGGAAAAATATGCACATCTGCCCCCGGAGGCGTTCGACGTGCCGCCGTCGATGACCGATGAGGAAATCGAGGAACGCTATCAACGGAAATTCGGTGCGCCTTCTGATTGATACCCAGATACTGGTCTGGCTCGTGATCGGTGACAAGCGCCTGCGCCCGATTCAGCAGAAAGCTCTCTTCGATCCCGGCAATCAGTTGTTTGTCAGCGCAGCAATCGCTTTTGAATATTGCGACCTTCAAACGCGAAAGCGATTGCCGGTCGATGAATCTCTGACCGAAATAGAAAGCCGGTTCGGCATGTCCGTGATCGACTATCCGGCAGACGCATGGCGCGCAGCAATCGACCTGCCGAAAATCCATCGCGACCCGGTCGATCGCATGCTCATCGCCCATGCGCTGACCGAGGGGATGACATTGGTCACCGCCGACGCCAATATCCGCCGCTATCCCGTTCCCTTCGTCTGAAGAGAGGTTCATGGACCGCATCGAAACCCAAGCCTCCGGCGGCTGCCAGTGCGGCGCCGTGCGCTATCATGTCAGCGCGGTGCTCGACACCTCGCACATCTGCCATTGCCGCATGTGCCAGAAGGCGGCGGGCAATTATTTCGCGGCGCTGATCGGCATTCCGCGCGACGCCTTTCGCTGGACGCGCGGGACGCCGGGCATCTTCAAAAGCTCCGACCCGGTCGAGCGCGGCTTCTGCCGCGACTGCGGCACGCCGCTGACCTACGACTATCTCGAAAGCCGGCACCTGAACGTCACCACCGGATCGCTCGACGATCCGGCCCAGTTCCCGCCGAAGATGCAGTTCGGGATCGAAGGACGGATGCCCTGGTTCGACACGCTGCCGGCGCTGCGGCAGGAGGGCACGACCGAAGAGGTGATGACCGGACCCGCCGCGGCGATCAAGGCGAGCAACCACCAGCATCCCGACCACGACACGGACGACTGGCCCGCATGACCCCCACCGCCACCATCCTGCTGCTCGGTTCGGGCGAGCTCGGCCGCGAGTTCGTGATATCGGCCAAACGGCTCGGCTGCCATGTCGTCGCCTGCGACAGCTATGCCGGAGCGCCCGCGATGCAGGTGGCGGACGAAGCCGAAGTCTTTTCGATGCTCGACGGTGCCGCGTTGCGCGCCGCGATCGAAAGGCACAAGCCCGACCATATCGTCCCCGAGATCGAGGCGATCCGCACCGAAATCCTCGCCGAGGTCGAGGCCGAGGGCTTCCATGTCGTCCCGTCGGCGCGCGCCGCGCAGCTGACGATGAACCGCGACGCGATCCGCGACCTTGCGGCAAGCGAGCTGGGTCTCGTCACCTCGACCTTCGAATATGCGGAGACGCGCGAGGAGCTGGCCGCCGCGGCCGCGCGCATCGGTTTTCCGCTGGTGGTGAAGCCGGTGATGTCCTCGTCGGGCAAGGGCCAGAGCACGGTTCGGGACGCCGCCGGCATCGACGCGGCGTGGGACTATGCCGCCGCCGGGATGCGCGGCGACCGGCTGCGCGTGATCGCGGAGGCGTTCATCGACTTCGATTACGAGATCACGCTGCTCACCGTCCGGCACAAGGACGGCGTCGCCTTCTGCCCGCCAATCGGCCACCGGCAGGAGCGCGGCGACTATCGCGAAAGCTGGCAGCCCGCCGCCATGTCCGACGCGGCGCTGGCATCGGCGCAGGCGATGGCGGCGAAGGTCGTCGATGCGCTGGGCGGCCACGGCATCTTCGGCGTCGAATTTTTCGTGAAGGGCGACGCGGTGATCTTCTCCGAGCTCAGCCCCCGTCCGCACGACACCGGCATGGTAACGCTGATTTCGCAGGCGCTGTCGGAGTTCGACCTCCACGCCCGCGCGATCCTCGGCCTGCCGATTCCGGAGATCACCGTCCCCGACGCCAGCGCGAGCGCGGTCCTGCTCGCCGACCGCGACGCGGAGGATTTCGCGATCACCGGGCTGGCCGAAGCGCTGGTGCCGCCGAATGCCGCAACCGCGATCGACGTCCGCATCTTCGGCAAGCCTGTGACACGGCCGTATCGCCGCATGGGCGTCGCGCTGGCGAAGGTCGCGGGCGGCTCGACCGACGACGCCCGCGAGGCCGCGGTCGCGGCGGCGGCGAAGCTGGCGATCGACTATAAGTAATGCGTCATTGCGAGCGCAGCGAAGCAATCCAGGGCGAACTTACGCCACTCTGGATTGCTTCGCTGCGCTCGCAATGACGAGACCGGGACTTTAGGTTGAACGACATGCTGTCGAGGACACCTAAAATCCGCCGCCTCGGCCCCGCCGACATCGACACGATGCGCGACCTCAACGCGCTCTATGCCGATGCGTTCGAGGATCATGAGACCTATCGCCGCGACAGGCCCGGCGACGACTGGCTTGCGCGGCAACTGGGCAAGGACGCGATCATCCTGCTCGTCGCGGAGGCGGACGGCCGCGTCGTCGGCGGGCTGACCGCCTATGACCTCCCCAAGCTGGAGCAGGCGCGCAGCGAAATCTATCTCTACGACCTCGCCGTGGACGAAGCCCATCGGCGTCAAGGCATCGCGACCGCCCTGATCGCCGAACTCCAGCATATCGCCGCCGACACCGGCGCCTGGGCGGTCTTCGTCCAGGCCGATCATGCCGACCCGCCCGCCATCGCGCTCTATACCAAGCTGGGCGTGCGCGAGGAGGTGCTGCATTTCGACCTGCCGCCGCGACCACGCGGCTAGGCCGCCCGCTTTCGCCCTGCTACACCGCCCGCCATGTCACAGAAGAATCATCTCTATCTGGTCGATGGCTCCAGCTACATCTTCCGCGCCTATCACCGCCTGCCGCCGCTGACCAACCCGAGCGGCGTGCCAGTCGGCGCGGTCTATGGCTATACGACGATGCTGTGGAAGCTGGCGAAAGACCTGAACGATGCCGAGGAGCCGACGCATCTGGCGGTCATCCTCGACCATAGCAGCCACTCGTTCCGCAACGACATCTATGACCAGTATAAGGCGAACCGGCCCGAACCGCCCGAGGACCTGCGCCCGCAATTCCCGTTGATCCGCGACGCGACGCGCGCCTTTTCGCTGCCCTGCATCGAGATGGAAGGCTTCGAGGCCGACGACCTCATCGCCAGCTATACCGAGGCCGCGGTGCGCGAAGGCTGGGACGTCACCATCGTGTCGTCCGACAAGGATTTGATGCAGCTGATCCGCCAGCCGAGCGAAGGCCCGCAGGTGGACATGCTCGACACGATGAAGAACGTCCATATGGGGCTGGAGGCGGTGAACGAGAAGTTCGGCGTCGCCCCCGACCTCGTCGGCGACGTGCTCGCGCTGATGGGCGACAGCGTCGACAATGTTCCCGGCGTTCGCGGCGTCGGGCCGAAGACCGCGACCAAGCTGATCGTCGAATATGGCGACCTCGAAAGCGCGCTCGCGGGCGCCGGGACGATGAAGCCGTCGAAGCTGCGCGACAATCTGATCGAGCATGCCGACATGGCGCGGCTGTCGCGGGTGCTGGTCGAGCTGAAGCGCGACTGCCCGCTGCCCGACCCGCTCGACGCACTGAAGCTGGGCGCGATTCCGCCCGACCCGCTGCGCGCCTTCCTTGACGAGCATGGCTTCCGCTCGCTGTCGGCCAAGCTCGACAATGGCCAGACGCCCGGTGGCCCGCCGATGCCCCAGCGCCCGGGCGCCGCGGCTTCCGCCGCGCCGGCCCAACCCTCGACCCCGACGCTGCCCGCCATGCCGCCGATCGACCGCGCGCTGTACGAGTGCGTGACCACGCTCGACGCGCTCGACCGCTGGATCGCCGAGGCGCGGGCGGCGCATGTCGTCGCGGTCGATACCGAGACGGCGAGCCTCGACAGCGTGACCGGCGCCCTTGTCGGGGTCAGCCTGTCGACCGGCGCGGGCAAGGCCTGCTACATCCCGCTCGGCCACGGCGGCACCGATATGTTCGCCGAGAAGCCCGACCAGATTCCGATGGACGCGGCGCTCGCGCGGCTCGGCGCGCTGTTCGCCGACGATGCGGTGCTGAAGGTCGGCCACAACCTCAAATATGACATCGGCGTGCTCGCGCAGCACGGGGTGACGATCGCGCCCTATGACGACACGCTGGTGATGAGCTTCGCGCTCGACGCGGGCAAGCACGGCCACGGCCTCGACGAACTGTCCAAGCTGCACCTCGATCATGCCTGCCTGTCGTTCAAGGAGATATGCGGCACCGGCAAGTCGCAGATCAGCTTCGCCGAGGTGCAGCTCGACCGCGCCACCCAATATGCCGCCGAGGATGCCGAGGTCGCATGGCGCCTGTGGAAGCTGCTGGGGCTGCGCCTGCCGCTCGAGGGCGGGACGCGCGTCTATCAGATGGTCGACCGCCCGCTCGTCGCGGTGGTCGAGGGGATGGAGCGCGCGGGCATCATGGTGAACCGCGACTATCTCGCGCGCCTGTCGGGCGAGTTCGCGACCGAAATGCTGCGCATGGAGGGCGAGATTCATGCGCTCGCCGGCCAGCCCTTCACCATCGGCAGCCCCAAGCAGCTCGGCGAGATATTGTTCGACAAGCTCGGCCTGAAGGGCGGGCGCAAGGGCAAGTCGGGCGACTGGTCGACCGACCAGAACGAGCTCGAACGGCTCGAACGCGACGGCGTGCCGATCGCGCGCAAGATATTGGAGTGGCGCCAGCTCGCGAAGCTGAAATCGACCTATACCGACGCGCTGCAGGAACAGATCAACGCGAAGACCGGCCGCGTCCACACCAGCTACAGCCTCGTCGGCGCGCAGACCGGGCGGCTGTCCTCGACCGACCCGAATTTGCAGAACATCCCGATCCGCACCGAGATCGGGCGGCAGATCCGCGACGCTTTCATCGCCGCGCCGGGCCATGTGCTGATGGCCGCCGACTATAGCCAGATCGAGCTGCGCCTCGCCGCGCACATGGCCGACGTTCCCGAGCTCAAGGAAGCCTTCGCGCAGGGGCAGGACATTCACGCCGCGACCGCGATCGAGCTGTTCGGAGAGGTCAACCGCGACACGCGCGCCAAGGCGAAGACGATCAACTTCGCGATCCTCTACGGCATTTCGCGCTGGGGCCTCGCGGGCCGGCTGGAGATCACCCCCGACGAGGCGCAGGCGCTGATCGCCCGCTATTTCGAGCGTTTCCCCGGCATCAGCGACTATATCACCGACACGCTCGAAGGCGCGCGCGAGCGGGGCTATACCGAGACATTGTTCGGTCGCAAGACCTGGTTCCCGCGCATCAAGGCGGCGAACCAGAACGAACGCGCGGGCAGCGAGCGGGCAGCGATCAACGCCCCGATCCAGGGCACCAGCGCCGACCTGATCAAGCGCGCGATGGCGCGCATGCCGGGCGCGCTGGCCGAAGCCGGCCTGTCCGACGTCAAGATGCTGCTTCAGGTCCACGACGAACTGGTGTTCGAGGCGCCCGAGGACAAGGCCGAAGCCGCGGGCGATGTGATCCGCCGCACGATGGCGGGCGCCGCCGAGCCCGTGCTCAAACTCTCGGTCCCCATCGAGGTCGAGATCGGCACCGGCAAAAGCTGGGGCGAGGCGCACTGACGTCCGCCCCTCGAACTTTGCATTGATCGCAGCCATCACATGTTGCACGTCGGGCGGCGCGGCGTCCGCTCCAAGGGGATTTTCGGGGGTAGAATGATCGTCGGCATCGATTTGGGAACGACCAACAGCGCGGCTGCACTATTCGAAAATGGCGAGACACGGTTGATCCCCAACGCGCTTGGGGATTTGCTGACGCCATCGGCGGTCGCGCTCCTGCCCGACGGCACGACGCTCGTCGGCAAGCCCGCGCTCAACCATTGGGCGGTCAAGCCCGCCGAGGCGATCACCAGCTTCAAGCGCTTCATCGGCACCAACAAGACGATCAAGATCGGCCGCTTCTCCTTCCGCGCCGAGGATCTGTCGGCCGTAGTGCTGCGCAGCCTGAAGGAGGATATCGAGGCCGCGACGGGCGAGGAGGTCGCCGAGGCGGTGATCACCGTCCCCGCCTATTTCAACGACAAGCAGCGCAAGGCGACGCGCCGCGCGGGCGAGCTCGCGGGGCTGAAGGTCGCGCGCCTGCTCAACGAGCCGACCGCCGCGGCGCTCGCCTTCGGCATCGCCGACAAGGAGGATCGCGAACCCTTCCTCGTCTTCGACCTCGGCGGCGGCACCTTCGACGTGTCGATCGTCGAGATGTTCGACGCGATCGTCGAGGTCCGCGCTTCCTCCGGCGACAACCGGCTGGGCGGCGACGATTTCACCAATGCGATCGTCGCGCACTGGACCGACCAGTATCAATTCCCCGCCGACGTGCGCAGCAATCTGCTCCAGGCGCGGCTGTTCCAGGCCGCCGACAGCGCGCGCAAGATGCTGACCGACGCGAACGAGGCGACGGTGACGCTGACCGTCGGCGGCCAGCAGTTCGACCTGTCGATCGACGCCGAGACCTTTGAAAAGCTCGCCGAGCCGCTGATC
Source organism: uncultured Sphingopyxis sp. (assembly GCA_937873425.1). Lineage (GTDB taxonomy): Bacteria > Pseudomonadota > Alphaproteobacteria > Sphingomonadales > Sphingomonadaceae > Sphingopyxis. The sequence goes on along the minus strand of CALMYE010000242.1, from coordinate 3,021 downwards.
GTCCGCCTGCGCGACCCGATCCTGCGCTCGCTGCGCGACAGCAACCTGCGCATCGAGGCGCTGAGCGACATCGTGCTCGTCGGCGGCGCGACGCGCATGCCGATCATCCGCAAGGCGATCACCAAGATGTTCGGGCGCTTTCCGAACCATGTCGTCCATCCCGACCATGCGGTGGCGATCGGCGCCGCGATCCAGGCCGGCCTCGTCGCGCGCAACGAGGCGCTGGAAGAGGTGCGGTTGACCGACATCTGCCCCTTCACGCTTGGGGTCGAAGTCACCGAATATGACAGCCACGGTCGCCTGCGCGGCGGGCTGTTTTCACCGATCATCAGCCGCAACAGCCCGACGCCGATCAGCCGCACGAACAATTACTCGTCGATGTCGGACAATCAGACGCACATTCGGCTGAACATCTATCAGGGCGAATCGCGCGAGGTCGCGAACAACATCCTGCTCGGCACGATGGAATTTCCGATCCCCAAAAAGCCCGCGGGACAGGTGTCGATCGACTGCCGCTTCACCTATGACACGTCGGGCCTGCTCGACGTCGACGTCACCATCCCCGAAACGGGCGAGACGCGGTCGATGCTGATCAGCGACGACAGCGACGCGCTGACGCCCGAACAGCTCGACGCGCGGCGCGAACAGCTTGCCACGCTCAAGACGCACCCGCGCGACATGGCCGAAAACCAGTATGTCGTCGGCTGGGCGGCGCGCCTCTACGAAGAATTCATCGACGAGCGGCGCGAGCATATCGGGCGGATGCTGCTCGATTTCGAAGGCGCGCTCGAAACGCAGGACCCGCGCACGATCGAGCAGGCGCGCACCGCCTTCAGCGCCGCGCTCGCGGAGCTCGAACAGGACCATCGCCTGTGACGGCCACCCACTGGCCGTGGACGGTGCTGCGGATCGCGCCGACCGAAGACCGCAAGACGATCCGCGACGCCTATTCGCGGCTGCTGAAGGCGCTCGATCCCGACGCCGCGACCGAAGCCTTCATGGAATTGCGCGAAGCGCGCGACGGCGCGCTCTCGGGCCATTTCCTGCATCCGCCCCGCGACGCGGACGATGCGGCGGACGAGGATGATTTCGGTCTCGGCGATCCCCTGCCCGAAGGCACGACGCCGCCGCCCGCCGAACCCGAACCCGCCGAAAGGCCGCAATTCACCGTCGAATATAGCGACGAGGACGACAAGCGCTTCCAGCGCATGGTCGAACTTTTCACCGGTGAGGGCGATCTGGCGGCGTCGGAAATCGAGGAACTGCACGCGCACCTCGACGCGCTGTTCGCCGACGACCGCATGGCCGACCTCGGCCATTATGCGCGCGTCGAAGCATGGCTCGCGCAACTCCTCGCCGACCGCTATCCGCGCGGCGCCGCGCTGTTCCCGCGCGTCGCCGAGCATTTTCACTGGGGCGCCCGCGCGCATGAACTCGGCATCCATCCGGCGATCCCCTGGCTGTTCAACGCGCATGAAGGACACAGCCTCGCCCATGAACTCGGCACGCCGGGACACGCCTATCACCGCGAATGGGTCGAGCTCGTGCGCGGCAAGGTCAAGGGACCCTTGTGGCTGCGCGCGGTCGACAAGCAGCGCATGGCCAATCTGATCGCGACGATCCGCCGCGACTATCCCTGGCTCGAACAGGAGCATTGGCAACCCGACCTGGTCGCGCGCTGGGAAAAGAAGGTCGAGGGCGGCGGCGTCAGCGGGCCGAGCCCGTGGGTCTGGATATTGCTCGGCGTCGTCCTGTTCGCGACGCTTGGGCGGATGGTCGGTGACGACAGCGATAAAGCTTTCTCCTCGACCGAAGAGGTAGTGCGTCACTACAGCAATATCGAAAGCGCCGAACTCGCAATCAGCGCGTTTCTCGATCGTCGCTTTGCGGGCAGCGACGTCAATGTGGCCTCGCTGCGGGAGAGGAATCCCGCCTTCTTCGAAGAAATGGAAAATGTCTGGGACATTTATAAGGCAGAGCCTGTATCATTCGAGAACGAATTAATCGAAATGACTACCGAAACATATTTCCTAAATCTACCGCAACTGAGTTACTCCTTACTGCTAGATGAAGTGAAATATCGCCAATCTGTTCTGGATATTCTGAAGACTGACCCGCGTCGCTGCGCAGATTTCCTGCGTAACGCGCATGATTTTATAATTCGTAAGGACAATTCAAAAGATATACCGCAGGATTATTTCAATCACATGCTGCGCGTCATTCGGGACGACATCCCTGCGCCCGGCAGGATACCCGTGATGTCGATTGATCCCGCATCCCGAGCGGCGCTGTCCCGCATATCAGCCAGCACCGTGCTACCGGCCTCGATACTCGAACAGGCGCTAACCAACCCAAACACGTCCGATGTCGGGCTTTGCACCTCGATTCTGGTGATCTACAGGCATTTGCCCGATGTGTCCGAAGCGGAGCAGCAAAAGTTAATCGTCGCATCATTGCAGAACAAGCAATGATCGATCTGCTACTCTTGTTGACGGTGCTCTTGCAGGAACCCTCGCTCCCTCCAATTGAGGAGTTGTCTGAGGTTTCACGCCCCGCCATCCCCGACGAGGATATCCGCCTGTTCGCCGCCATCGCGGGGCGCAAGGTCGTCGGGCGGCCGGTGGGCGGGCCGTATCCGACCGCCGACAAGATATTGCTGCTGGCGCGCGACAGCCGCGGCAATCCGGACATCGCCGCCAGCCTGGCTTTTCCCGTGCGCCAGTCGCTCCCCGCGCCGCCCGAAGGCACGATTGCGGTGGTGCGGCTGCACCAGCGGCCCGCCACGGTGGTGCCGGGGCCGACCGAGGATGATTTCGCCTTCGTCGCCGCCAACCGGATTCCGCTGTTCGTGATCGGCGAATGGGCGCGCCCCGCGCCGATGTGGGAGATCGTCTGGCTCGACGGCGCGGTGCGCCATCGCACCGTGGGCGAGATCGGCGAGATCGGCCCCTGGCGCGATTAGGACTGTTTGTTTGGCATGGAATCAAGCCCCTCCCCTTCAGGGGAGGGGTTGGGGTGGGG
>CALMYE010000241.1 GCA_937873425.1 uncultured Sphingopyxis sp. | reverse complement strand
CGGCAAAGATCAAGGCCCATTTGAACATCTGACGTCTCCTTCTTCGAGCGCGCGGGGCGGTTTCCGGCAAAACGCGCAGCCGCGCTGCCGGAGCGGAGGACGACCGACCGCCGCGCCATATTTCGTCGAATATTGAGTGCGATGGCTAAACGAGACGCCGCGCGGAAAGTTCCCGCGAAGGCGCGGTATCGGATATTCGGGGGAATTGGAGCGGCTATATCGGTGGTGCCCCCGGCAGGACTCGAACCTGCACCGTAGAGGGTAGAAGCCTCTTGCCCTGTCCAGTTGGGCGACGGGGGCGATGGAGCGGCCTAGGAGAATCGAACTCCTGTAGACGGGATGGAAGCCCGGTGCCTAACCTCTCGGCCAAGGCCGCGCACGCAAAATTGCGTCAGCGTCTCGGGCGTCCGCTTCCGGCCGGGCGGAGGATATGCGCGGACAGTCCGAAGGCAGCAGGGTTGGCGAAGGTCGCACCGGAAAACATGGCGAAACGATAGGGCATGATCGTCGGAATGCAAGACATTCGGCGGATGGAGGATGAAGCCCCAGGCTGGCGTTACGTTCAAATCCTCGTCGCGCGTGACCGTGCCAAGCCCGGCATCCCGGCGTTCCGCTTGCCCGCCGGGTTCGGCAGCGCGTCTGATCAATTCAGATGGTCAGGAATTTCGACGGGGTATACCAGCCGAAACCCCGGCCTGAACAAGGCTTTGTCCAATAGCAGGCCGTTGTCGGAGTAGAACACGCGCCAGCCGGGACGTTCGGCCTTGACCGCAAAGGCGATGGCATAGCCTTCGCGATCGAAGTCCGGCCAACCGAGGTGCGTCCGGTCGCCGTTCAGGCCTTCGGCGCGTTCCAATTCGGCATATCGCGCCACCCAGCGTTGCAGGCGGGCATAAAGGCCGGGGCTGATCCGGAAGCCGTCCAGTGCTTCGCGCGGGAGGAGCGGGACATCCCAGATGCCGTCGCTTTCGTATTCCGCCATGATGCGGACGGCTTTGGGCGGGGACATGGTCATCGAGAAACTCCGACAAGCAAGGGCGGCGGGCAAATCGCCCGCGCTCATCGCTTGTCGATGTGTCGGCCCTATAGCCTAGTCGCGCCCGGCAGGCTTCGCGTTGCGTATCGCGGTGTCTGTGGGGGCCATATTGGGGGCCTTTTTTGCTCGCCGACAGGTCTGAAACCCAAAAGGCCCCCAAAAAAGGCCCCACGGAATTTCCGGCTGCCAGCGTTCAATCGCGAACGTCCGCGACCAATTCAGGCGTCAAATATGGCAGATTTCCGGGGAAAGTCCAGACAATGGCGGCCAGCGATGTATGGGGAATTGGAGCGGGTAGCGGGAATCGAACCCGCCTAGCTAGCTTGGAAGGCTAGAGCATTACCACTATGCTATACCCGCGTCTCCAAGGCCGGCGGCGATTGCCATCTTGGCGGCCCGGCGTCAAGCGTTCCGCGCCGGCGCCCGTTGAGAACATTCCGGAAACGCGCTAGATTGCCGCCGTGCAGGATGTCGACACCCCGACGCCAGGCGATGCCGCGGACAAGCCTGTCCGCAAGATCATCCATGTCGATATGGACGCCTTCTATGCGTCGGTCGAGCAGCGCGACGATCCGGCGCTGCGTGGGCTGCCGGTCGCGGTCGGCGGGTCATCGCGGCGTGGCGTGGTGGCGGCCGCGAGCTATGAGGCGCGCAAGTTCGGCGTGCGCTCGGCGATGCCGAGCATCACCGCGAAGCGCCAATGCCCCGGGCTGATCTTCGTCCCGCCGCGCTTCGACGTCTATCGCGACATCTCGCACCAGATCCGCGCGATCTTCCGCGACTATGCCGACGAGGTCGAGCCGCTGTCGCTCGACGAGGCCTATCTCGACGTCAGCCGCGACAAGGCCGGGCTCGGCAGCGCGACCGCGGCCGCGAAGGCGATCCGCCGCCGCATCCGCGACGAGACCGGCCTCACCGCCTCGGCAGGCGTATCCTACAATAAGTTCATCGCCAAGCTCGCGTCGGACCAGAACAAGCCCGACGGGCTGACGATCATCCGGCCCGGCGAGGGTGCGGCCTTCGTCGCGGCGCTGTCGATCCGCCGCTTCCACGGCATCGGCCCGGTGACCGCGGCGAAGATGGAGGGGCTCGGCGTCTTTTCGGGCGCCGACCTCGCGGCGAAGGAGATGGACTGGCTGGCCGCGCATTTCGGCAACAGCGCCGAATGGCTGCACAACCTCGCGCGCGGGATCGACCATCGGCGGGTGAAGTCGAACCGGCCGCTGAAGTCGCTGGGGGGCGAGCGCACCTTCTTCAACGACCTGATCGGCGACGGCGAAATCCGCGAGGCGTTGGCGCATGTCTGCACCGTCGTGTGGGACCGCGCGGCGAAGAAGGGCGCGCGCGGGCGCACGGTGACGCTGAAACTGCGCTACGCCGATTTCCGGACGATCACGCGGGCGAAATCGCTGCCGGCACCGATCCTCGACGGCGCGGGGCTGCTGGCGGTGGGCGAAGCGATCCTCGCGCCGCTGCTGCCGGTCGAGCAGGGGATCAGGCTGCTGGGGGTGACGCTGAGCAAGTTCGAGGGCGAGGAGGATGAAGCGGACGAGGCGAGCGCCGCGCCGGGTGATTTGCTGAGCCTTATCTGACCGTCATTGCGAGGAGCGAAGCGACGCGGCAATCCAGGGTAGCGTAAACCGCTCTGGATTGCTTCCCCCGGCTTTCGCCGGGGTCGCAATGACGAAGTGGGGATATCACCCAGCGCCCGCGAACACGCGCTCCTTCGTCGCCGTGAACCGGATCGCCGGGTGGCGCTGGGTCACATAGCCGACCTCCCACGCGTCCTTCGCCATGAACACCGGCGCGCCGTCGCGGTCGGTGGCGGCGGCGCCGCGGTGGTCGGCCTGGAACGCTTTCAGCGCCGCCGCATCGTCGCTCGCGATCCAGCGCGCCGTGTCCCACGGCGAGGCCTCCAGCTTCGCTTCGACCTTGTACTCGGCCTCCAGCCGGCTGATCAGCACTTCCAGCTGCAGTTGGCCGACGACACCGACGATCATGTTCGCCCCGATCTCGGGATAGAAGACCTGGATGATCCCCTCCTCGGCCATGTCGTCGAGCGCTTTCCGAAGCTGCTTGGTCTTGGTCGGATCGACGAGCGCGACGCGGCGGAGGATTTCGGGCGCGAAATTGGGCAGGCCGGTGATCGTGATGTCGGTGCGCTCGGACAAGGTGTCGCCGACGCGCAGCGTGCCGTGGTTGGGAATGCCGATGATGTCGCCCGGCCAGGCCTCCTCCGCCATCTCGCGATCCTGCGCGAGGAACAGCATCGGGCGGCTGATCGCGATCGCCTTGCCGGTGCCGCCCTGCGTCAGCCGCATGCCGCGCTCGAACCGGCCCGAGCACAGCCGCATGAAGGCGATGCGGTCGCGGTGCGCGGGGTTCATGTTCGCCTGCACCTTGAAGACGAAGCCGGTCACGGCCTCGTCGTCGGGCCGGACCGGCGCGGGCTCGGCGGGCTGCGCGCCCGGCCCCGGCGCGTGCGCGGCGAGCGCGGACAGCAGGTCGACGACCCCGAATTCCTTGAGCGCCGACCCGAAATAGACCGGCGTCAGGTCGCCGTCCCGGTAAGCCGCCGCATCGAAGGGCGCATAGCAGGCCGACGCCAGTTCGGTCTCTTCCTTCAGCAGCGCCAGCGCATCGGCGCCGAGCTCGGCCGCGAGCGCGGGATCGTCGAGCCCCGCGACCTTCACCCGCTCGCCCTCATACATCCGCGACGCGTCACCGCCGGGCTTCATGATCGCCGGGTCGGCGAGGTCGTAGATCCCCTCGAAGGTCCCGCCCATGCCTGCCGGCCAGTTCATCGGACAGACGTCGAGCGCCAGCCGGTCGGCGACCTCGTCGAGCAGTTCGAAGGGCGGCAGCCCCTCGCGGTCGACCTTGTTGATGAAGGTGATGATCGGCACCGAGCGCAGCCTGCACACCTCGAACAGCTTCAGCGTCTGAGGCTCGATGCCCTTGGCGGCGTCGATCACCATCACCGCGCTGTCGACCGCGGTCAGCGTGCGATAGGTATCCTCGCTGAAATCCTCGTGCCCCGGCGTGTCGAGCAGGTTGAAGACGAGCCCCGCATGCTCGAAGGTCATCACCGACGAGGTCACCGAAATGCCGCGCTGCTGCTCGATCTTCATCCAGTCGGAGCGCGCGCGCCGCGCCTGCCCCCGCGCCTTCACCTCGCCCGCCATATGGATCGCGCCGCCCGCGACGAGCAATTTCTCGGTCAGCGTCGTCTTGCCCGCGTCGGGGTGCGAGATGATGGCGAAGGTGCGGCGGTCGGGGCGGCCCGAAGATGCGGATGCGGACATGGCGCGGGCGCCTAGCAGGCGGCGGCACTTGTGGGAAGGGGCTGGCGCGGCGCGGTGATGCGGTGCAGGGTCGCGCGATGCGAATGCTGTTGCTCGCCGCCCTCTTCGCCCTGTCCCCGGCCGCACAGGCGCACCCGCCGGCCGGCGCCTATCGCCTGGCCGAGGGACCGGATGCGGCGGGCATGCTGGTGATCGCGCCCGACGGCGGCTATGAATATGGCCTCGCGGTCGGCGCACTCGACGAATATTCGCAAGGGCGCTGGGAGGCGCGCGGCGACGCCGTCTGCCTGATCACCGACCCCAAGCCGGTGCCGCCCGTCTTCGAAAAGGCCGAACCGCTCGCGGTAGAGGGCGCAGTCCCCACCCTCCTCGTCACCTGGCCCGACGGCGACGCGATTTCGGGCATCGATTTCGTCATCGGCTTCGACGAGGGCGATTCCGTCGCCGGCTATACACAATATAACGGTTGGACGATGCCCGACGACGACCCGCGCACCCCGCGCTGGATCGAGGTCAGCGAGCCAGTCTACGACATCGGCGCGCCGCGTTTCGAGCTCGGCGAGGGGGATGCGGGGCGGCTGCACTTGCGCCTGATCCCGAACGACCTCGGCCGCGTCGATCTGACCGATGCATGTTTTGCGGCGCAGGGCGATCGCTTCGTGCTGCGCCGCCGCGAAGGCGAGATGCGCTTTGTGTGGGTAGGCGACGAGGAATGACGACTTCGGGGTGGTGTGCTGACGCCCCGCAATGCCGCTAAGGACAACCGGTGTCGGTGTAGAGAGCGTCGATGTTCCGAATCTTTCCGGTTGCGTCGACTGCCCAGACAATTCGAACCTGGCTGCCACAAAAAGAGGCACCGAACTTGTACGATGCTACTCTACTGACTGACATCGACCCCTGCTCGGGATGCTTGACCTCAAAGCCCTGTTCCTTGAGAAACTTCTCAAGTTCTTGTTCGGGGCTTCCATAAAATCGGGCTGTTAACCGCTCTTGGAGCAGCATCGTGCCGTCCGAATATGTCGAGCGTTCCACCCCCGCAAAGAGTGGATTGTCCGGCAAACCTGAATTGCCACACGCACTCAACGTCGCGACTATCATGGCGATCAGCGATATTAGGCTTACTCTCATTGGACCCATCATAGTGGCAATTAGCATGTCGGCAATCGGTCGAAATTGGCCAACAGCAATACCCCCTACCCTCTTGCGCTCCCCCTTCAAATCCGCCACTCCTTACGTGAACGTAAAGGTAAAGCTGCCGCGAGAGGATATTTCCCCATGACCACCCCGACCTATGAAACGATCAGGCTCGACGTCGCCGACGGCGTCGCGACGATCACGCTCAACCGCCCCGAACGGCTCAATTCCATGCCCCCCGCGATGGCCGACGAGATTCGCGACGCGCTCGACCATCTCCCCCATCTCGGCGCGCGCGCGCTGCTGATCACCGGCGAGGGGCGCGGCTTCTGTTCGGGCGCGGACCTCGGCGGCGACCGCACCGCCTCGGCGGTCGGCGGCGGCGCCAACAGCCGCAAGGCGCTGCGCAACCATTACAACCCGATGCTGCTCGCGCTCGCCAACCTCGACATTCCGGTCGTCACCGCAGTCAACGGCCCGGCGGCGGGGGTCGGGTGCAGCTTCGGCCTGTCGGGCGATTTCACGCTGGTCGGCAAGTCGGCCTATTTCCTCCAGGCGTTCGTCAACATCGGCCTCGTCCCCGACGGCGGATCGTCGTGGCTGCTGCCGCGCCTGATCGGCCTGCCGCGCGCGATGCAGATGATGATGCTCGGCGAAAAGATCGGCGGCGAGCAGGCGGCCGAATGGGGTCTCGTCTATAAATGCGTCGAGGACGCCGAGTTGCTGGCCGAAGCGAAAGCCCTCGCCGCGCGGCTCGCGGCCGGACCTACCGTCGCTTACGGCACGCTGCGCAAGGTGGTGCGCAGCGGCCTGTCGCAGGATTTCGCCGCGACGCTCGATGCCGAGGCGATGGGCCAGTTCGTCGCCGGCAACAGCGAGGATGCGGTCGAGGGCGTGCTGGCGTTCCAGGAAAAGCGCAAGACCGCGTTCAAGGGGAAGTAACAAGCTCACCCCTCCCCTTCAGGGGAGGGGCAGCGAGACTTGGTTCGGCGCAGCCGGACCTAGTCGCAGCGGGGTGGGCACAGCGGACTTGCGCTATCCCGCGAGCCCCCACCCCAACCCCTCCCCTTCGGGGGAGGGGCTTTTTTGGCCCTACGCCGCTTCCTCGACCATCGCCTTCTTGTAGATGCTCGTGCGCGGATAGGAGCAGAGCCGCTCTACCATCGGCGCGAAAAACTCCAGCGGCAGCGTGTCGTAATCGGGGTCGAACGCCGGCGCGTCATATTTTTCGCAGAATTCCGCGCAGGCGTCATAATGGGGATGATCGCGGAACTGGTCGCGCATGTCGCGGTCGAGGCCGAGATAGTGGAAGAAATAATGGCCCTGGAAAATCCCGTGGTGCTGCACGATCCACAGATTCTCCTCCGACAGGAAGGGCTTCAGGATCGCCGCCGCGACGTCGGGATGGTTGAACGCGCCCAGCGTGTCGCCGATGTCGTGGAGCAGCGCCATCACGACATATTCCTCGTCGCGCCCGTCGCGGTGCGCGCGCGTCGCGGTCTGCAGGCAATGTTCGAGCCGGTCGACCGGAAAGCCGCCATAATCGCCGCCGAGCA
>CALMYE010000240.1 GCA_937873425.1 uncultured Sphingopyxis sp. | reverse complement strand
CTCGCCAGCCCGCATGACGCGGATGCCGAGTTGATCGACACGCTGTTCGGCGAGCTCGAACGGCATGGCGTCGATTTCACCGGCTTCTTCCGCGCGCTCGCGACGCTGCTACGCGGCGATGCGGCGGCGATGGAGACGCTGCTGCCGGAGCCCGAAGCGATGGCGCCGTGGATCGCGGGCTGGTGGGCCGAACTCGAACGCGAGGATATCCACCCGCGCGAGCGGGCGGATGCGATGGACGCGGTCAACCCGCTCTATATCCCGCGCAATCACAAGGTGGAGGAGGCGCTGGCCGCCGCCGAGGCAGGCAATTTCGCGCCCTTCCACGCGCTGCTGGAGGTGGTGCGCCATCCCTTCGCCGAACGCGCCGAATGGGCCGCCTATGCCGGGCCGGCGCCCGCCGAAGCCGCGCCCTATGTCACCTTCTGCGGCACCTGAGTCGTTGCAGCCACCCGCCTTTGCCGCTACCGACCGGGCGCCACCCGGAATCACCAACCTCTGGACAAAGAGCCGAACCGAATGAAAGCCTTAATTCTTTGTGGCGGTCGGGGAACCCGTCTGCGCGAGGTATCGGAAACGCTGCCCAAGCCGATGGTGCCGATCGGCGGCAAGCCGATCGTCTGGCACATCATGAAAATCTATGCCGCGCACGGGATCAACGAGTTCGTGCTGCTGCTCGGCTACAAGGGCGACATCATCCGCGACTATTTCCTCAACTATGCGAACCAGTCGTCGGACGTCACCGTCGACCTGTCGAAGCGCGGCGAGGACAGGCTGCAGTTCCACAAGCATCAGAGCGAGGACTGGAAGGTCACGCTCGCCGAAACCGGCGAGGATGCGATGACCGGCGCGCGCATCCGCCGCGGCGCCCGCTATCTCGACGGGGTCGGGCATTTCTGCGCCACCTATGGCGACGGCGTCGGTGACGTCGACATCACCGCGCTGGTCGATTTCCACAAGGCGCACGGCAAGACCGCGACGCTGACCGGCGTCTATCCGCCGGGCCGCTTCGGCGAGCTCGGCACGGAAGGAGGCGTCGTCGCCAGCTTCAACGAGAAGCCGCAGGTGTCGGGCGGCCACATCAACGGCGGCTTCTTCGTGTTCAACCGGGATTTCGTCGATCATTATCTCGACGACCGCGAGGATTTGATCCTCGAGCGTGAGCCGATGGAGCGCCTCGCTGCCGACCGCGAGCTGATGATGTTCGAGCACAACGGCTTCTGGCAGCCGATGGACACGCCGCGCGAATATTCGCTGCTCAACGACCTCTGGGCCGACAATCAGGCGCCGTGGAAGACGTGGTAAGCGGCATGTTCGGCGACGCCTATCGCGGCAAGACCGTCCTGCTCACCGGCCACACCGGCTTCAAGGGTTCGTGGCTCGCCGAATGGCTGCTGACGCTCGGCGCGAACGTCGTCGGCTTCTCGCACAAGGTCGACGACGGCCGGTCGCATTTCGACAGCATCGGCCTCGCCGACCGGCTGACGCATATCGTCGGCGACGTGCGCGACGCCGATGCTGTCCATGAGGTCGTCGATACACACAAGCCCGATTATGTGCTCCACCTCGCGGCGCAATCGCTCGTCCGCTACAGCTACGACCATCCGGTCGAGACGATGGCGACCAACGTGATGGGCACGGTGCATGTCCTCGACGCGCTGCGCCGCGCCGGGCGGCCAGCGGTCGCGGTGTGCGTCACCTCCGACAAATGCTACGAGAATCGCGAAATCCTGTCGGGATACCGCGAGGACGACCCGATGGGCGGCCACGACACCTACAGCGCGTCGAAGGGCGCCGCCGAGATCGCCGCGCACAGCTATCACCGCAGCTTCTTCTCGGGCCCCGACAGCCCGGTGAAGATGGCGACGGTGCGCGCGGGCAATGTCATCGGCGGCGGCGACTGGTCGCTCGACCGTATCGTCCCCGACTGCGTGCGCAGCCTGTCGCAGGGCGAGGCGATCCGCATCCGCAACCCGCGCGCGACGCGGCCGTGGCAGCATGTGCTCGAATCGCTGAGCGGCTATCTCTGGCTCGGCGCGCTGCTCGGCGGCGCGGCGACGACGGCGCGGGTCAAGGCACCGGCCGACGTCACCGAGGCGTTCAACTTCGGCCCCTGGGTCGAGGCCAATGGCTCGGTCGAACGGCTGGTCACCGAATTTTTGAAGCACTGGCCCGGCGAATGGGTGAATGCCGCCGAGGCCGGGGCGCCACACGAGGCTGGCCTGCTCGGCCTGTCGATCGACAAGGCGTATCACAAGCTCGAATGGGCGCCGACGCTCGACTTTGCCGGCGGGGTCGCGCTGACCGCGGGCTGGTATCGCGCGGTGGTCGCGGAAGGCGCCGACGCGCTGGCGCAGACGCGTCACGATATCGAAACCTATGTCGCTCAGGCGCGGGCGAAATCGCTCGCCTGGGCGGCCTGAACCAAGGAAAAGACATGATCGACGGCGTCCTCATCACCCCGCTGCGGCAGATTCCGGACGAGCGCGGCAAGATCATGCACATGCTGCGCGCCGACGCCCCGCATTTCGAGAAGTTCGGCGAAATCTATTTCTCCTGCGTCCAGCCCGGCGCGATCAAGGCGTGGCACATCCACAGCGAGATGGTGCTCAACTATGCCGTCGTCCACGGCCGCATCAAATTCGTCCTCTACGACGACCGCGAAGGATCGCCGACGCGCGGCGAATTGCAGGAAATCTTCATGGGCGAGGATAATTACTGCCTCGTCACGGTGCCGCCCTTCGTGTGGAACGGCTTCAAGGGTTACGGCCAATATCCGGCGATCGTCGCCAATTGCACGACGATCCCGCACCGCGCCGACGAGATCGACCGCATGGACCCGTTCACCGACAGGATTCCCTACAACTGGGACCTGAAGCATGGCTGACGGCCGGCTGCTGCTCGTCGGCGGCAGCGGATATTTCGGGGCGCGGCTGGCCGAGGCGCTGGCGGACGAATGGGGTGTTGCCGTCACCGTCCGCTCGGACACGCCCGCACGCGCCGCATGGCTCGCGGACAGCGATATCGCATCGCACCGCTACGACAGCAGCATCGACGCGGCGCTGCCCGGCGATGACTATGACGCGATCGTCAACCTTGCGATGCCGGGCGCGCAGGCGGCAGGCAAGGATGCAAGGGCCGCGATGGAGCAGGGGCTCGCTACCGCCGCTGCCTGCCTCGACGCATTGCAGCAGGGCAGGGCAGAGCGCCTGATCCATTTCTCGACCTTCCACGTCTATGGCGGCAATGCGGCCGAATTTTACAGCGAGGACATGCCGAAGGCGCCCGGCCATCCTTACGGCCAGACACATCTCGCGGTCGAAAGCGAACTGCTCGCCAGCGACGTCGCCGACCGCATCGCGATCCTGCGCCCGACCAACATGGTCGGCGCGCCCGCGCACCGCGACCTCGGCGAACAGGCGGGGCTGATCTTCCTCGACCTTTGCCGTCAGGCCGCCGAGACCGGCGCGATGAGCTTGCGCAACGACGGGCGGAGCTACCGCGATATCCTGCCCTTCGGCGACGCCATCGCGGCGGTGGACCTGCTGCTGCGCGCCGAAACCGGCTGGAACAATCTCTTCAACCTCAGCGCGGGGCAGGCGATTACCATGCGGACGCTCGCCGAAACCATCGCCGCCGCCGCGCCGCGACCCATCCCCATCGCCTACGGTGACGGCACCGACGCCTTTCGCAGCCCTTTCCGCGTCGATATCTCGCGCCTTTCCGCACTCGGCTGGGCGCCGTCGGCGGGCATCGCCGACGAGGCGCGGCGGACCATCGCCGCCTTCGCATGACCGGCCCGCGCCTCCTCGCCATTTCGTTGTCGTGCCACGAGCCGGTCAACCGCGCGCTGTTCCGCGAGATCGGCGCGCTCGGCATTCCCGTCCATCTCGTCGTCCCACGCCGCCATTTCGTCGGCGGCAGGTGGCGCGACACGCCCGATTTTCCGCCCGAGAATTACGACCTCACCCTGCTCGACCTGACCGGCACCAACCAGCGCACTCACAGCATGAAGGGGTTGCAGGCGGTCGCGGACGCTTTCGGCCCGACGCACATCTATTGCGACAGCGACCCCGCGAGCATGATGGTGCGGCAGGCGAAACGGGTCGCGCCGAACGCCCGGCTCTGGTCGCTGACCGCCGAAAATATGCCGCAAAGCCTTTCCGGCGACCTGAAGAAAGCGCTCGAAACGCGCCAGCCCGCCGGCATCGCCTCCGCGCTGGTCAAGGCCTGGCTGCGCAGTTCTGCCCGGCGCAAGGTCGATCGCGTGCTGACGCTCAGCGCCGACGGCACCGCGCTGATTGAGGCGATGGGCCTCACCGCGACGCAGGTGCCGCTCGGCTTCGACCCGCGCCTGTTCCAGCCCTTGCCCGACGTCCGCGACGCGGTGCGCGCCGAACTCGGCCTGACCCGCCCGACCATCGCCTATTTCGGCCGCCAGACGCCCGAAAAGGGCATCCACCTGCTCATCGACGCGCTCGACCGCATCCGGGACCGCGACTGGCAGCTGCTGATCGACGATTTCATCGGCACCTCCACCTATGCGGCACAATTGTGGGCGCAGATCGAGCGGCTGGGTCTTCGGGATCGCGTCATCGTCTTCGAATCGAAGCATGAGGACATGGTACGCTACATGAACGCCGCCGACATCGTCGTCCTGCCGTCGCTGAGCACCCCCAAGTGGAAGGAACAGTATGGCCGCGTCATCCAGGAGGTGATGGCGTGCAGCCGCACGATGGTCGGCAGCCGGTCGGGCGCGATTCCCGAGGTGATGGGCGGGCAGGGGCATTTGTTCGACGAGGGCGATGTCGAGGGCCTAGCCGCGCTCCTCGCTGACCTGCTCGACAAGAGCGATTTCGCCGACCCGACGGCGCGCGCGCATGCGCTCGCCAATCTGTCGGTGAACCGCCAGGCCGAAATCATGGCGGAGCTGCTGCGCCGCGAAATCTGATCGTCCTCCTGCTGCTTCGGAACCAGATCGCCCCCTTTTCGTTGCCACCCGTGCAACCACAGGGAAAAAGCCATTTGCGGCCCATCCGCCATTCACGCCGACCGACCAGATTCCGGTTGCGCTGCCCGCCGGTGCGGGACAGAAGCGCATTCGATGGCGCGCAGATGCAATATTCTGAAAACTCTCGGCAATTGATCCCTCTCCCCGGCCGCGGGAGAGCGCCGCGCCGCCTGCTCGCGCTGCCGGCCTCGCTGCTCGCCTTCACCGCCACCGCCGCCGCGCAGGAAACGCCGGCCGCCGATCCCCCTGCCGATCCCCCCGAGGTATCGGACATGGCGAAGCCGACCCCGCCGCCGCCCGACGCGATATTGCCCGAGGTCGAGCCGATCATCGAGGATGAGGAGTTCGACCGCGCGATTCCGCCGATCGCAGCCGAGGACGATCCCGAGCTCGACGTTCCGCTCGAATCGATCGCCGAGTTCGAGCGCCGCCAGGCCGCCGCCGCCGCGACGCGCAGCGAAGCACCCCCCGGTTCCGAACCGGCGCCGATCCCGGCGCTCGCCGACGGCGATCCGGTCGAGGCGATCGGTGACGCGCCGATCAGCGATGCGGAACTGGCCGCGCCATTGCCGCCGCTCGACGGCTTCAATGTCGAACCGGTCGAGTTCGCCGAACCCGAGTCCGCCGACGAGACGGTAAGGATCGCCTATACGGTGCAGATCAACGGTCTCGCCGAGGCGGACGACAGCACCGATGCCGATCTCGCCGACCTCTTCAACGACCTGTCGGCACTCCGCGAGGGCAAGGGCGAGGCGGCCAATGCCGCAATGGTCCGCGCGCGGCTGACCGCCGACGCCGAGCTGATGCAGCGCGTGCTGGCGTCGGAGGGCTATTACGACGCCCGCATCGACACGCGTCTCGATCGCGGCGGCGACGGAAACGCGGTCTCGAACGGACGGCGCGGCCAGTCGCGGCAGCGCCCACCGCTGATCGCGATCATCGATGTCGCACCGGGCAAGCGCTATACGCTGTCGGACATCGTCATCAACACCGCCCCCACCGTTCCGCCGACGCTGATCCGCGACAATTTCCCGCTCACCGTCGGCGAGCCGATCGTCGCCGAGCGCGTCCAGGGCGCCGAGGCGGCGATCGCGATCAAGCTGCCGGAGGAAGGCTATCCCTTCGCGACCGTCGGCCAGCGGGACATATTGCTCGACGGCGCGACCGGCGATGGCGTCTATACCCTCCCGGTCGAGGTCGGCCCGCGCGCGCGTTTCGGCGATTTCCGGACCACGGGCAATCTCGCCTTCGACGCCGAACATGCGCAAAAGCTCGCCCGCTTCCGGCGCGGCCAACTCTACGACAGCCGCATGGTCGACGATCTGCGCCAGGCGCTCGTCGCGACCGGCCTGTTCGCGACCGTCGCGGTCGAACCGCAGCGCACCGGCGAAAGCGCCGGCGACGACACCGAATATGTGACGATGCTGGTGACGCAGGAGGCGGGACCGCCGCGCACCATCGCCGCCAGCGCGGGCTATGGCACCGGGCAGGGGATTCGCCTCGAGGGCAGCTGGACGCACCGCAACCTCTTCCCGCCCGAAGGCGCGCTGATCGTCCGCGGCATCGCGGGCACGCAGGAGCAGGCACTCGGCGTGATCTTCCGCCGCTCGAACGCCGGGCGGCGCGACCGCACCTTCGAGCTGATCGCCGAGGCATCGCGTAATAATTACAATGCGTTCGAGGCCTTCACCGGGCGCCTCGGCGCGCGGGTCAGCTATGATTCGACGCCGATCTGGCAAAAGAAATTCACCTATGCCTATGGCCTCGACCTGATCGCGACGAGCGAGGACGATTATGATTTCACCCGCGGCGTGCGCGACCGCGATCTCTATTATATCGCCGGGCTGACCGGCCAGCTCGGCATGGACCGCACCGATAGTCTTCTCGATCCGACCAAGGGCTTTCGTATCACGACGCTGCTTCAGCCCGAAGGCTCGCTCAGCGGGCGCTTCTCGCCCTATGCCCGCGCGCGGCTCGACGTCAGCGGCTATTATCCGGTCAGCGATGGGCTGGTGCTCGCAGGCCGCGTCCGCGTCGGCTCGATCCTGGGGGCGGCGCGCGAGCGGCTCGCGCCGTCGCGGCGCTTCTATGCCGGCGGCGGCGGTTCGGTGCGCGGCTTCGGCTATCAGGAGCTGGGACCGAAGGACCCCGACAATAATCCGATCGGCGGGCGCAGTGTCAACGAGGCGGCGATCGAGGCGCGCTACCGCTTCGGCAATTACGGCATCGTCGGCTTCGTCGATGCGGGACAGGTCTATCGCGGATCGACCCCGACCTTTTCCGACATGCGCTTCGGCGTCGGCATCGGCGGGCGCTTCTACACCAATTTCGGACCGATGCGGCTCGACATCGCGACGCCGATCAACCGCCAGCCGGGCGAATCGCGCATCAGCGTCTATGTCTCGATCGGTCAGGCTTTCTGATGGCGGACGAGGCGGCCTTCGACGACGCCCCGCCGCCGCCGGCGAAGGCCCGCACCTGGCCGCGCACCGCGGCGCGCTGGACCGGCATCGCACTGCTCGGTCTGATCGCGTTGCTCGGCCTGCTCCTGATCGGCCTCAACAGCGACGCCGGGCGCCGCTTCGTCGTCACCCAGGTCGAAAAGCTCGAGTTCGAGAACGGGATGAAGATCGGCATCGGGCGGCTCGACGGCTCGCTCTATGGCAAGATGACGATCCGTGACCTGACCCTGTCCGATCCGCAGGGCGTCTTCCTGCGCTCGCCGGAGGTTCGGGTCGACTGGCGCCCCTTCGCCTATCTGTCCAACCATATCGACATCCGCTCGGCGACCGCGCAGACGATGACGCTGGCGCGGCTTCCCGAGTTCAAACCGGTGCCCGACAGTGACGAGCCACTGCTTCCCGACATCGACATCGACGTCGGCGAGCTGCGCATCCATCGCCTCATCGTCGAACCCGCGGTCACGGGCGAGCGGCAGGAGGCGCACATCGCGGGCAAGGTCGCCATCGCCGACCGCCGCGCCCAGGTCACCGCGAATGCCGAAACGATCGGCGCCAATGCGAAAGGCGACCGGCTGGCGCTGAAGCTCGATGCGGTGCCGGAGGCGAACCGGCTCGCGATGACGGTCGACCTCAACGCGCCGCAGGGCGGGGTGCTCGCGGCGATGGCGGGGCTCGCCGAGCCGCTGACCGCGAAACTCGAAGGGCGCGGCGACTGGAAGGCGTGGAACGGCACGCTGGTCGCCGACCTCGGCGCCGCGCCGCTCGCACGGTTCGGCCTTTCGGCCCGCGACGGAACCTTCGCGGTGAAGGGCAGGACGCAGGCGGGCCGCCTGTTCACCGGCACGACCGCCGATCTTCTCGGCACCGAAACCACGCTCGACCTCACCGCGCGCCTCGACGAGCGCAAGGCCGATCTCGACGGGCGCATCGCATCCGATGCCTTCCGCCTCGGCATCAGCGGCGGCGTCGATCTCGGCGCCAACCGCTACGACGGGCTGCAACTCGCGCTGGCGGTGCTGAAACCCGGCGCGGTCGCGCCCTATATGCGCGGCGACGGGCTGCGCGCGACCGCGCGGCTCGACGGGGAATTCGCGTTGCCGACGGTCGAGTATCAGGCGAACGCCAATGCGCTTGCGGTCAACGACATCGTCATCGAGGCGCTGAACCTTTCGGGCAAGGCACGCGTCGATCCCGACCAGATCTTCATCCC
The DNA here is from genome assembly GCA_937873425.1 of uncultured Sphingopyxis sp. GTDB lineage: Bacteria > Pseudomonadota > Alphaproteobacteria > Sphingomonadales > Sphingomonadaceae > Sphingopyxis. The sequence continues at coordinate 2,763 of CALMYE010000240.1, read as the reverse complement.
CGTCGCGGGCCGCGCGGCGCGCATCCGCGGGCTCGACGTCGCGGCGGGCGGCACGCTGGTAGAGGTGCGGCTCGACGGCGACCTCGCCTACAAGGACGGACGGCTGCTCAGCGACAATATGCGGCTGCGGTCGAGCCGGATCGACGCCAAGGCGATCCTGATCGCCGACCTGAACCGGGGTTTCTACACCGGCGCGATCGACGGACGGATCAACGATTACCGCATCGAAAGCGTCGGCATCTTCGACATCGACACCGACGCCGATCTTCAGACCGCGGCCGACGGCGGGTTCGAGATTGCGGGCCGCGTCCGCGCGCGCTCGACGCGGCTGTTCAATTCAGGCGTGCGCGACCTGCTCGGCGGCAATGCGGTGGCGTCGAGCGACGTGCGCTACGGCACCGACGGCGTCGTGCGCTTTTCCAATCTCCGCCTGACCGCGCCGCTGATGCGCGTCACCAGCGGGCAGGGGAGCTATGCCCCCGACGGCCGCGTCCAGCTGAGCGCAACTGCCAGTTCGACGCAATATGGGCCGCTCGGTCTCCAGCTTGCCGGGACGATCAGCGATCCCCGTGCGACCCTGACCGCCGAGCGGCCGGGCCTCGGCATCGGCCTCGCCAATCTGGAGGCGCGGATAAACGGCGCGCCGAACGGCTATCGCCTCGCCGCGACCGGCGACACCGATTACGGCCCGCTCAGCGCCGACGTCGTGCTGCTCACCGCCGCGGGGCCGCTCACCATCGACGTCGAACGCGCCGACCTGTCGGGCATCGGCTTCCGGGGCCGGCTCGTGCAGAGCGCCGCCGGGCCATTCGTCGGCCAGCTCGACGCCTCGGGGCAGGGTCTCGGCGGCCTCGTCCGTCTCAGCGCGGTGGGCGCGCATCAGGCCGCGGCGATCAACCTGCGCGCCAACAATGTCGTGCTGCCCGGCCCGGCGCGGCTCGCCGTCGGGTCGGCGATCGTCGACGCCGACGTCATTCTCTACGACAGTCCGCGCGTCATCGCCGACATCCAGCTCGCGCAGACCCGCATCCGCGACTATGACATCGCGGTCGGCCGCGTGAAGATCGACTATCAGAACGGCGCGGGCAAGGCGCAGGCGCTGATCGAGGGGACGAGCGGCGCGGCCTTCCGCGTCGCCGCCAACGCCGATCTGCGGCCCGAGCTGTGGCGCGCCTCGGTGCAGGGCCGCGCCGCCGGCATCAGCTTCCGCACCACCAGCCCCGCGCGCATCATCCCGCGTGCCGACAGCTACGAGCTGCTGCCCACCAACATCGACTTCGGCCGCGGCAGCAGCGCGCGCCTCGCCGGGCGCTTCGGCGAGGGGCTGATGGTGCAAAGCCGTCTCGACGGCGTCAATCTGACCGTCCTCAACGCCATCTATCCCGGCATGGGCCTCGGCGGCCGCGCGTCGGGCAGCCTCGATTTCGAACAGGCCAACGCCGCCGCCTTCCCGCGCGCCGACGCGCGGCTGACGATCAGCGACTTCACCCGGACGACCGCCGCGACGGTCAGCCAGCCGGTCGACGTCAATCTCGCGGGTAAGCTGCTTCCCGACGGCGGCGAGTTGCGCGCGGTGATGCGCCGGCGCGGCAGCGTGATCGGACGGATGCAGGCGTCGCTGCGCCCGCTCGGTCCCGGCGCCGGCGACTGGACGACGCGCCTGACCGCCGCGCCGCTCGGCGGCGGCATCCGCTACAACGGCCCCGCCGACACGCTCTTCTCCTTCGTCGGTTCGGGCGACCAGCGCGTCGCCGGTCCGATCGCCGTCGCCGCCGATTTCGGCTGCCGCCTGTCCGACCCCTGCCTGAACGGCGTGATCCGCGGCAATGCGATGACCTATGAGAATCTGACCTATGGCACGCGCCTTACCGACATGGTGGTGAACGGCCGTTTCTCCGGCGACCGGCTGGAAATCGAACAGCTCAGCGCGACCGCCGGCGACGGCAATGTGCGCGCCAGCGGCTATGTCAGCCTTGCGCAGGCGAGCGGCTATCCGATGAAGATCGACGCCGTGCTCGACAACGCCCGCCTCGCGCGCAGCGACGATCTTTCCGCGCGCGCCACGGGCAACCTCACGCTCGAAAAGGTCGCGGGCCAGACGGCGCTGCTGTCGGGCAGCCTGCGCCTGCCCGAAACCCGCTATCGTATCGTGCGCCAGGGTGCGGCGCAGGTGCCGGTGCTGACCGGCGTCCGCCGCAAGCCGCCCGCGGGCCGCCCGCGCATCACCGGCGAGGGACTGTCGGCGGTCGGCGGCGGCCTGTTCGAGCTGATCCGCCTCGACATCCGGCTTCAGGCGCCCGACGAAATCTATGTCGCCGGTATGGGCCTCGAATCCGAATGGCGCGCCGACGTCACGCTGCGCGGCACGACCCGGGCGCCGCGCGTCACCGGCGAGATCGAGCTGGTGCGCGGCACGCTGGGCTTCGCGGGCCGCTCGTTCGAGCTGCAGGAGGGCAGGGTCACCTTCCCCACCGGCGACGCCTATGACCCGTCGATCCACCTGCTCGCGACCGACACAATCGACGGCGTCACCGTCAACGTCGGCGTCTCGGGCCGCGCGCAGAATCCGCAGATCGTCTTTTCCAGCGTCCCCGGCCTGCCGCAGGACGAGATCGTCTCGCGCATCCTGTTCGGCGATTCGATCACCTCGCTCTCGCCCTTGCAGGCGGTGCAACTTGCCGCCTCGCTCAACAGCCTGCGCGGCAGCGGGGGGCTCAGCCCGCTCGGCGCGCTGCAGTCGGCGACCGGCATCGACCGGCTGCG
>CALMYE010000239.1 GCA_937873425.1 uncultured Sphingopyxis sp. | reverse complement strand
TCGTCGGCGCTGTTGATCCACAGCACCGGCACCGCGATCTTTTCGAGGGTCGGCCAGGGATTGTAGGTGCGCGAGCTGTCGAGTTGATAGATGGTGTCGTTGGCGTCGTTGCGGCCATAGGTGCGCGCGAACGCCTCGTCCTTGTATTTTTCGGCGGCTTCGCGCGTCGGATATTGCACCTGCAGCGCATAGGGGTTCGCGCCCGCGATCATGCTGAGCGAGGCGGCGGTGCGCAGGCCCGCGGCGGGCGGTTCGCTGTAATCGCCGCCCTGCCACAGCGGGTCGGCCTTGATCGCGTCGATCGACAGTGTGCGCCACATCCGGTTCTGCCCCGCAATCTCTACCGGCAGGCAGGCGAAGGGGGCGAGCCGTTCGGCGAACCCCGGATGCGCCGCGCCCCAGACGAAGGCGTGCATGCAGCCCATCGAGGTGCCGAGGATCAGCCTGAGCTTCGTCACGCCCAGCTTTTCGGTCAGCATCCGGCGCTGCGCCTCGACCATGTCGGCATAGTCATAGCGAGGGAATTTCATGCGCAGCCCGTCGCTGGGCTTCGACGAACCGCCATGGCCGATATTGTCGGGCAGGATGACATAATATTTGCTCGTGTCGAGCGGCTGGCCGGGACCGAAGAGTTCGTCGGCGAACTGCGGTTGGAAGAATTGCTTGCCGGTCCCTCCGGTGCCGTGGAGGATCATTACCGCATTGGTGATCTGACCCTTCGCATCGCGCTGCGGCGTGCCGAGCGTGGTGTAGTGCATCCTGACTTCGGGCAGCTTCTCGCCGGTCGCGAAGGTGAAATCCTTGAGGATCGCGTCGCCTTCGGCGGCGCCTTCGATCTGGGCTTGGGCGGGAACGGCGCCGGCGAGCAGCAGGGCGAAGGAGGCGAGGAGGTAGCGCATGGCGCGACGCTAGCGCGTCAGCCGCTCAAATATAAGCCCCTCCCCTTCAGGGGAGGGGTTGGGGTGGGGCTGGCGGCATGGCTCAGGGTTCGATGCCCACCCCGCTGCGACTAGGTCCGGCTGACGCCGGACCAAGTCTCGCTGCCCCTCCCCTGAAGGGGAGGGGGTGGATCGCTATTGCCCGTAACCCGCTTGTCCCGCGACCCGCACCGCCTCGCGCGCCGCCGCGAACAGGGCGCCGGCCTTGGCCTCGCACTCGCGCTGTTCATACAGCGGGTCGCTGTCGGCGACGATGCCCGCGCCCGCCTGGACGTGCATGATGCCGTCCTTGACGATCGCGGTGCGCAGCACGATGCAGCTGTCCATATTGCCGTCGGGCGCGAAATAGCCGACGCCGCCCGCATAAGGCCCGCGCGCATCGCTTTCGAGTTCGGCGATGATCTGGCAGGCGCGCACTTTCGGGGCGCCGCTGACCGTGCCGGCGGGGAAGCCCGCGAACAGCGCGTCGATCGCGTCCTTGCCCGGCGCGATGCGGCCGATGACGTTCGACACGATGTGCATGACGTGGCTGTAATATTCGACCGTATAGCTGTCGGTGACGGTCACGCTGCCGCCGGTCGCCGCGCGGCCGACATCGTTGCGGCCGAGGTCGAGCAGCATCAGATGCTCGGCGCGCTCCTTGGGATCGGCGAGCAGGCTTTCGCGATTCTCGGCGTCCTCGGCGCTGGTGCGGCCGCGCGGGCGGGTGCCGGCGATCGGCCGGATCGTGATCTCTCCGTCGCGCACGCGCACGAGGATTTCGGGCGAGGAGCCGATCAGCGCGAAGCCGGGCAGGTCGAGGAAATAGAGGAAGGGCGAGGGGTTCACGCGGCGCAGCGCGCGATAGAGGTCGAAGGGCGGCAGGTCGAACGGCGTCGAGAAGCGCTGCGACAGCACGACCTGAAAAATGTCGCCGGCGGCGATATAGTCCTTCGCCGCCGCGACCATCGCGGCGAACTCGGTGGGCGGCATCGCGGGATGGGCGGTGATCGCGGCGGGATCGGTCAGGCTGGATGCGCGCGCATCATGGGCGTTCCCGCCCGCGAGCCGCGCGGCGATGCTGTCGAGGCGTTCCCCGGCGCCGTCGATCATCCGGTCGATCGCGCCGCCCGAATCGGGCCAGATCGGCGCGATCAGGAACAATTCGTCGGCGAGCCGGTCGAACACCAGGATCACGGTCGGCCGCACGAAGATCATGTCGGCGAGGCCGAGCCCCGGCCCCGGCGCGCGCGGGATGCGCCGTTCGACGAGGCCGATTGTCTCATAGGCGAAGAAGCCGACCAGCGTGGTCAGCGCCTTGGGCAAGCCCTCCGGCACCGCGAAGCGGCATTCGGCGACGAGGTCGCGCAGCGCCTGCAGCGCGCCGGTCTCCAGCGGCTCGAAGGCGCTGCGGTCGTGCCGCCAGCCGCGGTTGATGCGCGCGGCATCGCCCGTCACCTCGAACATCAAATCGGGGTCGAGGCCGATCATGCTGTAGCGCCCGCGCGTCTCGCCGCTTTCGACCGATTCGAGCACCCAGTCGCCGCGGCCGGGTTCGATCAGCTTGAGCGCGGCGGAGACGGGGGTTTCGACGTCGGCGATCAGCCGCTGCCAGACGACCGCACCCTCGCCGCGGGCGAGCGCCGCCAGCGCTGCCGCCCGTCCCTCGACCGTCACCCTATTCGGCGACCGGCAGATCGCCGGTCAGCTCTTTTCGCAGTTGCTCGAGCAGCTTGTCGTTGATCTGGACGCCGACGCGCTTGCGGGCGTCGGCCATCATCTGCGTGACCAGTTCGTTGCCGAAGGCGGGGCCGAGCTGACCGGCCACCGACGCGACGATTTCGGGATCGACCGCCTTCGGATCGGGACGGTTCACCTTGGCGAGCGACAGGACCATCCAGCCGCGGTTGCCGGGGACTTCGAGCGTCTTGACGCTGCCTTCGGCCATCGAGAAGAGCAGGGCGAGTTCGGGCGGAATCGGCTGTCCGCCGGCGCCCAGTTCGCCGCGGCGGCCGCCGATCGTCTGCACCGTGCCGATGTTGGGGCCGGCGGCGCGCGCCGCCTCGGCGAAGCCCTGGCCGCCCTCGACCGCCTTGATCAGCGCGCGCGCCTTGTCGCGCGCGGCGCGCTGGCCCTGCGCGAGCTTCCAGTCGGCGAGCAGGTCGGCGCGGATCTGCGCGAAGGGCGGCGGCGCGGCGGCGACGATCGACTTGATCGCATAAACGGCGAATTTCTCGTTCTCGACCAGTGTCGCCAGATGCGCCTCGCCCTCTTCGCCGCCCTGGAACGCCTGGGCGAGCAGCGGCGCGAACTCGGGCGCCAGCGCGAAACCGGGCTGCGCCGGCGAGCGGCCGCTCGGGAGCAGCGCCGGCGTTTCGACCAGGGTCAGCTTGTTGGTCTCGGCGATCTCCTCGATCGCCGCGCCGCCGTTCACCGCGTCCTGGATCGCGTTGTAGAAATTGAAGATCCCTTCGTTCGCCTTGGCCTGTTCGAGCTGGGCGCGGATTTCCGGGGTCGCCTCGGCGAGCGTCTTCGCCGGCGTCACGGTGATCGCGTCGACCTGCGCCACCGTCCAGCCGAGACCGGTCTGCGTCGGACCCAGCACGTCGCCGCGCCCGGCGGCGAAGGCGGTTCTGGCGGCCGCCGTATTGGTGAGCGCCGCATAGGCGGACTGGGTGACCGTTCCGGTCGAGGCAGCAGAGAGGCCGGCCGCCGTCGCAGCGGCGGTGAGCGGGGTGCCGCCGCGGACCCTGGCGGCGATGGCGTTCGCGGTCGCCTGGTCGGGAGCGATCACCTGCATGAAGCGGCGCGTTTCGCTGGCGGCGAAGCGTTCGGCATTCGCCTTGTAGAGATCGGCGATTTCCTTGTCGGTCACCGCGGGGGCGGGCGCGATGGCGCGATCGAAGACCGCATATTGGATCACCCGGCGCTCGGGGATGCTGAAGCGGGTGCGGTTCTGCGTCAGATAGGTCTGGAGCGCGGCGTCGCCCGGATCGCTGGCGGGGGCAAAGCTGCTCGCCGGGATGAATACCGCCTCGCCGCGCCGTTCCTCGAGCGGCAGCGCGGCATAGGGCATGGCCATGCCCTGTCCGACGCGCGGCATGGCGCCGACCGGCGCCGCGAGCTGTTCGGCGAACAACTGCCCCTCGATGTCGGCGCGCAACTGCGCCTCGGTAATCCGGTTGTCGCGCAGGAAGGCGGCATAACGCGTCTGATCGAACTGGCCGGTGACACCGGCGAAGACCGGTATGTCGGCGATGCGGCCATCGACCAGCCGCTTGTTGATCCCGAAGCCCAGCTCGCGGGCATATTGATGGAAGGCGAGGCCGTCGATCAGCTTGTCGAGCGACTGCTGGAGTCCGCCGCCCTCGATATAGGCCTCCATCGACAGCCCCGGCTGCTGCTGGCGCGCCTGCTCGAGGTCGCGGCGCACCTGCTCGCGCAGCTCGGCATAGCCGATATCCTCGTCGCCGACGCGCGCGATATTGTTGCCGCCGCCGCCGAAGCCGCTGAAGTTCGACATGCCGGTGACGTCGCCGAGCGCGAAGGCGAGGCCGACGAGGCCGACGAAGGCCAGGGCGATGAACTTGCCGAGCGCGGAGGAAAAGAGGCGGCGGATCGCGGTAATCATCGGACGGGCGGTCTTTCGAATGGTGCGCGGGAGGCGCGGTTCGGCGCTGCTTTAGGCGGCGGATGCGAAGGCTTCAAGGCGGGAAAGGCGCACGGGCCGGACTTGCTTCATTCGCCTCTACCCCGCTAGGGCATCGCGAGTTTGGCGGAACGGCCCTTCACCGTAGCCCTGAGCCTGTCGAAGGGCGCCTATCTGTGAGAAGCGCCCTTCGACAGGCTCAGGGCTACGGTATGGGGACAGATTCCGTCCGCGAATGCCCAAGGAAAGGAACAGGCGATGGCGCGGCGCAAATATGTGGTCGGCAACTGGAAGATGAACGGCCTGACGGAGTCGATCGGCGAGGCGCGGGCGATCTTCGCCGCCGCCGCGGCGCATCCGTCGGTGGATGTCGCCATCTGCCCGCCCTTCACGCTGATCGGGGCGCTGGCGGGAGCGGTGCCCGGCGCCGCCGTCGGCGGGCAGGATTGCCACGCCGCCGCATCGGGCGCCTTCACCGGATCGGTCGCCGCGCCGATGCTCGCCGATGCGGGCGCGACGCTGACGATCGTCGGCCACAGCGAGCGGCGCGAGGGCTTCGGCGAAAGCGATGCCGATGTGAAGGCGAAGGCGGAGGCGGCGCTCGCCGCCGGGCTCGACGTCATCCTGTGCGTCGGCGAACCGCGCGAGGTGCGCGAATCGGGCGGCGCGATCGACCATGTGCTGGCGCAGGTGCGCGAATCGCTGCCCGGGGCCTTCGATGCGGCGCGCCTCGCCATCGCCTATGAGCCGATCTGGGCGATCGGCACCGGGCTGGTGCCGACCGTCGAGGATGTCGCGGCGATGCACGGGTCGATCCGCGCCGCCTTGGGCGAGCGCATCGGTGCAGGCGCGGGGCGGCTTCGCATCCTCTACGGCGGGTCGGTCAACGGCGACAATGCCGCCGAACTGCTCGGCACGGGCGACGTCGACGGCGCGCTGGTCGGCGGCGCGAGCCTGACCGCGGCGAAGTTCGTGCCCATCGTCGCGGCGGCGGCGGGGCTGGGATAGGAAGCTGTTCCTCCCCCTTGATGGGGGAGGCGGCGAGACTTGGCAGCTTGCTGCCTAGTCGCAGCGGTGGGGGTGCGCTCGCGGCCTGAAACGAAGGCGCAAGGCCGCGCCATCACCCTCATCCAACTGCGCCTAATCGCTTCGCGATAAGGCTTCATATCCTTCTCCCATCAAGGGAGAAGGAATTTGGTCGAGCCGACGCGCGTTTCCCGCTTGCGGGTTGAAGAAGCGCCGCTTCGCCTCTATGTGGGCCGCCAGATCGGCCGGTCGGCGGCCACACCCGTTTCAGGAATCCCGATGTCCAACCTCTTCCTCTTCCTGCTCGTCGTCCAGGCGATCGTCGGCGCCGCGATGATCGGCGTCATCCTGATGCAGAAGTCGGAAGGCGGCGGCCTCGGCGTCGGGGGCAGCCCCGGCGGCATGCTGTCGGCGCGCGGCGCGGCGGATTTCATGACCCGCGCGACCACCATTCTCGCCTGCCTGTTCGTCGGCCTGTCGATCGTCCTCGCGGCGATGGCTTCGGTCGGCGGCCGCGGCGCCTCGACGATCGATACGTCGCTGTCGAAGAGCGCGCAGCCCGCGAGCGGCACGGCTAGCCCCTTGACCGCCCCGGCGCAGCCGCAGCCGGTCGACGATCCGCTCGCCGCGGCGGCCGCCGCCGGCGCGGCCGACACGGCGCCCGCTCCCGAAAAGAAGTAACGCCGGGCGCCGTCGGGCGCCCTTCGCATTCGCCGCAGCGGAATTTTTCACGTCCGTGCGATTCGACGGCTTGCGCCGTCACCCTCCCTTTGAGTAAGTCTCTCCTCCCATGGCGCGGTTCATTTTCATTACCGGCGGCGTGGTCTCCTCGCTTGGCAAAGGTCTGATGGCGGCAAGTCTCGCCGCATTGCTGCAAGCGCGTGGCTATCGTGTCCGCATCCGCAAGTTCGATCCCTATCTGAACGTCGATCCGGGGACGATGTCGCCTTATCAGCACGGCGAGGTCTATGTGACCGACGACGGGGCCGAAACCGACCTCGACCTCGGCCATTACGAACGCTTTACCGGCGTCGCGGCGCGGCAGAGCGACAATGTCACTTCGGGCCGCATCTATCGCGACATCATCGCCAAGGAACGGCGCGGCGACTATCTGGGCGCGACGGTGCAGGTGATCCCGCATGTTACCGACGCGATCAAGGCCTTCGCCCGCGCCGAGATCGACGACCTCGATTTCGTGCTGTGCGAGATCGGCGGCACGGTCGGCGACATCGAATCGCTGCCCTTCATCGAGGCGATCCGCCAGCTGAGGAACGAGGAGGGGCGCGACAAGACGCTGTCGGTCCATGTCACTTTGGTCCCCTATATCGCCGCGGCGGGCGAGCTGAAGACCAAGCCGACCCAGCACAGCGTGCGCGAGCTCGCCTCGCTGGGCGTGCAGCCCGACATATTGCTGTGCCGCTGCGAAAAGCCGCTGCCCGACGGCGAGCGCGCGAAGATCGCGCAATTCTGCAACGTGCGGAAGGAAGCGGTGATCCCCGCGCTCGACGCCGACTCCATCTATTCGGTGCCGGTGCAATATCATGGCGAGGGGCTCGACGGCGAAGTGTTGCGCGCCTTCGGCATCGACGACGCGCCCGAACCCGACCTGACCCGCTGGTACGACATCATGGACCGCAAGCAGCACCCCGAGGGCGAGGTGACGATCGGGGTGGTCGGCAAATATGTCTCGCTTCCCGACGCCTACAAGAGCCTGAACGAGGCGCTGGTTCACGGCGGCATGGCGAACCGGGTGAAGGTCAATATCCGCTGGCTCGATGCCGAGATGTTCGAGAGCGACGGCGACCTCGCCGCCAATCTCGAGCCGGTGCACGGCATCCTCGTCCCCGGCGGTTTCGGCGAGCGCGGGTCCGAAGGCAAGATCGCGAGCGTCCGCTTCGCGCGCGAGCGCGGCGTGCCCTTCTTCGGCATCTGCCTCGGCATGCAGATGGCGTGCATCGAGGGCGCGCGCAACACCAGCGGCATCGCGGGCGCGTCGAGTACCGAATTCGGGCCGACCGAAGAACCGGTCGTCGGCATGATCACCGAATGGATGAGCGCCGAGGGGTTGCAGCAGCGCGGCGCCGACACCGATCTGGGCGGCACGATGCGGCTCGGCGCCTATGATGCGAAGCTGTCGCCGAACAGCCATGTCGCCGCCGTCTATGGCGCGAACGAGATCAGCGAGCGCCACCGCCACCGCTATGAGGTGAACGGCGCCTATCGCGAAAACCTCGAAAAAGGCGGTCTGGTCTTTTCAGGCATGTCGCCCGATGGCATGCTGCCCGAAATCGTCGAGCGGCCGGACCATCCCTGGTTCATCGGGGTGCAATTCCATCCGGAGCTCAAGTCGAAGCCCTTCGATCCGCATCCGCTGTTCAAGGGCTTCATCGAAGCGGCGGTGAAGCACAGCCGATTGGTCTGACGCCGGGCGGGGCGCAAACAGGGGAAACGGGGCTATGGATCATGCGAGACTTGCCGAGCTTCAGGGCCCCGACAGCATTTTCTCCGGCCTCTCGCTTCAGGACTGGGCGGACATCGCCGGGCGCGCGGTGCAGATCCAGTTCGTCAAGGGCAAGGAATTGCTCGCGCAGGGCGACGCCGGTGACAGCCTGCTGATCCTGACCGAGGGCAGCGCGCGCGTGTCGATGCTGACCGCCGGCGGGCGCGAGATCGTGCTCGCCTATGCCGAGCCGGGCGCCGTGCTGGGGGAGATCGCGCTGCTCGACGGCGGCGAGCGCACCGCCTCGGTGACCGCGACCAGCGCCGGCGCCGCACTCCAGCTCGGGCGCAATGCGATGCGCGACTTCGCCGCGAGCCATCCCGAATTCGCCTGGTCGCTGATGCAGCAGCTTGCGCGGCGGCTGCGCACCGCCGACCAGACGATCGAGAGCGACCGCGCCTATGCCTCCGGCCCGCGCCTCGCGCGCTACCTCCGGCGCCTGATCCGCACGGATGTCGAGACGGCGCAGCGGGTCGAACTCAGTCAGACCGAACTCGGTAATTTCGCCGGCATGAGCCGCGAGCATATCAACCGCCAGCTTCGCAGCTGGGAGGAATCGGGGATCATCGCGCTCGAACAGGGCCGCGTGCGCGTGCTCGATGTCGATACGCTCGAGGATATCAGCGAAAGCGAGGGGTGACGGCCCGAAAATAGCCGTCGCCCCCGCGCAGACGGGGGCCGCTGTCGGCCTTTTTCTGTGTTGCTGCGTAAACCGACTGCGGCCCCTGCCTGCGCGGGGGCGATGCTTCGCGTCGGAATCACAACGCCCGGGCTTCGCTTTGCGAAACCCGGGCGCCTGTGACGAACGTCGCCATCCCCCTTTGCGCAGGCCAGGCGAAGGGCCTGCACTCCCTGGAGCCGGGCCTTTGGGCCGCGTTGAACCAGAGACGATGGGCTAGGCCGCTCGCACGGGATTGTCACCCTCCCGCAACCGTCGCGGCATCACTTTGCGGCGCGCTGTGGCCGATGGGCAACAGATTCTGCGATTCACTCGCAACAGCGCGCGCGACGCCGCCCATTGCCAGCGCCGGGACCGCCCCCTAAAGCGGCGGGATGACCGCATCTTTCCGCGCGTTCGAGGGACCGGCTGCCTCATGATCCTGCGTCCCTATGAGCGCACCATCTTCAAGCGCTATCTGCTGCCGCACCGCGGCGAGGGCTTCATCTTCGTCGCGGCGGCGTTCAGCTTCATCGCGGTGATGCTGGGGGTCGCGACGCTGGTCGTGGTGATGAGCGTGATGAACGGCGTGCGCGCCGACCTGTTCGACAAGATCGTCGGCCTGAACGGCCATGCCGTCGTCCAAGGGTTCGGCGGGCGGCTCGACGACTGGCGCGATGTGCTGAAGCAGGCGAAGGCGACGCCCGGCGTGGTGTCGGCGACGCCGCTGATCGAACAGCCGTTGCTCACCACCTTCAACGGCCGCGTCGAGGGCATATTGGTGCGCGGCATGACGGTCGAGGACATCCGCCGCAACGAGGTGCTGGGCGGCAAGATCCAGCAGGGCAGCCTCGATCAGCTGACGCCGGGGTCGGGGCAGGTCGCGATCGGCACCGAACTGGCGAAGCGGCTGGGCGCGATGGTCGGATCGCACATCACGATCATCAACCCCGCGGGCCGCTCTACGCCCTTCGGCACGGTGCCGCGCGAGATCAGCTACCGGGTCGCCGCGGTGTTCGAGATCGGCGTCTATGATTTCGACAAGGCCTATGTCGTCATGCCGATGGAGGACGCACAGATCTTGCTGCTCACCGGCGACCAGGTCGGGATGATCGAGATCAAGATCAGCGACCCCGACCGCGTCGGGCAGGTGCTGGCGCCGTTGCAGCAAAAGGTCGCGGCGCAGGCGGTGATCGCCGACTGGCGGTCAATGAACAGCGCGCTGTTCGAGGCACTGTCGATCGAGCGCGTCGCGATGTTCGTGATTCTGTCGCTGATCATCCTCGTCGCCTCGTTCAACATCGTCTCCTCGCTGATCATGCTGGTGCGGGCCAAGACGCGCGACATGGCGATATTGCGCACCATGGGCGCGCCGCGCGACGCGGTGATGCGCATCTTCATGGCGATCGGCCTGTCGATCGGCATCACCGGGACGGTCATCGGCATGGTCCTGGGCTTCGGCCTGCTCTATTTCCGCCGGCCGGTGCAGCGCGGGATCGAATGGCTGACCGGCCAGCCTTTGTGGGACCCGTCGATCCGCTTCCTGACCGAGCTGCCCGCGAAGCCCGACCCGTTCGAGATCGCCGGCATCGCGATCATGGTGATCGTCTTCAGCTTCCTCGCGACGCTCTATCCCGCGTTCAAGGCGGCGAATACCGATCCCGTGCAGGTGCTGCGCTATGAGTGATGCAGCGCTCCAACTCGTCGATCTGAAGCGCAGCTTCACCCAGGGCGAGGTCACCATCGACGTGCTGCGCGGTGTGAACGCCGAGCTTCGCCGCGGCGAGATCGTCGCGCTGCTCGGCCCTTCGGGATCGGGCAAGTCGACGATGCTGCAGGCGGTCGGCCTGCTCGAAGGCGGCTTCGAGGGCGTGATCCGCATCGACGGCGAGGACGTCACGCGCTTCGACCAGGGACGGCGGACGCAGACGCGGCGCGAGAAGATCGGCTTCGTCTATCAGTTCCACCACCTGCTCCCCGATTTCAACGCCATCGAGAATGTCGTGCTGCCGCAGCTGATCCGCGGCGCGAAGCAATTGCAAGCCGAGGAGCGCGCCGCCGACCTGCTCGGGCGGCTCGGGCTCGCCGAGCGGCTGCACCACAAGCCGAGCAAGCTGTCGGGCGGCGAGCAGCAGCGCGTCGCGGTGGCGCGCGCGCTGGCGAACCGGCCGCTGTTGGTGCTGGCCGACGAACCGACGGGCAATCTCGACGAGGCGACCGCCGATAAGGTGTTCGAGCAATTCGTGGGGCTGGTGCGCGATCACGGCTCGGCGGCGCTGGTCGCGACGCACAACGAGCGGCTGGCGGCGCGCATGGACCGTGTGCTGCGCTTGCACGAAGGGCGGATAGAGGGATAAACTTCCCAAAACCCCTCCCCTTCAGGGGAGGGGTAGCGAGACTTGCGGTCCTGAGCTTGTCGAAGGGCCGCTAGTCGCAGCGGGGTGGGCATCGGGCGTTGCGCTACGCCGCGAGCCCCACCCCAACCCCTCCCCTGAAGGGGAGGGGCTTTGAAGGAGACGCACGATGGCCCTCTACGATCTTTCGGCGAAGCTGCCCGGCGGCGAGTCGCAGCCGCTGGCCGACTATCGCGGCAAGGTGCTGCTGATCGTCAACACCGCGTCGAAATGCGGCTTCA
>CALMYE010000238.1 GCA_937873425.1 uncultured Sphingopyxis sp. | reverse complement strand
CAGCGCGCCGCCGAATATCTCGGCGCCGCCGCCTGGGCGGGGCGCGAGGCGCAGGAGGCGCGCTATCTGTGGCCCTATATGTTCGCGCGGGTGGCGGAGGAATATGAGGAGCGCTTCGGGCTCGACCGCGCCTATCTGCGCGGGATTTCGGCAAACAACTTCGCCAATGCCAAGAAAAACCCGCATTCGCAGACGCGCGGCTGGGCGATCACCGACGATCATCTGGGCGAGAATGACGACGTCAATCCGCTGATCGAGGGAAGCCTGCGCAAGTCCGATTGCGGGCAGGTCACCGACGGCGCAGCGGCGGTCTTTCTTGCGTCGCGCGCGGTGGCGGAGGCTTATGCGAAGCGGCGCGGCATTTCGATCGACGCGATCCCGCGCATCAAGGGCTGGGGCCATGCGACGGCTCCCCTGCTCTATTCGACCAAGGTCGCGGGTAGCCGCGGCGAACCCTATGTCTTCCCGAGCGTGCGCAAGGCGATGATGGACGCCCTCGCCCGCGCCGGGATGCCCGACATATATGCCTGCGACGGGGTCGAGGTGCATGATTGCTTCTCGATCACCGAATATATGGCGATCGACCATTTCGGCATCACCGCGCCGGGCGAAAGCTGGCGCGCGGTCGAGGACGGCACCATCGCGCTCGGCGGCAGGCTGCCGGTCAATCCGTCAGGCGGGCTGATCGGGCTCGGCCATCCGGTCGGCGCCACGGGGGTGCGGATGCTGCTCGACGGGTGGCGGCAGGTAACCGGCAATGCGGGCGACTATCAGGTCGAAGGCGCAAGGAATATCGCGACCTTCAACGTCGGCGGCAGCGCGACGACCGCGGTCAGTTTCGTCGTCGGCGTCTGATTTGGCCGGCGTCTATCTCTATGACGCGGTGCGGACGCCGCGCGGCAAGGCGCGCGAGGGCGGCGGGCTTGCCGGGCTGAGCCCGCAGGAACTGGTGCGCGGGCAGGCGGCGGCGCTGGCCGCGCGCTGCGGCAATTTTGCGCCCGAGGCGCTGATCCTCGGCTGCGTCACGCAGAGCGGCGCGCAGGGTGGGCATATCGCGATGCTGGCGAAGCTGCACACCGGGCTGCCCGACGCCTGCGCGGCGCACAGCCTCAACAATTATTGCGCTTCGGGCCTGTCGGCGATCGGCCAGGCGGTGGCGAAGGTCGCGAGCGGCGAGATCAGCGTGGCGCTGGCAGGCGGGGTCGAGTCGATGAGCGCGGCGCCCTTCCTCGGCGACCGGGCGGGCTTCTACACCAATGAGGAATTGCCGCCGCGCGCGCGCTTCGTGCCGCCGGTGCTGGCCGCCGACCGGCTCGCTCATGCCGAAGGCATCGCCCGCGCCGAACTCGACGCCGTCGCCCTCGCTTCGCAGCAGAAGGCGGCGG
Source organism: uncultured Sphingopyxis sp. (assembly GCA_937873425.1). Taxonomy (GTDB): domain Bacteria; phylum Pseudomonadota; class Alphaproteobacteria; order Sphingomonadales; family Sphingomonadaceae; genus Sphingopyxis. The sequence continues at coordinate 9,993 of CALMYE010000238.1, read as the reverse complement.
CCGCCGAGAAGGACGTAGCGCTGCAAGCCTCGCGCATCGCCACTGGGGCGCTGACGGGCGAAGAGTGTATCCGGCCGCAGACGACGGCGGACTCGCTCGCCGCCGCGCCGCCGGCCTTTGGCGAATTGCAGGACCAATATGCGGACGCGCTGGAAGGACAGCGCTTCGCGCCGCTCCACGGCGTCGCGCACGCGCCGCCCATCTGCGACGGCGCGGGGCTGACGCTGGTCGGAGCCGCAGGGCTCGGCCCGGCGCCGCGGGCGCGCGTCGTCGCCTTTGCAGAGAGCGGCGGCGATCCCGCGGCGTCGCTGACCGCGGGATTCGCCGCGATGGACAAGGTGCTGGCGCGCACCGGTCTGCGCCTCGCCGACATGGACCGCATCGAGTTCATGGAGGCTTTCGCCGTCACCATCGCCAAATTTCTGCGCGACCGCGATGCCGATCCCGCAAAGGTCAATGTCGGCGGCGGCCATCTGGCGAAAGGGCATCCGATGGGCGCGAGTGGCGCAATCCTAACCTCGACCCTGCTCGACGCGCTCGACGCCTGCGCCGGACGCTACGGGCTGGTCGTGCTGACCGGCGCGATGGGGGTGGGTGCGGCGATGATCGTCGAGCGGCCGGGCTGCTGATCGGCGCATGGCCGTTCACGCGCCGGAACGCCGCCGGTTGGGGCGGGATCGACCTTGAATGAAGCACCAGCATGTCCCTGCGAAGGCGGGGGTTCCGCTGTCTCTTTCGCTTTCACTTCGCAGCTTCAAATTCGAGGTCCGGCCATGGATGCTGAAACAGCGAGGCCATCGCCGCAGCCAGCATGACGAAGGAAACAAGAGATCGGCCCTTCGCCGAAGCGGAAATTCAAACCGACCCGCTACCCGCTGTATCAGGCATTTGACACAGCGATTCGGGACGCTTAGTCCTTTGCGCAGAATCATTCCCGCTCCGACGAGTGCAGGAGTTATCCATGAAGCATGTCCCCGTCCTCGCCCTTCCCCTCCTTCTCGCGTCGCTGGCCCTTCCCGGCGCGGCGCAAGCGGCGGGCGACGCCAGCGCCCCGATCAATCCGCAGACGATGACGGGCGCGCAGATCAAGGCGCATAACGAGAAACTGACGCGCAACGACCGCCAATATATCGTCTGCCGCACCTTCGACCAGACGGGCTCGCAGGTGCGCAAGACGCGCATGTGCCGGACCAATGCCGAATGGGAGCAGATCCGGCGCCACGCGCGCGGCCTGGCCACCGACGTGATCGATTCGGGCGGCTTGGCCCCGGCGACCGACAGCCCCGGCACCTAGAACGGTTCAGCGGCTCCAGCGCGCGAAGATCGCCGTCGGCAGCAGCAGTCCGCGCGCTTCCTCGCGCACCGCGAGTTCGCCGCATTCGACCTTGCCGGGGAGGTCGGCGAACAGCTGTGCGAGCAGCTCGCCGATCGCGAGCGCCGACATGCGCACGGCATAGACGGTGAGGAATAGCGCGCGGCTATCGGCGTCGAGCAATTGCCGGCAGTCGGCGAGTAGCGACGCCAGCCCCTCCTCCAATTGCCAGCGTTCGCCGCCCGGACCGCGGCCGAACTTGGGCGGGTCGAGCAGAATGGCATCGTAGCGCCGCCTGCGCCGCACCTCGCGCGCGGCGAACTTGCCGGCGTCGTCGACGATCCAGCGGATCGGCCTTTCCGCCATGCCCGCGAGCGCGGCATTGTCGCGCGCCTGCGCCACCGATTTCTTCGACGCGTCGACATGGGTGACCGATGCGCCCGCGGCGGCGAGCGCCTGGCTGCCGACGCCGGTGTAGCCGAAGAGGTTGAGGAAGGCGGGATCGGGCTTGCCGGCGACCGTCCCCCGCAACCAGTCCCACACCGGCGCCATGTCGGGGAAGAAGCCGAGGTGGCGAAACGGCGTGCAACTCGCGGTGAAGCGCGTCTCGCGCCAGCCGAGCGGCCAGCCCTCGGCGGGGACGGGCTTGCCGAAATACCAGCGGCCGCCGCCGTCGTCGTCGGAGGCCGGGATGAACTCGCCATCGACAGCCTCCCATTCGCTGTCGGGCAGCGCGGGCGCCCACATCGCCTGCGGTTCGGGGCGGATGAAGCGGTAGGGGCCATAGCGTTCGAGCTTGCGCCCGCCGCCGCTGTCGATCAGCCCGTAATCGTCCCACGCCTCGCCGATCAGCGTGACCAGCGGCGGCAGGTCAGCCACGCGCCGCTTCCGCGAGGATATGGGCCTTCACCGCGTCATAATCGCCCGGCAGCTTTTGATAGCGCTCCTCGCGCTCGAAGATGTTGCCGAGCCGCGCGGGGAGCGGCGGGCGCACGCCGGTCGCGCGCTCGACCGCGTCGCGGAACTTCGCCGGATGCGCGGTCGCGAGGGTGACCACCGGCACGTCGGCGTCGATCTCCAGCGCGCGCGCGGCGGCGAGGCCGACCGCGCTGTGCGGGTCGATGATCTGGCCGCCATGCTCCTGCGCCCAGCGCAGTGCGAGCGCCATGCCGTCGCCGTCGATGCGGGCGCTGGAAAAGAGATCGCGTGCGCCCGACAGCATGTCGGCGGGGATGGTCATCGCGCGGCTGCGGTCGAACTCGGTCATCATGCCGGCAATCGCCGCGCCGTCGCGGCCCGCGAGGTCGAAGAGCAGCCGTTCGAAATTGCTGCTGACCTGGATGTCCATGCTCGGTGTCGCGGTGGGGGTGACGCCGCCCGCGCTGTAATCGCCGCTGGTCAGCGCGCGGTGGAGGATGTCGTTGACGTTGGTCGCGACGACCAGCCGCGCGACCGGCAGCCCCATGCGCGCCGCGACATAGCCTGCAAACACGTCGCCGAAATTGCCGGTGGGAACGCTGAACGCAACGGGACGCTGCGGCGCGCCGAGGCGGACGGCGGCGTAGAAATAATAGACGATTTGCGCCATCAGCCGCGCCCAGTTGATGCTGTTCACCGCCGACAGGGTCAGCGCATCGCGCGCCTCGGCGTCGCCGAACAGCCGTTTCACCATCGCCTGCGCGTCGTCGAAGCTGCCATCGATCGCGATATTGTGGACGTTGGGGGCGAGCACCGTCGTCATCTGGCGCCGCTGCACGTCGCTGACCCGGCCTTCGGGATGGAGCATGAAGATGCGGATATGCTCGCGCCCCGCCACCGCCTCGATCGCCGCCGAGCCGGTGTCGCCCGAGGTCGCGCCGACAATGGTGAGGTCGGTATCGCCGCCTGCAAGGAACGTCTCGAACAACTGGCCGAGCAGTTGCAGCGCGACGTCCTTGAACGCCAGCGTCGGACCGTGGAAGAGTTCGAGCAGCCAGTGGCGATGGTCGAGCTGAACGAGCGGCGTCACCGCGTCATGGCCGAAGCGGCCGTAGGCGGCCTTGCAGAGGGTGCGCAGCTCGTCCTCCGACAGCACGCCCGCCACGAAGGGGGCCATGACGCGCACCGCCGTCTCGACATAGTCGAGGCCCGCGAGCGCAGCGATCTCGTCCGGCGAAAACCGCGGCCACTCCGCCGGAACATAGAGCCCGCCGTCGCTGGCGAGCCCCGCGAGGGTGGCGGCACGGAAGTCGAGGGTCGGCGCGCTGCCGCGGGTGCTGATATAGTCCATGACGGTGAAGCGCCTAGCCGCGCGCCGTCACCGCTGCAAGCGGCGGCGGACCGCCAATATATAGATAATCAGCGCCGCGATGGCGAAAAGAAACCACTGCCCGGCATAGGCGAGATGGTTGTTCGGCGTATCGGCGGCCGAGGGGACGGCGCTGGCGCGCAGGCCCGGCGCCGGTTCGTCGGCGACGAGCATCGCGCGCGCGGGCACCGCCCTGCCCGTCCATCGTTCGATAAAGGTCGGCTGTTCGGGCCCGGGAACGATCGTCCCCTGCACCGTGCCGCCTTTCCAGTCGGGCGGCGTGAAATCGTCGGCGGTGCCGAGATCGACGAGCACGCCCGGCCCTTCGGCGCCGGTGCGGCAGTCGGCGATCATGCGAAAGCCGCGGCGTCCCTTGCGGTCGCTGCCGCTGCGCGGGTCCCAGCGGATCGGCTCGAGGCAGGTCACGCCGCTCTTGCGATAGAGCATCGCGTCGGGAACCGGCGGCAGCGCGGGATAGGCGACCGTCCCCGACATCGCCATGTTGCGCTGATAGAGCGCGATCAGCGCTTCCTTCTCACCCTTGCGCTGAAGCTGCCAGACGCCGAGCGCGATCATCGCCGCCACCGCCGCGAGGACGAGGATCGTCGGGATCAGCGGCCAGCGGGGCTCCGGGGCCTCCGGCTCAGTCATCGCGATCGTCCACGCGGCGTCCTTCGGCCGCCTGGCGCTGATGCTCGCTCGCCAGCAGCGCCGCCTTGGCGACGCGCAGGCCATAGATCACCGCGGCGACGGTCAGCGGCACCCACAGGATCACATGCACCCAGAAAGGCGGATTGACCGCGAAATCGAGCGCCAGTGCCCCGGCGATCAGCAACGCGCCGATGATCATCGTCAGAAAGGCGGCAGGCCCGTCGCCGACATTGTAGCGCGTCGAATCGAGCCCGCAAGACGGACAGCGGTCGCGGAACTTCGCCGCCCCCTCGAACAGGCCGGGCGCGCCGCATTCGGGACAAAGCGCAAAAAGGGCAGCGCGCCAGACCGGCGGCTGCCCCTTTTGATTGTCGCTGGTCGCGGTCAACTCAGTGCGCGGCGACAGGTGCGCCCCATCCGCCCCACACATAGATGATGATGAAGAGGAACAGCCACACCACGTCGACGAAATGCCAGTACCAGGCCGCCGCCTCGAAACCGAAATGCTGCTTCGGCGTGAAGTGGCCCTTGTAGGTGCGCACGAGGCAGACGATCAGGAAGATGGTGCCGACGAGCACGTGGAAGCCGTGGAAGCCGGTCGCCATGAAGAAGGCCGAGCTGTAGTTGCTGCCACCGAAGGGCCAAGGCGCGGCGCTATATTCATAGGCCTGGATCGCGGAGAAGATGACGCCGAGGATGATCGTCAGCCACAGGCCCTTCTTGAGCCCGTCGCGGTTGCCGTGGATCAGCGAATGATGCGCCCAGGTGATCGTCGTGCCCGAGCAGAGCAGGATCAGCGTGTTGAGCAAGGGCAGCGACCAGGCGTCGATCACTTCGATGCCCTTCGGCGGCCACATGGTGATCGTATCGGCACCGTCCTGTCCAAACAGCGAGGTCACCGCGCCGTCGGCATATTCGATTGGCACCGGGAAGAGCGAGAAATCGAACCAGGCCCAGAACCAGCCGACGAAGAACATGACCTCGGACGCGATGAACAGGATCATGCCGTAGCGCAGGTGCAACTGCACGACCGGTGTATGGTCGCCGGTATGCGCTTCGTGGATCACGTCCGACCACCAGCTGAAGAAGGTCGCGATGACGCCCATCACGCCGAGGCCGAAGACCCACTTGCCCGAGGCGCCGAAATAATCCTCGTGCATCCACATCACGAGGCCGAAGAACATCACCAGCGCGGCGACCGAGCCGATCAGCGGCCAGACGCTGGGATTTACGAGGTGATAGTCATGTTGTTTGGCACCGGCCATGTCACAATTCCCGTTTTTTCCGCCCCGGCCCCGGCGATTCCCCATCGCCCGCCGGCCCCGGCAAGAGTCTTCGATCGCGGCCTTAGCTCGCCTTTTTGCCCTCGTCTACAGGGTGGAAGGTGTAGCTGAGGGTGATTTCCTGAATGTCGCGCGCGTCGGGGTCGTCGACGATCGCGGGATCGACGAAGAACAGCACCGGCATGCGCATCTGCTGCCCCGGCTCCAGCACCTGCTCGGTGAAGCAGAAGCACTGGATCTTGGTGAAATACCGGCCCGCCGCGTCGGGCGTGACGTTGAAGCTCGCGGTTCCCTTCACCGGGCTCGGTGAATGATTCTCGGCGATGAAGATCGCCATGTCGCGCGCGCCGATGCTCACCGTGTCGCGCGGATGCTCGGGGCGGAAGCTCCACGGCAGCTTCGGCGAGACATTGGCGTCGAAACGCACCGACACGGTGCGGGTCAGCACGATCGGCTCGGCCGCCGCCGCGCGCTCGTCATAGACCTGCGTGGTGCCGCCGAAGCCGGTCACGCGGCAGAAGAGATCGTAGAGCGGTACCGCCGCGAAGCCGAGGCCGACCATCGCCAGCGCGAGCAGGCTCGCAAGGCCGGCGGTCTTCGCATTGGGGGACAGGCGCGGCGTCATTGGAAGATCTGCATCTTGGCGATGGTGATCGCGAAGAAGAGGATCGCGAGCGCGCCGAGCAGCAGCGCCATCAGGTTCGCGCGGCTGCGCTGGCGGCGGCGATACTCGGCCTCGTCAAAGGGTTCGGGATCGAACGGTTCGGGGGTTTCGTCGGTCATAGCGGCCACCAGCGGTCGGCGACGACTGCGCCGAACAGGATGAAGAGATAGGCGATCGAAAAAGCGAAGAGGCGCTTTTCGGGCTGCATCAAATCGTCCTCGCCCGTGCGGCGCGTGCCGACCTGCGCCGACAGCGCGACGAAGGCGGCCGACAGGATCGCCGCGATCCAGCCATAGAGCGCGCCCGTATAACCAAGCGGCCAGGGCGCGATCGCCGCCGCCGCCATGACGACGGCATAGAAGAGGATCTGGCGCCGCGTCGCCGTCTCGCCCGCGACGACCGGCATCATCGGGATGCCCGCGGCCGCATAGTCCGAGCGGACGAACAGCGCGAGCGCCCAGAAATGCGGCGGCGTCCACAGGAAGATCAGCAGGAAGAGCAGCAGCGGCAGCGGCGCGACGCCGCCGGTCGCGGCGACCCAGCCGATCAGCGGCGGAAAGGCCCCCGCCGCGCCGCCGATGACGATATTCTGCGGCGTCCGCGGCTTCAGCCACATCGTATAGACGAAGACGTAGAAGAGAATCGACACGGCGAGCAGCAGCGCCGCCTGCCAGTTCGACGCGAACAGCATCAGGAAGACCGAGAAGGCGGCGAGTCCCACGCCGAACTGCAGCGCCGTCTGCGGGTCGAGCCGCCCGGCGGGCAGCGGGCGCCCGGCGGTGCGCTTCATCTTCGCGTCCAGACCCGCCTCATACCATTGGTTGAGCGCGCCCGACGCCCCCGCCCCCAGCGCGATCGCGAGGATCGAGGAAAAGGCGAGCACCGGGTGCATGGGCTGCGGCGCCGCGAGCAGGCCGCACAGCGCGGTGAAGACGACCAGCGACATGACGCGCGGCTTGGTCAGCGCGAACAGGTCGCGCCAGTCCGCCGGAAGCGTCACTTCGCCGTGGGTCAGGCTCTGCGCCAATTGATCCTCCGGCCTTGAGGGAGACGCCCTCTGCCGAAGTTCAGCAGAGGGCGAAACCGGTCAGGCGATACGCGGCAGTTCGTTGAACTGGTGATAGGGCGGCGGGCTCGACAGCGTCCATTCGAGCGTCGTCGCGCCTTCGCCCCACGGATTGTCCGCCGCCTTCTTGCCGGCGACCAGCGACCACAGGATGTTCGCGAAGAAGATCAGCACGCCGACCCCCATGATCACATAACCCCAGGACGAAACGAGGTGCCAGAAGGCATAGGCGTCCGGATAGTCGGGATAGCGGCGCGGCATGCCCTGCTGGCCCAGGAAATGCTGGGGGAAGAACAGGACGTTCACGCCGATGAAGAAGATCCAGAAGTGCAGCTGTCCCAGGAACTCGCTGTACATCCGGCCCGACATCTTCGGGAACCAGTAATAGAAGCCGGCGAAGAGCGAGAAGACCGCGCCCAGCGACAGCACATAGTGGAAGTGCGCGACGACATAATAGGTGTCGTGCAGCGCGGTATCGACGCCGCCGTTGGCAAGCACCACGCCGGTCACGCCGCCGACGGTGAACATGAAGATGAAGCCCAGCGCCCACACCATCGGCGTGGTGAAGCGCATCGAGCCGCCCCACATGGTGGCGATCCAGCTGAAGATCTTGATGCCGGTCGGAACCGCGATGACCATCGTCGCCGCGGTGAAATACATCTTCAGGTTCACGCTCATGCCGACCGTGAACATGTGGTGCGCCCACACGATGAAGCCGACGACGCCGATCGCGACCATCGCATAGGCCATGCCGAGATAGCCGAACACCGGCTTGCGGCTGAAGGTCGAGATGACCTGGCTGACGATGCCGAAGCCCGGCAGGATCATGATATAGACTTCGGGGTGGCCGAAGAACCAGAAGAGATGCTGGTAGAGCACCGGATCGCCGCCGCCCGCCGCGTCGTAGAAGGTGGTGCCGAAGTTACGGTCGGTCAGCAGCATGGTGATCGCGGCGGCAAGCACCGGCAGCGCGAGCAGCAGCAGGAAGGCGGTGACCAGCACCGACCAGACGAACAGCGGCATCTTGTGCAGCGTCATACCCGGCGCGCGCATGTTGAAGATGGTGGTGATGAAGTTGATCGCGCCGAGGATCGACGCCGCGCCCGCGAGGTGGAGCGAGAAGATCGCCATGTCCACCGCCGGACCCGCCGAGCCGCTGGTCGACAGCGGGGCATAGACGGTCCAGCCGGTGCCGGCGCCGAGGCCGCTGCCGCCCGGCACGAACATCGAGCCGACGAGCATGACGAAAGCAACCGAGGTCAGCCAGAAGCTGATGTTGTTCATGCGCGGGAAGGCCATGTCGGGCGCGCCGATCATCAGCGGCACGAACCAGTTGCCGAAGCCGCCGATCATCGCCGGCATGACCATGAAGAAGACCATGATCAGGCCGTGCGCGGTGATCATCACGTTCCAGAAATGCTTGCCCTGCACCTCGGTCGCGGCGGGATCGAGGATACCAGCCCAGCCCTCCAGATACTGGATGCCCGGCTCGGCGAGCTCGAGGCGCATCATGCCCGACAGCACGCCGCCGACGATGCCCGCGATGATCGCGAAGATCAGGTAGAGCGAGCCGATGTCCTTGTGGTTGGTCGACATGAACCAGCGGACGAAGAAGCCCGGCGTGTCATGGTCGTCATGCGCATGGTCGTGGCCGTGCGCGGGTGCAGTCGCTGCGATATCGGTCATCTGTCGGACCCCTTGATCTTAATTCGTGGCCGCCGGAGCGGTGTCGGTCGTTGCGGCGACCGGCGTCGCCGGCGCGGCGGCGGGAGCGGCCATCGGCGCGGGAGCGTCCGGGGCCGGAGCCGGTGCGGCGGTCTCCGGGCCGGCGGGGTTGCCGCCCCGCGAGCGGACCCAGGCCTCCCACCTGTCGACCGGCAGCACCTCGACGGCGATCGGCATATAACCGTGATCGACGCCGCACAGCTCCGAGCACTGGCCGTAATAGACGCCGACCTTGTTGGCGGTGAAGGTCGTTTCGTTGGCGCGGCCGGGGACCGCGTCCATCTTGGTCCAGAAGGCGGGGACCGCAAAGCTGTGGATCACGTCGGCGCCGGTGATGATCAGCTTCACCTGACGGCCGACGGGGACCACCATGCGGTTGTCGACCGCGAGCTGATAGGGCTCGCCATTGGCCTTGGCCTGATCCTCGGGCAGCATCTTCGACACATATTCGCCGATGCCCTGGTCGGGATAGGCATAGCCCCAATACCATTGATAGCCGGTGACCTTGATCGTCAGCGCGTCGGCCTTGGGCGGCTCATATTGCGCGGCGAGCAGCTTGATCGACGGCACCGCGATCACCGCGAGGATCAGCACCGGAATGGCGGTCCAGATGATTTCGATGAAGGTGTTGTGCGTCGTCTTCGACGGCACCGGATTCGCCCTGGCGCGATAGCGGACGATGGCCCACAACAGGAGGCCGAGGACGATCAGCGAGATGATTGTGATGATCGGCAGCAGCAGCACATTGTTGAACCAGACGGCCTGCTCGCCGATCGGCGTGACCTGCGGCTGGAAATCCCATCCGGCATCGACCGGCTGGCCGACGCCCGGCTCGGGCTTCAGCGGCACGTAGGTCGCATCGCCGGCAGGGGTCGCATCACCGGCGGGCGCTTCCGCGGCGGGGGGGGGGGGGCGCCCCGGGGGGGGGGGGTTGGGGGGGGGCCGGGGCGCCCCTCGCCGCGCCCGCCGGGGGGCCCGGGGGGGGGGTGCCCGCCCGGGACCGCC